>DASQLG010000043.1:0-37744 GCA_035630115.1 Microbacterium sp. | reverse complement strand
CCCTCGGCTCGTGCTCCGGGTGCTGAACGCGTGGCAGCGGCGGGCACTGAAGCACGTCCGCGCGCTGAGAGCGGGCGGACGCGACGGATGGGCGTACCTCGGCCGCTTCGCGGCGGTGTCGGATGCCGTGACCGCGCCGTCCGCGCACTTCGCGCGGCGGCTGCAGGATCACGGCGTGGTCACCGTCCTGGGGGAGCCGGTCATCGACGTGTGGAACGGGATCGACGACGACGTGCTGGATGCCGTCCTCGTGGCCGGTCCCGCCGTGCGGGCTCCCGGTCTGCCCCGTTTCGTCTGGCTCGGGCGCATGAGCCCCGAGAAGCGGCTCCTCCCCTTCCTGGAGGCGGTGGCAGAGTCGGACATCGACGCGGAGGTCGAGGTCATCGGGGGCGGGGGCCAGGAGAAGGCGGCACGCCGGCTGGTGGAGAGGCTGAGGCCGGCGGCATCCGTCGTCTACTCCGGTCGGATGCCGTATGCCGAGACGCTCCGCCGCATCGCCGCGGCCGATGCGGTCGTGCAGACCTCGATCGGCTTCGAGACGCAGGGCATGACGGTGTTCGAGGCCGCGTCGCTGGGCACCCCCTCGGTAGTCAGCGACCCCGACATCGCGGCGGAACTGGGCCCGGGCCACTGGCCGGTGGCGGAGGCGACGACCGCGGCCCTGGCCGAGGCTCTGCGCACCGCGGCCGCCGACATCGTGGCCGGCACGGCACCGACGCCCGACCCGTCGATCCGCGAGCGGTTCCGCCAGTCGTCGCGCACGGCGGCGATGGTGGCGGTCTACGACCGTGCCCGCGGCTAGGGGAGGCGGGTGTAATCGGTGCGCACCCGGTGGAAGCCGTCGTTCGTGAGAGCGACGATCGACGCGCCGAGCGCGTAGGCGGCAAGGGCTGAGAGAACAATGATCATCAACATGGCAGAAACGCTACGCTTGACGTGATTCGGCCACGAGTGGCAGAATGGACATACGTCGCACGAAAACTGCCACGACCGCTCTCATGAGCGAGATCATCCGAGGAGCCCACATGAAGACCGTCGCCGTCATCGTCCAAGACGGATTCGCCCCGTTCGAATTCGGCGTCGCGTGCGAGGCGTTCGGCCTGGATCGTACGGATGACGGCATCCCGAACTTCGACTTCCGCATCGTGACACCCGAACCCGGTGTCGTGCAGTCGAAGCTCGGATTCTCGCTCAACGTCGACAACGACCTGTCGTTCGCGTACGAAGCCGACCTCGTGGTGGTCTCGCCGACGCCGCGGGAATGGTGGGGTCGTACCGACCCGCGCGTGCTCGACGTCGTCCGGCACGCGGCCGCGCGCGGTGCGTGGCTGCTGAGCGTGTGCAGCGGGTCGTTCATCCTGGCCGCGGCCGGTGTGCTGGACGGACGCCGCGCGACCACGCACTGGATGTACGCCGACACCATGATGGAGATGTACCCGTCGATCGACGTCGACCCCGACGTCCTGTACGTGCAGGACGGTCGCATCATCACGAGCGCCGGAACGGCCGCCGGCCTCGACGCGTGCCTGCACCTGCTGCGTCAGGAGCTGGGCGCCGAGATGACGAACACGATCGCCCGCCGCATGGTGGTGCCGCCCCAGCGCGACGGCGGACAGGCGCAGTTCATCCGTCACCCGCTGCCCGAAGTCGCGAACCTGTCGCTCGCACCGGTGACCGATTGGATGCTGGAGAACCTGCGGATGGATCTCACGGTCGACCAGCTCGCCACGAAGGCGCACATGTCGCCCCGCACGTTCGCCCGGCGATTCAAGGCCGACTACGGAACGACGCCGGCGGCGTGGCTCGGTCGCCAGCGGATCATCCACGCGCAGCGGCTGCTCGAGCAGACCGATCTCGGGCTCGACCGGATCGCCTACGAATGCGGCTTCGGCTCGGCATCCGTCCTCCGTCAGAACTTCTCCCGCGTGCTGGGAACCACCCCGACCGCGTACCGGGCGACGTTCTGCTGCGAGATCGGCATGGGCGGGTCGGCGCTCGAGCGCCGTGCGGCCGAGCGCGAGGCCGAGCTGGCCGGCTCGGCCGCCTGACGCACACGCTGCCCGCCCGCCTTCGATAGCGTGTGAGCGTGCGCGCGCGGCTGCGGAAGCTGTTCTCTCGGAAGACGATCGGCAAGGATGCCGTGTCGGGGCTCGTGCTGGGCATCGAGGCCGTGCCGGACGGACTCGCGGCGGGCCTCCTCGCGGGCCTGAACCCGCTGTCGGGCCTGTACGCCTACCTCTTCGGAATGGTCGGAGCGACCTTCTTCACCAGCAGCACATTGATGGCCGTGCAGGCGACGGGTGCGATGGCGCTGATCGTCGCGGATTCGGACCTCCAGAGCCTGCCCGATCCGGACCGGGCACTGTTCACGCTCGCGATCATGACCGGAATCGTGATGATCGTCGCCGGCCTGCTCGGCGGCGGTCGCCTGGTGCGGTTCGTGCCGACGGCCGTGATGACCGGATTCATCACCGCGGTCGGGGTGAACATCATCCTCGGCCAGCTGTCGAATTTCACCGGCTTCGCCTCCGAGGGCGTGAACCGCTTGACGAAGCTTTTCGATCTGCTCGTGCACGTCCCGCAGTGGAGCATCGCGTCGGTGACGGTCGGCCTGCTCGTCATCGCGCTGATCTACCTCTTCCGCCGGACGCCGGTCGGATCCCTCGGACTCGTCATCGCCGTCGTGCTCGGCTCCGGACTCGCCGTGCTGCTGAATCAGTGGCTGGGGGCTCCGGTGCTGCTGCTCAACGACATCGTCGACGTGCCGAACGGGCTGCCTGCACCGGTCCTCCCGCAGGTGAACGACGTCGTGTTCCTGATGCTTCCCGCGTTCTCCCTGGCCTTCGTCGGTCTCGTGCAGGGCGCCGCGGTCTCGGCGGGCCTGCCCGCACCCGACGGCAAGCCCGCCGACACATCGCGCGACTTCATCGGGCAGGGCGCGGGCAACATCGCATCAGGGCTCTTCCAGGGGATGCCGGTGGGCGGGTCGATGTCGGGATCGTCGCTCATCACCGCCGCCGGCGCGAAGACGAGGCTTGCTTTCGTCGTCGCCGGTGCGGTGATGGCATCGGTGATCTTCTTCGCCGCCGACCTGGTCGGCTACGTCGCCATGCCCGCCCTCGCGGGTCTGCTGATCGTGATCGGCATCGGCGCGATCAAGCCCAGCCGCATCTTCTCGGTGATCAAGAGCGGCCCGCTGCCGACCGCCGTCATGGCCGTCACCTTCGGTCTGACCCTTGTCGTGCCCCTTCAGTTCGCGGTGCTCGTCGGCGTGGGCATGGGCATCATCCTGTTCGTCGCCCAGCAGTCCAATCACGTGCGCGTCCGCCAGGTTCACGTCCTCGAGGGAGGGCGCATCCGCGAGAGCGACCCACCTCAGACGATCGCGCAAGGCGCGGTCGTCATCCTCCAGCCGTACGGCAGCCTGTTCTTCGCGAGCGCACCCATCTTCGAGAATCAGCTGCCCGTGGTCAGCCGCTCCTCGACGGGCGCCGTGGTGATCATCCGCCTGCGGGGAACCGACCAGATCGGGCTCTCGCTGATCGAAGTGCTGCGCCGCTACGCACACAGCCTGCGCGACGCGGACTCCTCGCTGAAGCTGGTGGTCAGCGAGAAACGCGTCCTCGATCAGATCGAGGCAAGCGGCTTGGCCGATGAACTCGGCGAACGCAACGTCTACCGCAGCAACGAGTGGATCGGCGAGACCGTGCGGCGCGCGTACGCCGATGCGCTGGAAGAGCAGCGCCGCTGACGCGCATTGCCGCGGCATCCATCCTTCTGCTAAACTTGAGTCAACACGGCTCAAGTTTGATCGGAGCCGGAGACAGGACTTCAGGAGACGCATGAACGCCACGCAGCAGCCCGGTCAGGAGGAGCAGCAGAGCGCCCTCGAGCAGTTCGGGATCAACCTCACCGATCGCGCCCGCCAGGGAAAGCTCGACCCCGTCATCGGGCGAGACAGCGAAATCCGCCGCGTCAGCCAGGTGCTCACCCGACGCACGAAGAACAACCCCGTGCTCATCGGCGAGCCCGGCGTCGGCAAGACCGCCGTCGTCGAGGGGCTCGCGCAGCGCATCGTCGCAGGCGACGTCGCCGAGTCGCTCAAGGACAAAGAGCTCGTGACCCTCGACATCTCGGCGCTGGTCGCCGGCGCGATGTACCGCGGTCAATTCGAGGAGCGCCTGAAGAGCGTTCTGAAGGAGATCACCGAGTCCGACGGCAAGATCATCACGTTCATCGACGAGCTGCACGTGCTGATGGGCGCGGGCGGCGGCGAGGGGTCGGTCGCGGCATCCAACATGCTCAAGCCCATGCTCGCGCGGGGCGAGCTTCGCATGATCGGTGCGACCACGCTCAACGAGTACCGCGAGTTCATCGAGAAGGATGCCGCCCTCGAGCGCCGCTTCCAGCAGGTCTACGTCGGCGAGCCCACGGTCGAAGACACCGTCGCGATCCTCCGCGGACTCAAGGAGCGCTATGAGGCGCACCACAAGGTGGCGATCGCGGATGCCGCACTCGTCGCCGCGGCATCCCTGTCGAATCGGTACATTCCGAGCCGCCAGCTGCCCGACAAGGCGATCGACCTGATCGACGAGGCCGCGTCGCGCCTGCGCATGGAGATCGACTCCGCCCCACTGGAGATCGACGAGCTGCGCCGGCACGTCGACCGCCTCAAGCTCGAGGAGCTCGCGCTCAAGCGCGAGAAGGACGACGCCTCCAAGGAGCGCCTGGCGACTCTTCGCGAGACACTCGCCAAGGAGCAGGCCCAGCTGAACGGGCTGCAGGAGCGCTGGGAGCGGGAGCGGGCGTCGCTGAACCGCGTCGGCGACCTGAAGACCCAGCTCGACGCCGCACGCATGCAGGCGGAGCGGGCGCAGCGCGAGGGCAACCTCGAGAAGGCGTCGCGGCTGCTGTACGCAGAGATCCCGGCGCTCGAGCGTCAGCTGATCGAAGCCGAGCGCGAGGAGCCCGCGGGCGACCGCATGGTGAACGACCAGGTCACCGACGAAGACATCGCCGCCGTGATCGCGGCGTGGACCGGCATCCCGGTCGGCCGGCTCCTGCAGGGCGAGACCGAGAAGCTGGTGCATCTGGAGACCGAGCTCGGCAGGCGACTGATCGGGCAGAAGGAGGCCGTCAAGGCGGTCTCGGATGCCGTGCGACGCTCGCGCGCCGGCATCAGCGATCCCGACCGGCCGACCGGCTCGTTCCTGTTCCTCGGGCCGACCGGTGTCGGCAAGACCGAGCTGGCGAAGTCGCTTGCGGACTTCCTCTTCGACGACGAGCACGCCATGGTGCGCATCGACATGTCGGAGTACGGCGAGAAGCACACCGTCTCGCGGCTGGTCGGGGCCCCGCCCGGATACATCGGGTACGAGCAGGGCGGTCAGCTGACCGAGGCGGTGCGCCGGCGCCCCTACAGCGTGGTGCTGCTCGACGAGGTCGAGAAGGCGCACCCCGAGGTCTTCGACGTGCTGCTGCAGGTCATGGACGACGGCCGCCTCACCGACGGTCAGGGGCGCACGGTCGACTTCAAGAACGTCATTCTCGTGCTCACCTCGAACCTCGGTTCGTCGATCCTGATCGACCCCACGCTCTCGATCGAGCAGAAGCGGGATGCCGTGCAAGGACTGGTCCGCCAGGCGTTCAAGCCCGAGTTCGTCAACCGGCTCGACGACATCGTGGTCTTCCAGGCGCTCACCGAAGACGACCTCGCCCAGATCGTGGAGCTCACGGTCTTCGCGCTGCAGCGTCGGCTGAAGGACCGTCGCCTGACGCTGGCCGTCACGCCCGACGCCCGCGCGTGGCTCGCCGAGCGAGGGTACGATCCGGTGTTCGGCGCGCGGCCCCTGCGCCGGCTTATCCAGTCCGAGATCCAGGACCGCCTGGCGATGGCGATCCTCTCCGGCGGCGTTCACGACGGCGACCTCGTGCGGGTCGATGTGGCCGCCGATGCGTCGACGCTCGTGCTCACCAGCAGCGGCCCGGCCGCAGCGCCCGAAAACACGGACGACGAGGTCATCGAGGCCGAGCTGCTCGAGGACTGAGTTCGCGAAGGCGATACGGTCGGGGGCATGCAGATCGCGCGCACCGGCCGTTTCGTGTTCGTCGCCCACTGGGTGGCGGCGGTGCTCCTGCCGCTGTTCTTCTTCCTCGGGCGCGGCCTGGTCGGCGCGCAGATCGGGTGGATGGGCATCGTCGGAATCGTGTACGGACTCCTCGTCGTCGCGATCCTGCTGGTGCCGCCGATCATGACCCTGTTCGATCGCACCGTTCGGCGGGAGAAGACGACGCGCTTCGGCTACGACGTGTCGACCTTCGTCCTGTGGGGCGCATTCCTCCTGGCCTCGCTCACGGTCCCCGATTCGGGCGACAGCGGGCACCTCGACTCGGCGGTGACCACCTGGTCGGGGGGCGCCATCTCGTACGAGACCTCGGAGGCGATCTTCACGGTCGCGGCGATCGTCATCGGGCTGGCCTACCTCGCAATCGTCGTCTTCGCCGTTCTCGGAATCGCGCGCTGGCGGCGCCCGTTCGACGGATGAGCCGGGGAGCAGCGTCGTGAGCGCGCCTGTGCATCCGGTCGCTGCACTGTGGCGCTCGTCGCACCCGGGGCCGAGCGTCGTCGTCACCACCGTCGCGGTCACGCTCGGCGTGGTGGCGGGCCTCGATCCGTGGCGCATCGCCGTGCTCGGACTCGCGATCCTCCTCGGACAGCTCTCGGTCGGCATCTCGAACGATGCGATCGACGCGCCGCGCGACCGCGTCAACGCGCGAGCCGACAAGCCCCTCGCACGGCGAGACGTGTCGGTGCGGAGCGCGTGGGTGGCGGCATCCGCGTGTCTGGTCCTTTCGCTCGTGCTGTCATTCGTGCTCAGCCCGCCGATGGGGCTCGTGCATCTGATCGCGCTCGGGTCGGCGTGGGCGTACAACGCTGGGCTCAAGTCGACCCCGTTCTCGGTGGTGCCGTTCATCGTGAGCTTCGGACTGCTTCCCTCGCTCGTGACGCTGTCGGCCGCCGAGCCGAGCCTGGCCGCCCCGTGGGCGTGGGCCGCCGGAGCCGCGCTCGGCGTCGCCGTTCACCTCACGAATGTGCTGCCCGACTTCGAGGACGACGCGCGCACCGGGGTGCGGGGGCTTCCCCATCGGCTCGGCCGGCGCGTATCGGCCGTGCTGGCCGCGGTCGCACTCGTCGCCGGGGCGGTCGCGGTGCTCCTCGGGCCGGATGCCGGGCTCAGCGTGCTCGGCATCGTCGCGTTCGCCGGGGTGGTGGTGATCGCCACGGCCGGGCTGGTGCTCGCGCTCGTGCGGCCGCCGGGGCGAAGGGTGTTCCGCCTCGTGATGCTCGCCTCGCTGCTGCTGTGCGTGCAGCTGGCTGCGACGGGGCAGGCGCTGGTCGCCTGAGCGGCCCCGTCGTGCTCGCGCAGGGGAACCCGATGCTGAGGTCGAGCGGTCCCGGCCGTCGAACTCTCGGGACGAAATGCACTCCACCCGCCACTGAGGGGCCGAGGCGCCGTGTTTCTCCCCGCGCTTTGACCGCAGCGCGGCTGCGGCGCCGTCAGGGCCCGGCGTCGAGACCCATCGCATAGGCCCATGCGAACCCGCGCCCCAGCGGTGGCACGAGCATTGCCCGCACCAGGGAGCGGCGCGCGAGATCGGCCGAGCCGCGACGGGGGCGGCCGAGCACGGTGTTGACGGCGGCGAGTCGCCCGGCGCGCACGGCAGAGCGCACCCTGCGCTGCTCCCAGGCGGCCAGATCCGCCTCGGGCGCGGCGCGCTCGTGCACCCACCGGGCGAGCAGCGGAGCCAGTCCGACCGCGTCGAGCAGGCCGAGGTTCATGCCCTGCCCGCCGATCGGGCTCACCTCGTGCGCCGCATCGCCGATCACGAGCAGCCGCCCGCGGCGCAACCGGGGTGCGATCACGCGACGGATGCCGAAGGCCGTCGCGGTCTGCACCGCATCGGCGACCGAGCCCTCGCCGCGGGTGCGCAGCGCGGCCTGCAGTCGCTGCACCCGCACCGACGCCAGGTCGACCGCAGGATCGGCCGCGGCATCCCACGCCACGACCCTGCGCAAGGACCCGGGCAGGGGGAACGACTCCAGCACGCCGCCGGGAGCGAGGTTGACGATCGCGGTGTCGGAATCGGTGCGGTCGGCGACGACGACATCCGACATCAGGTACCGGTCGGGATAGGTCGTCGTCGGCACGCGGCCGTCGCGGTATACGAGCTCGCGCGCCGTCCATCCGCCCGCGAGCACCACGATGGGCGCGGTGAACTCCTCGAGCGCTCCGTCCGCCTGCCGCACACTCAGCTCCACGCCCGACCCGCCCGGTCGCACCGCGGTCACCTCGGCGCCACGCTCGGGCTCGGGCGCGACCGCGCCGAGGACCGCCTCGGTCTCGGCCTGCGGAAGCGTCGCGACGAACGGGAATCGCGTCGAGAGCCGGTCGAAGCGCACGATGCCGAGCACGCGGTCGCCGGCGCGGGCCTCGCCGCGCGGCACCCGATGCGCCCTTTCGAGCAGCCGCTCGGTGATGCCCGACCCCTCGAGCGCGGCGAGCACCGGCGCGTGCACCCCGATCGCGCGCGTGCCCAGACCTGCCGTGGGGCGGCGTTCGAGCACGCGAACGTCGACGCCTCGGCGGACGAGCTCAGCCGACAGCAGGGTGCCGACCGGGCCGGCGCCCACGACGACGACGTCAGTCACCCTGTTCCCGGTGCCACGGCCAGCAGGCGGAACCGCGCGGACTTCTCGACATGCCAGGGCGTTCCGAGCACAGCGGCGAGCTCGTCCTGCAGGTAGCTGCGGCGGATGGAGCGCAGTCCGTCGGTGCGCAGGAAGGTTCCCGGAGCGAACGGCGTGACCCCGATCGCGTACAGGGCGTAGGCGAGGCGACCCCGCTCGATGTCGCTGTGCAGCACGATGCCGCGTGACAGCTCCCGCGACTGGCCGACGAATGCGTCGAGCTCGCCCGGGGTGAGGTGGTGCACCACGTGATTGGACAGCACGAGGTCGAAGCGCTCGCCGGCGGCGAGCAGGTCGGCACCGTCCGCGCAGAGGAAGGTCGTCCGTGGCGGAGCGGGGCGGGTGAGCGCCACCTCGAGCGCTCGCGGGTCGGGGTCGACTCCGACCCACTCCACGGAGAAGCCGTCGCTCTCCGCCCACGCCGCGAGCTGGGCGATCACGTCGCCGCCGCCGCAGCCGAGGTCGAGGACGCGCGCCGGCCTATCCAGCGTCGCCAGGAAGGGGCGGATGCGATACCGGTAGATTCGTCGCCATCGTGACACCAGCCGGTTGATCGTCTCGAACCGGCGGAGTGTGGCGCGCAGCTTGTCGGGATCGCACGCCGGGTCGTCCATCAGTTCGAGCAGCGACGCATCGCGCTGTGCGAGGCTCACCCTGCCGCTGCCAGGTGTCGTCCGCTGTCGGAGGCGAGTGCCACCGGCGCCGTCCGCTTGGTGAACAACGCCGATTCGACGGTCAGCCCAGGACCGAAGGCGAGTCCGGCGATCAGGGCGCCCGAAGCGACCGTGTCATCGTGCAGCAGTTCGCGCAGGATGAACATGACGGTCGCGCTGGACATGTTGCCGTAGTCCCGAAGCACCGCCCGCGAGGCCAGAAGCGCGTCGGGCTCCAGCTCCAGACCCGTCTGTACGCGATCCAGGATGCTGCGACCGCCGGGATGCACCGCCCACGCGCTGGGGACATCTCCCGCGAGGAAGCCGTCGACCGCGCCCCGGATCTCACGCCCGATGATCCGGGGCACCTCTCCGGTGAGGACCATCTCGAACCCGTCGTCGCCGATCGTCCACGCCATGTCCTGTTCGCCCTCGGTGGTGAGAGCGGTGCCGAACCGTTCGAGGTCGAGCCCGGGCTGATCTCCGCGATCCGCGGTGACGATCGCGGCCGCCGATCCGTCCGCGAACACCGACGACGACACGATCTGGTCGGGCGAGCTGCTCGGCCGGATGTGCAGGCTGCACAGCTCGGTGCACACCACCAGCACGACCGCATCGGGCTGGGCGGCGCACAGCCGCTCCGCCACCCGCAGCCCGGGGAACGCGGCCGCGCAGCCGATGAATCCCAGGTTGTAGCGCTCGGTCGACCCCGGCAGGCCGAGGTCGCGGACCAGGCGGAAATCGGGGCCGGGTGCGAAGCATCCGGTGCACGAGACGGTCACGACGTGGGTGATGTCGGATGCCGGGACCCCCGCGTCGTCCAAAGCCTCGTGCGCGGCACGGAGCGAGAGCTCGGGAGCGAGGCGGATGTACTCGGCGTTGCGCAGCGCCGTGCCGGGCGAGCGGAGCACGCCGCGCGAGTCGGCGAAGATGCCGTCGCCCCCGTCTTCACCCAGCTCGGCCAGCACGGTGTGCCGCTGCTCGATCTCGGCGGCATCGAAAGTCGCGCGGATCAGACGCTGGGTGAGCCGATCGGTGCCGGGCTGCTGAGCGAAGAAGTCGCGGATGCGATCCTGGGTGATCGTCGTGGGCGGTGTCGCGGTGCCGATCGACAGGATGCGTGCGGTCATGCTTCACGATAGGCCGGGGAGGGCGCAGACGCGAAGGGCTTGTGCGATCAGTCCTCGCGTGTCTCGTTCGGCTCGGGCGCGGAGGGCTCCGCGTCCGGCAGATCGCGCATCGACCAGAAGGGGCCGATGATGACGAACAGCCCGGCGAGCATCTCGAAGACGGCCGCGATCCACAGCGTCGGCACCACGCCGATCCACGTGCCCAGTGCCCCCGCGGCGAGTGCCGCGATCGGCATCACACCCCATACGCAGAAGCGGATCGAGGCGTTCATCCGACCGAGGAGTCGGGTCGGGGTGATCCGCTGACGGAACGTGACCTGCGTGATGTTGTACAGCAGCACGGTGAAGCTCATGATGAACATCTGCACGACCAGGAACGGGAATGCGATCTGCGGCACGAGCGTCGCGACCGGCAGCAGCACAGGGGCGAGACTGAAGCCGATCACGCTGATCGGAAGGGTGCGCGCCTCGCCGAAGTACTTGACGATGTGCGGTGTCGCGACAGCGCCGACCAGACCCCCGACCGCGCCGAGCGAGAAGATGATCCCCATCTGCGTGGGGCTCAGCTCGAGCACGCGAAGCAGGTAGATCGGCAGCAGGGTGAACGCCATCGTGCCGAAGAGGTTCGCGAAGCCTGTGGTCGCAACGATGCGCCGCAGCAGCGGGTTGCCGAATACCCAGCGCAGACCTTCGCCGATCTCCTTGTGGATCGGCTGGTGGTCCTCGGGAGCACGCTTGACCTCGGTGTCCCGGGTGAAGAGCATCGCGACGAACGAGACCAGGTACGTGCCGACGGTTACCACGATCGCCAGCGGAGCGGCGATGATGCCGATCAGCCAGCCGCCGACGGCGGGGCCGGTCAGATTGGCGAGCTGCTCGGTGGACTGGAGCTTGCCGTTCGCCTCGGCGATGTGACCGGGGCGCACGAGGGAGGGGACGAGGCTCTGGTTCGACACGTCGAAGAAGACCGTCGCGATGCCCATGATGAGCGCCACGACCACGAGGTGCCAGATGTGAAGGGAGTTCATGAGCCACAGCACCGGGACGACGCCGAGCGTGACCGCGCGCACCGCGTCGGCCCAGATCATCACGTGGCGCTTTCGCATGCGGTCGATCCATGCTCCGGCGGGCAGCCCGACGACGAGGAACGCCGCGACGTTGGCGGCCGTCAGCACGCCGACCTCGAACTCGTTCGCATTGAGCAGGAGAACCGCGAGCACGGGGATGGCCAGCTCGGTGATCTGGGCGCCGAACTGGCTGAAGGCCTGTCCGGTCCAGAACGTCAGGAAATTGCGGTCGCGCCAGAGGGAGCCTTTCGGTGCCGCGGGTTCCGTCGGCTCAGCTCGGGTCAGGTTCTGATCGGCTTCGACCGCGCCGTCGATGCTCCCGCGCGAGGTGCCGATGGCGGACTCGGCCCTGGCCTCGGCCAGGTTCCCGGCATCCGTCTCGCCTGATTGGGACATGCCAATCAGTCTTGCCCACTGATTGAGTTCTGTCAATCACTCCCCTAGAATGGGGGCGTGACCGAAGAGCGGATCGTCCTGGATGAGGGGGATCCGGCCGCGCAGGCGCGGATCCGCGCGCTCAGCTCCGCCACGAGGCTGCGCGTGCTGCGGCTGTGCGCATTCGAGTCGCGGACGAACAAGGAGCTCGCCGAACTGCTGGGGATCAATCCCGGAACGATGCTCCACCACGTCCGCACCCTTGTTCAGACCGGCTTCCTCGCCGCCGAGCCGGATCGCGCCGGCGCGCAGGGTGCGCGCGAGGTTCCGTACCGCGCGACGGGACTGTCGTGGCGCACGTCGATGCCCGGGGGGTCACTCGTCATGGTCGAGACCTTCCTGCAGCAGATCGCAGGTCTGCCGCCCGACGACGTCGACACGACGTGGCTGGGACTCAAGATCAACGAGGAGCACCGCGAGGAACTCGCCCAGCGTCTCTATGAGGTGATCAACGACTTCAAGGAGCGCGGCCCCGACCCGGACGGGGCTCCGTACTCCCTCTTCACCGCGCTGCACCCCGACCTGAACCCGCCCGCCGCCCGCTGAGCCTCTACCGTGGGGGCATGACGATCGCCACGGCCGACCTGTACGACGAGCGTGGTGACGCGCTCGACTCGCTGTCGCTCCCCCTGCAGGATCTCGGCGGCGTGGTCGCCTTCGACGGGCCGATCCGCACCGTGCGCTGCCGGCGGGACAACGCGCTGGTCAAGACCACCCTGGCGGGTCCCGGCGACGGGGCCGTGCTCGTGATCGACGGGGGAGGGTCGCTCGAATCGGCGCTCGTCGGCGACCTCATCGCCGCGTCCGCCGTCGACAACGGCTGGGCGGGCATCATCGTGCACGGCGCGATCCGCGACCGCGACGCGATCCGGATGCTGCCGCTCGGCGTCAAGGCTCTCGGATCGAACCCGCGCAAGAGCGCGAAGGACGGCGTCGGAGAGGTCGACGTGGAGGTCGTCATCGCGGGAGTGCGATTCGCACCGGGTCGGCACGTCTGGGCGGACGCGGACGGGGTCCTCGTGGAGCGACCTCTGGACAGCGCCCGATCCGAGGGCTGACGCCGCGAGCGTTCCGGTCCGGACTGACATCGCCTGGTTCCGCGACCCCGCCGGGAACGTGCTGTCGGTCCTGTCGATCGACTGAGCGGGCGCTGAGCCGTCAGGCGGCGATCAGCGAGTCGGCCAACGGCCGGCGCGCGCGGGGTGCCGCCTCGCGCTCCTGGAGCGCCTCGGGAAGCGTGGCCGGATCGCCGATCGAACCGAGGGCGACCACGGTCAGCGGCTCGAAGCGAGGCTCCAGGTCGAAGGCCGTGCGCACGGCATCGTGGTCGAAGCCGCCCATCTGGTGCACGTGGAGGCCGTCGTGGTGCGCCTGCACCGACAGGTGCGCGACGGCCTGGCCGAGGTCGTACGCCGCGAAGCCTCGCGGGCTTCCGTCGGCGTCCGCTGTCTCGGCCACCGCGACGATGAGCACCGCTGCGTCGCCCGCCCAAACCTGGTTGAAGCCGAGCAGGGCCTCGTGGATGCGGGTGTGCGCCTCGGTGCCGCGGCGGGCGACGATGAAGCGCCATGGCTGCGTGTTGTTCGCCGAGGGGGCCCAGCGGGCGGCTTCGAGTGCGCTCGCAAGAAGGGTGTCGTCGATCGAGTCGTCGGCGGCGAAAGCCCGCGGGCTCCAGCGGTCGGCCAGGACATCGAGCACCGGGACGTCGGTCTCGGCTGTGCGGTTCAGCAGGGGAATGGTCATGGCGACCTCATTTCGTTCAGGTTGTTCGGATGCGGGTCGCCGTTGGCCCACTCTCCTCAACCGTATGCGTCTGAATAAATTCCCGTCGCCGAACGCAGCGTGTCCCACTCTTGGTCGACTGGCGGATGCTGCGGCGGTCAAGAGTGGGACACGGTCGGGGTGGCAGGGCGATCAGCCGCGCAGCGCCTCGCCGAGCTTCACTCGCGCGCCCATCCGCAGCAGGGAGTTCTGGTAGATCTTCGCGCCGAGCAGGATCGCCCCCACGCAGGTCGCGATGAGGATCGCGAGCGAGATGAGGGGCTCCCACCACTGGGCTTCGCCGAGGAAGAGCCGCATCGGCATCCCGACCGGTGCCGAGAACGGCACGTACGACATGAGCGTGAGCACCACCGGGTTGTCGTTGAAGAAGATGACCAGGAAGTACGGGGCCATGATCAGCAGCGTCAGCGGGAAGGTCGTGGATCCGATGTCCTCCTGGCGCGACACCATCGCGGCCGCGGCGGCGAACAGGGCCGCCAGCAGCACGAACCCGAAGAGGAAGAACACCGCGAACCAGAGGATCGGCGCACCCAGCGTCCCGAGCAGCTGGTTCTGGCCGATGATCGTGAGCCCGACCACGGCGATCGCGGCCAGCCCCAGGATCTGCCCCATCGCGAGCACCGTGTTGCCGATCACCTTGCCGGCCAGCAGCGTGCGGGCGCGGATCGCCGAGATGAGGATCTCCACGACCCGGGTCTGCTTCTCCTCCACGACGCTCTGCGCGATCGTCGAGCCGAACAGACTCGCGGCGGTGAGGAACACGATGCCGAAGCCGATCGCCACGAGGTAGCGCAGGCCCTCGTCCGTGGCGGCGGGGTTGAGCAGCTCCACCTGTGGCACCTCTGCGAATCGCAGCATCAGCGAGGTGGGGGCGGACGAATCGGCGACGATCGTGAATCCGAACGGGTCGGCGGACGGATCGCCGACGATGGCGGCCTCGACGGTCCCGTCCGCCACGAGCGCTTCGGCGGCGGCCCGGTCGGGCACCTCCGTGATCTCGAGTGCATCGTCGGATGGGACGAGGGATGCCGCATCCGCGGTCACCGCGACCGGTGTGCCGGTCTGGTTCTGCGCCGCGAGGCCGCCGAACACCAGGCCCGCGAGGGCGAGCACGAACAGGATCGCGGTGGAGATCAGGAATGCCTTGCTGCGCAGCTTCGAGGCGATCTCACGCTCGGCGACGAGCCAGATCGCGGCGGCCTCGGTCGGCGCGGCCGGTCGGGGCGCGCGCGGGCCGGTGGCACTCGTGACGCGGGGAGTGGTGTCGATGCTCATCGGATGACCTCTCGGAAGATCTGGGCGAGGGTGGGATGCTGCGGAGCGAAGCTGCCGACGTCGCCGCGGACGACGGCGTCGCGGAGGACCCGCTGCGCCGTCTGCTCGGAGTCGACGTCGAACACGGCGTAGCCGCCCTCGAAGTCGACGATCTGCACACCGGGCTCGGCGCGGAGCCAGCCGGCGTCGCCCGACGAGACGAGCTCATAGCGCTTCGTCGAGTGCTGCACACGGAGCGCGTCCCGATCGCCGGCGGCGCGGATCGTGCCCTCAGCGATGATCACGAGGTCATCGCACAGCCGCTCGACCAGATCGAGCTGATGCGAGGAGAAGAGCACCGCCGCGCCTGCCGCCGCACGCTCCTGCAGCACGCCGGCGACGGCATCCACCGCGATCGGGTCGAGACCCGAGAACGGCTCATCGAGGATGAGCACATCGGGGGAGTGCACGAGAGCGGCGGCGATCTGCGCGCGCTGCTGGTTGCCGAGCGACAGGGTCTCGACGTTGTCGCTCAGTCGTTCGCCGAAGCCCAGACGCTCCAGCAGGGCAGTGGCGGCATCCGTCGCGGCGGTTCGGGAGTAGCCGTGCAGCCGCGCGAGGTACACGATCTGCTCGAGCACCTTCATCTTCGGGTACAGGCCGCGCTCTTCCGGCATATAGCCGAAGCGGCGGCGGTCGTCGTCGCCGACCGCGCTGCCGCCGAGGGTCACCGTGCCCGAGTCGGGTGCGAGAACCCCGAGCACGATGCGCATCGTCGTGGTCTTGCCGGCGCCGTTGCCCCCCACGAAGCCGGTGAGGCGGCCGGGGAGCACGTCGAAGCTCACGTCCCTGAGCACCCGATGGGTGCCGTAGCTCTTGTCGAGATTTCGCAGTTGCAGCATGCGATTCACGCTACGGATGCCGTTGCCCGGGCGTATCCGCCGCGGGGGGGAGATCCGGCGTACGCAAGGGGGAGGATCCGGTGGATCCGGTGCGGCCGGAGGAAGTCAACCCCTCACGGCGCCCGGCGTCGGCGGGGCACGATGAAGGGGCGTCCACAGGGACGCGGAGGAGGCCCGGCATGACTGAACGCACCGTGGGAGTGATCGTCGGGAGCGTGTCGACGAACTCGATCAACCGAAGGCTCGCCGACGCGCTCGCCGAGCTCGCACCCCGCGCGGGGCTGGATTTCGTGGACATCGAGATCGCGCAGCTGCCCTACTACGGCACGCAGTACGACCAGGACTACCCCGTCGAGGGCGCCGCCTACAAGGCGGCTCTGAACGGCGTCGACGGCTTGCTGCTGGTCACTCCGGAGTACAACCGATCGATTCCGGCCGTGCTCAAGAATGCGATCGACTGGGCGACGCGTCCGAGCGGCGAGAGCATCTTCCCCCACAAGCCGGTGGGCGTGATCGGCGCATCCGACGGCGACCTGTCGACCGCTGTGGCGCAGACCCACCTGAAGTCGATACTGACGTCGCAGGGTGCAGCACTGGTCGGGGAGCCCGAGGCCTACATCCACTTCACCGACGATTATCTCGACGACGACGGCGCCGTCGCCGAGGAGGCAGACGTCGCATTCCTGCTCGAGTTCCTCGAGGCTCTTCGGGACCAGATCGCGCGCTTCGTCCCCTGATCAGACGAGCCCGTGCTGGTGGGCGAGCACCGCTGCGTGCACGCGGTCGCGGGCGTTCAGCTTGAGCAGCACGTTCGAGACGTGCGTCTTCACGGTCGCCTCGCCGATGAACAGTTCGCGGGCGATCTCCGCGTTGCTGCGCGCCTGCGCGACCAGACGCAGCACCTCCGCCTCGCGCTCGGTGAGCGAGGATGCGACGGTCCACGGGGCGCGGGCGGATGGCGGAGGGGAAGTCGCCCCGAAGCGCTCGATCACGCGCCGGGTCACCTCGGGCGCGAGCAGTGCGTCGCCACCGGCGATCACCCGCACGGCGGCGACGAGTTCGTCCGCGCCCGCATTCTTGAGGAGGAAGCCGCTCGCGCCGGCGTCGAGCGCCGCGAACAGGTACTCGTCGCGGTCGAACGTCGTCACGACGATCACGGCCGCGTCGACGTCGGGGTCGGCCACGATCAGCCGTGTGGCCTCGAGACCATCCATCCCCGGCATCTGGACATCCATGCAGATCACGTCGGGGGTCAGTGCGGTCGCGGCGTCGACGGCTTCACGCCCGGTCGCCGCCTCGCCCACGACGACGATGTCTCCGGTCGCCTCCAGGATGGTGCGGAAGCCGGCGCGCAGGACGGCGTGGTCATCGACCAGGAGAACGCGGATCATCGGGCCGAGCCGACGGCGGCCGCGGGGTCGTCCGCGCCGATCTCGAGCGGCACGGCGACGCGAACGCGGAATCCGCCGCGTTCGCGCGGTCCGAGCTCGATCGTCCCACCCGACGCCGCCGCGCGCTCGCGCATCCCGAGCTGGCCGAGTCCCGGGCGCGGCTCGCGGACGGGGCGGCCGGAGTTGACCACCTCGAGCTCGACCAGCCGCTCGTCGGTGTAGCGCAGGCGCACCTCCGCCGTCGCCCCTGCTCCCCCGTGGCGACGCGCGTTGGTGAGCGCCTCCTGGGCGATGCGGTACAGGTTCACCTGGGTCACCGGAGTGACCGGCACCGGCTCGCCCACGACCGTGAACGTCGTGGGCAGGCCGGCGGCGTCCGAGGCCGCTGCAAGCGCCGGGAGGGCGTCGAGGCCGATCGTCGACGGGTCGGCGTCGTCGGCCGCCCCCGGCGTGCGCAGGGTGTCGAGCAGCCGGTGGAGCTCGTCGATGGCCTCACGGGCGGATGCCTCGATGCCGGTGAGCAGGCGCCGGCTCGCCTCACGGTCGGAATCGAGGACCGCGCGAGCCGCTCCGGCCTGGACGCCCATCACCGAGACGTGGTGCGCGACGACATCATGCAGCTCGCGGGCGATCTGCACCCGGTCCAGCGCCACGGCCTGGGCTGCGGTGACCTCGCGCTCCCGCTCGAGCTCCGCGGTGCGCTGCTCGAGCGCGGCGCGCTGCACCGCCGAGCTCCAGGCGCGCTCGCCGAAGTAGTACGCCCCGCCGAAGTAGAGGGCGTTGACCAGGATTCCCAGCAGCACCTGGGCGACGAAGGGCGAGAACGCGCCCGCGATCACGTCGGCGTCCTCCGCCTGGGTGATCGCGTCGCGGTACATCACGATGATGAGCCAGGCGAACATGCCGACGATGATCGCGACCCGCACGATCAGCGCCCGTCTTCGGTCGACCGACCACGCCCCGACCGTGTAGAGCGAGATGAACATCGCGATGTTGCCGACGTAGACCTCGGGAACGCGCAGGGTCACCGCCGCGAAGTAGGCGACCGCGATGATCACCGCGACCGTGGCCGGCCATCGCCGGCGGACGGCCAGGGGTGCGGCCAGGACGACGGCGTAGACGAGTGCGAGCTGCATGGAGCCCTGCTCGTCGCCGTAGATGCCCGAGATCGCGCTCAGCGTGGCGCTGAGGATCGTGCCCACCAGGATGACGACGGCGAGGATCAGGTCGGCGCGGAAGTCGCGAGCCGTGGGAGCGGGACGGACGGAGACGAGATCGACGGATGCCACGCCCCCACGCTACGGCGGAGGTGGGGCCGCGGCATCCCCCGTACGAGGGAGATTACTTGCTATTGACAAGCGCGCTTGTTTTTTGCAACCATGGACCGACGAGCTCACCATGGTTCGACAAGCTCACCAATCGGTTCGGCTCCATGTGTGAACACGACGGGCAGAGGAGAACAGAAATGACCCACATCTTCGTCAACATCCCGACGAGCGACCTCGATCGCGCGAAGGAGTTCTACACCGGACTGGGTTTCGGCATCAACCCGCTCTTCACGGACGAGAACGCCGCGTGCATCGTGATCGACGAGAACATCTTCTTCATGGTGCTCACCAAGGAGTTCTTCGCCACGTTCACCGACAAGGCCGTGGCCGACACCGCTACGACAGCACAGGCGCTCATCGCGATCAGCCGCGACTCCCGCGAGGGCGTCGACCAGATCGTCGACGCGGGGCTGGCGAAGGGCGGCTCCGAGCCGCGGCCCGCCCAGGACTACGGCTTCATGTACAACCGCGACCTGGAGGATCCGGACGGCAACATCCTCGAATTCCTCTACATGGACCCGGAGGCGGCCGAGAAGGGCCCCGACGTGTACATGGCGGAGCACGCGCAGGCCTAGGTGGCCGCGCGCAGCTACGGACAGTACTGCGGGGTCACGACCGCCGTCGAGCTGATCGGCGAACGGTGGGCGATGCTCATCGTGCGGGATCTGCTCGTCGGCCCCCGTCGGTACACCGATCTCAAGCAGGGACTGCCCCGAATTCCCACGAACATCCTGTCCGCGCGGCTCAAGGAGCTGCAGGAGGGCCGTGTCGTGCGCCGGGTGCCGCTCATGAACTGCGGGCTGGTCTACGAGCTCACCGATTACGGCCGGCAGCTCGAGCCGGTCGTCCTGGCGCTCGGCCGGTGGGGGTTCGCGCAGATGGGCGAGCCCGGACCCGACGACGTGGTCACCGCCGATTCGCTCACGATGGCGCTGCGAACCGCGTTCCGGCCGGATGCCGCCGCCGCACTGCCCGCGGCCGACTACGAGCTGCACGTCGGCGACGTCGCGCTCCGGGTGCAGGTGGACGGCGACATGCTGCGGATCGCCCAGCTCGCACCGCCCGCGCCGCCGGTCGCCGGCAGATTTCCCGCGGGCGACCCGGAGCTCGTCTTCGCGGCGGGGCCCGCCATCCGCCGGGTCATCTCGGGCGAGCTGACGCCCGCCGAGGCGATCGACCGTGACGTGCTGGCGGTGATCGCAGGTGACGCCGGGCTGCTCGAGCGATTCGCCGCGACGTTCCACATCGATGCGGCGGGCGACTCCGCGCTCGCCGCATGACGGATGCCGGGGTCTGTGCGAGCTGACCTCCGGGCCGTCGGACGCGCGTTCACACCGCCGGCGACCGGCTGACCATCGCGGCGAGGGCCTCGAGCTGACCCCCGTCGGCCTTCGCGATCGACGACCGGATGGTCGGACCGAGCATCTTCATCGCCCCGCGGGTCTCGACGTCTGCGACGAGCCGGACGTCCGTGCCGCCCACCGCATCCTCCAGCGTGTAGGTGTACACCGCGTGCACCCCCGGACCCTCGCTGGCGAGCCCGATCATCGAGCCCGGATCGAGCGCCTCGACCGTCGAGGTGCGCTCGGACTTCTGGCGCGGAAGGCGAGTACGGTGCCCACGCTCAGCGGCTCGCTGGTCTGGCGCATGTCGGTGGCTTCCGGCATCCACTCGTGCGCGCGCGACCAGTCGGTGAGCGCGCCCCAGACGATCGAGCGGGGTGCGGCGATGTGGATTCGGGTGTCGATCGCGATTGTCATGTCGCCGACGATAGAACTGGCGTCGGCGATCCGATTGGATATTCTTCATGCCCCCTCTCGAGGTCGTGCCGCGCCCGGCGCCCGCCGGTCTTCAGGACGTCGTCACCGGGATGTGGTTCGTGCGCGGACCGGCACCCACGCCCTTCGAGCGCATCCTTCCCTCACCGGACGTCGCGCTGGTCGTGCCGCTTGCCGCCCAGCCGTGGCGATGTCGACGGCGAACGAGGCGGAGTGGTCTGGAGCGAGCTCGCGGTGGAGGCCGGGTATTACGACCAGTCGCATCTCACCCGCGCGTTCCATCGATTCGTCGGACTCACCCCCGCCGCCTACTTCGACGGCGTGCGCGGGCGCGGACCGGATGCGGTGCGCTTCGTGCCCGAGGAGGACGCGCCCGCCGGCTGACGGCCGAGCCGGGTGCGGTCCCGGGTGATCCGCCTCAGCGACGGAAGAACTCGTTCGCCGGACGCGTCCACAGCAGGACGAGGCCGATCACCACGACGATGCCCGATACGACTCCCGACCACACCTGCGCCTGCTGGAAGAAGATCACGAAGAGCGCGGAGATCAGGTTGAGCACGAACACGAGGGTGACCACGAGACGCGCGCCCTGGCTCCCGCGCAGCAAGCCGATGCTCACCACGATCGTGATGATCCCGAGGGCGAGCTGGATCAGTCCGAACCACAGCGCATCAGGCGCCATGATCGAGGCGAACACCATCAGGCTGCCGGCGATGATGTTGACGGCGCCGGAGATCCAGGCGAGAACGGCGACGAGGGTGACCCCTCCGGGGCGAGTGCCGGCCATGTCGAGCCCTTTCGTCGCACCCGGTGTGGTCGCGCGATCGCGACGGACTGATCGGGTTCGCCACACAGTAGCGGAGGTCGAGCCCTCGTCGAGCGGCGCCTCGCCGCGGGAACGTGTCAGCCGAAGATCATCGGGCGGTCGTCGTCTTCCTCCTGCGGTGAGGTCAGGTCGAGGTCGACGACGACGGGCACGTGATCGCTCGGCGCTTCGCCCTTGCGCTCATTGCGGTGGATCGCCGCGCCGGCGACGGCATTCGCGAACGCGTGCGACCCGAGGATGAAGTCGATGCGCATGCCCTCGTTCTTGGGGAACCGCAGCCGCTTGTAGTCCCAGTACGTGTAGCCCGTCGGCACGAGGGGACGCACCACATCATTCAGACCGGCGGCCTCGAGCGCGGCGAAGGCCTCGCGCTCCGGGGGGGAGACGTGGGTGGAGAAGCCGGGGACCACGGCGGGGTCGCCGTTGTCGGCATCCGTCGGTGCGATGTTGAAATCTCCGACCAGCGCGAGGGCGAGGTCGGGGGTCGTCGCGAGCGCGTCGGTCGTGTACTGCTGCAGTGCGCTCAGCCACTCGAGCTTGTAGAAGAAGTGCGGGTCGCCCAGCGCGCGGCCGTTGGGCACGTAGAGACTCCACACCCGGATACCGCCGACGGTGGCACCGATCGCGCGAGCCTCCAGCGGGGCCTCTTGGCCGGCGCGATCCTTCGCGAAGCCGGGCATTCCGGGAAAGGCATATGTCACATCGGTGAGGGGCTCGCGGCTCGCGATGGCGACGCCGTTCCACTGCGAGAATCCGTGGGCCTCGACGTGATAGCCGGCGTCCTCGAAGTGCTCGAACGGGAACTGCTCCGCTTTGCACTTGATCTCCTGCATCGCCAGCACGTCGACCGACTCGCGCACCGCGAAGTCGACGATCCGGTCGACCCGGGCACGGACGGAGTTGACGTTCCAGGTGGCAAGCCGCATGGAATCCAGCCTACGGTCACCGGCGGACGCTCCTCGCGTGACGGGAGTCCACGGGCTCGGGCGGCGGCATCCGTACACTCGGTGACATGACTGTCGCCAGCACCGCCGAACTCGAAGCCGACCGCCAGGCCCTCATCAGGCTGATCACCGACGAGGCGGTCTTCCACGGCGAGTTCACGCTCTCGAGCGGCAAGCAGGCGACCTACTACGTCGACATGCGCAAGCTCACGCTCGATCATCGGGCGGCGCCGGCGATCGGGCGGATCATGCTCGACCTCGTGCGCGAGGTCGACGGCATCGTCGCTGTCGGCGGACTGACGCTCGGAGCCGACCCGATCGCGAACGCGGTGATGCACGAGTCGGCGCGCACCGTCGCGCCGCTCGACGCGTTCGTCGTGCGAAAGGAGCCCAAGGACCACGGGCGCGGCCGGCAGGTCGAGGGCGCCGATGTCGCGGGCAAGCGCGTCGTCGTGCTCGAAGACACCTCGACCACGGGGCAGTCGGCGCTCAAGGCCGTCGAGGCGCTGCGGCGCGAAGGGGCCGAGCCGGTCGCGGTGGCAGTGATCGTCGACCGCAGGACCGGCGCCCAGGCCGCCGTCGAGGCGGAGGGGCTGCAATGGCTCGCCGCGATCGACCTCGACGACCTGGGTCTGCAGCCGCAGGTGTGACGCGAGACCCGCTCAGTCCTTGCCGCGACCCCGGAAGTACTGCCACGCGAACACGATGAGCGTGCCCAGAAGCACGATTCCGGTCGCGGCGAACAACAGAGTCTGATCGAACTCGTTCACAGCGGCCTCTTTCCTGTTTCGGCATCCGTCACGATCTTCGCGATTCGCGCGGCGCGCGTCTCTGGCCGCTTCGACATCGCGATCTGCGCGAGCGCGAACTTCTTCACCGACTGCGGGAACCCGTCCCACGCTGCGCGTGCGGCCGGCACGGCATCCAGCGCCTCGGCGAATTCGGGCGGCTCGATCCCGGCCTCGGGGCCGTCGAGCACCGTCCATGAGCCGTTGGCCTTGGCGATCTCGATGGCGCGGCGCCCGGCGTCGGTCATCTGACCCGAGGCCTCGAGCTCGATCACGCGCGCCTTGTTGGTCGCCGCCCAGTTGCCCGTCGGGCGGCGCGGCGCGCACCACTGTCCGTTGGTCTCGTCGTCCATGGGCTTCACCGTGCCGTCGATCCACCCGAAGCACAGGGCCTGGAGCACGATGTCGAGGTAGCTGATCAGCTCGACCTCGACGCCGGCCCGCGCCCGCAGCACCCACACGCCCGTGGATGTCGCGTGATTGTCGGCGAGCCAGGCCCGCCACTCGGATCCGTTGCGGAAGCGGAGCCTCTCGGCGTCGTCGTGCACGCCCATCAGAGGATGTCCACCTCTTCGGTCTCGATCGGATGCTCCGACAGCAGGTCGGCGACCGACTCGAGCACTTCGTCGGGCCGGAACGGATACCGCTCGATCTCGGCCGCATCGCTGATGCCGGTGAGCACGAGCACCGTGTGCAGTCCGGCCTCGATGCCGGCCACGATGTCGGTGTCCATGCGGTCGCCGATCATGCCGGTGTTCTCGGAGTGCGCGCCGATGCGGTTCAGCGCCGAGCGGAACATCATCGGGTTCGGCTTGCCGACGATGTACGGCTCCTTGCCGATCGCCCTCGTGATGAGCGCGGTGATCGCACCGGTCGCGGGGAGCACCCCGTCGACCGAAGGCCCGGTCGCGTCGGGGTTCGTCGCGATGAAGCGCGCGCCCGCCGCGATGAAGCGGATCGCCTTCGTGATCGCCTCGAACGAGTAGTTGCGGGTCTCGCCGACGACGACGTAGTCGGGGTCGGTCTCGGTCATGATGAACCCGGCCTCGTGCAGGGCGGTGGTGAGGCCGGCCTCGCCGATGACGAACGCGCTGGCGCCCGGCGCCTGGCTGTGCAGGAAGTCGGCGGTGGCCAGCGCCGAGGTCCAGATCGAGGACTCGGGCACGACGAGCCCCGACGCCCTGAGTCGCGCGGACAGATCGCGCGGCGTGAAGATCGAGTTGTTCGTCAGAACCAGGAACGGGGTGCCCTGATCGCGCCACTGCTGCAGCAGTTCGGAGGCACCCGGAACCGGGGTGTTCTCGTGGACGAGGACGCCGTCCATGTCGGTCAGCCAGCATTCGATGTCGGCGCGGGTCCGCATGCGCTCAGCCTATCCGTCGGGTCAGACCCGCCGACGCGAACGGTGTCCGGCGCACGACAGGCGGCCTAGGGTCGAAGATGTGGCGCGACTACAGGCGTGGGACCCGGAACGGCTTCCCGACCTGACCGGCCGCAGCTACCTCGTGACCGGCGCGAACGCGGGATTGGGCTACTTCTCGACCGAGCAGCTCGCTCGTGCGGGGGCCCGTGTGTACATGACCGGCCGCAGTCCGAATCGGCTGATGGCCGCGCGCGCCGCCGTGCGGCGGCGGATGCCGGATGCCGCCGACAACGTCGAGACGCTTCTCCTGGACACCAGCAACCTGGGCTCGGTGCGCGCGGCCGCCGCGACGATCCGGGGAAGGGGCGCGCTGGACGGAGTGCTCCTCAACGCCGGGATCGTGCATCCCCCGAAGGATCGTGAGACCACGGCCGACAGCCACGAGGTCGTGTTCGCGACGAACGTGCTCGGGCACTTCGCGCTCGCCGGCGAGCTGCTGCCGCCTCTGGCGCGGGCAGCCGGCCGGATGGTGTGGCTGGGCAGCATGTCGACCTCGCTGTGGAAGTACGACCCCATCGACCCGCAGCTCGTCGAGGGGTACACGGGCTGGCGGGCCTACGTGCAGTCCAAGGTGGCCAGCGCCGCGCTCGGCTTCGAGGCCGACCGCCGTCTGCGCGCCGCCGGCGTGCCGGTCTCGAGCGTCGTGGTGCATCCGGGCTACTCCACCAGCGGCCGCACACCCGGAGTGCTCGGGGTCAACGCCCCGTCGAAGCTCACCCGGTTCGCCGACAACCTGCAGTTCGCGATCACGCAGTCCAAGGAGCACGGCGCCTGGACACTCGTGCGGGCGCTGATCGATCCCGGCATCCAGGGCGGGGAGTTCTGGGGTCCGCGCCTGGTCACCCGGGGCGAGCCGCGTTCGGGAACCGCGTCGAAGATTTCGCGCGACCCGGAAATCGCCGAGCGACTCTGGAAGGTGTGCGAGGACGCGACCGGCGTGCGCTGGCCGTTCGCGAAACCGGCGAAAGCGGGGAGCGCTGCGAAGGAGTGAGGCTCAGGCGCTGAGCCAGATCGCCTCACGCGCGGCGGTCGGGAGCGGCACTTCGGAGTCGCCCAGTCGCACCGCGGCGGCATCCGTCACCGTCACCTCGGCGCCGACGGCGACACCGGCCGCCTCCACGGCGCGCAGGAGTTCGGGATCCCGATCGCTCACCCGCAGCACGCGCCCGGTGTGGCCGGGTGCCGCCGCGGAGAGCAGCACGAAGGGCTCGCGGTGCACCTCGCCCGCAGCATCGGGAATCGCGTCGCCGTGCGGATCGAACCGCGGCCGCCCGAGTCGTTCATCGATGCCCTCGAGCAGGCGGTCGCTGAGAGCGTGCTCGAGCACTTCGGCTTCGTCGTGCACCTCATCCCACGAGTAGCCGAACTCGCTCACCAGCCACGTCTCGATCAGACGGTGGCGGCGGATGATGGATGCCGCGCGGAGCTCGCCCGCCGACGTCAGCGAGATCGGGCCGTACGGCCGGTGCGTGACGAATCCCTGCGCGGCGAGCTTCAGCACCATCTCGGTCACGCTCGACGGTGCGAGCCCCAGCTCGCCGGCCAGCTGCGACGGCGTGATGCGATCGTTCTGCCACTCGGTGTGGTGGTAGATCGTCTTGAGGTAGTCGTCGGCGGCGGGGGAGGGCACGCGTTCAGGGTACCGGCCGCGGGTCTACGCGCCGGTGAGCACGAGCCAGAGCAGGACTGCGTTCAGCGCGATGAGGAAGAGGGATGCCGCCACCCCCGCGGCGGTCGTGAGCACGCGGTTGCGGAATTCGCCGAGCGTGCGCTGCTGCGCGGTCAGCACGACGAGCGGCACGAGCGCGAACGGGATGCCGAACGACAGCACGACCTGGCTCAGCACGAGCGCGAGCGTCGGGTCGACCCCGATCGCGAGGATCGCCAGCGCCGGGATGAGCGTGACCAGCCGCCGGGCGAGCAGCGGGATGCGCACGTGAAGCAGGCCGTGCATGATCTCGGCGCCGGCGTACGCGCCGACGGAGGTGCTCGCCAGGCCGCTCGCCAGCAGCCCGACGGCGAACAGGGTCGCGACCACCGGCCCGATGCCCGAGCTCAGCGCCGCGTACGCGCCCTCGAGCGTGTCGGTGCCCTCGACGCCGGCGAGGTTGGCCGCGGCCAGCAGCAGGATGCAGAGGTTCACGGTGCCGGCGATCAGCATCGCGATCGTGACGTCCCACTTCGTCGCGCGCAGGAGCCGCACGGTCGAGATGCCGCGCAGCTGCTCGAGCGGCGCGGGCGTGCGCGATCCGGGACCGACGTCTGCGGCGATGGCGGCCGCGGTCGGGGCGAAGCGGTCGCGGGCCAGCGCGCTGTGCGCATAGATCGCGTGCGGCATGATCGTGGCGCCGAGGATAGAGGCGGCCAGCAGCACCGAGCCGGTGTCCTCGAAGCGCGGCACGAGGCCCGACACGACCGAGCCGGCCTCGGGCGGGGCGATGAAGACGCCGAACGTGAAGCCGATCGCGATGATCGCGACGAGCCCGATCACCACGAATTCGAACGTGCGCGGCCCGCGCCGCGACTGCACCAAGAGCAGCACGATCGAGACCGCTCCGGTGATCACCCCGCCCCAGAGCAGGGGGATGTTGAACAGCAGGTTCAGCGCGACCGCCCCGCCGATGACCTCGGCGATGTCGGTCGCCATCGCGACCAGCTCGGCCTGCAGCCAGTACGCGCGGCGGGCCCACCGGCTGCGGATGCGGTGGCCGAGGGTCTCGGGCAGGCTCTTGCCCGTGACGATCCCGAGCTTGGCCGAGAGGTACTGGATCAGCCACGCCATGATGTTGCCCAGCACGACGACCCACACCAGCAGGTAGCCGTACTTCGCGCCGGCGGTCATGTTGCTCGCGACGTTGCCAGGGTCGAGGTAGGCGACACCCGCGACCAGCGCAGGACCGATCAGCCACGCGACGCGGGCGGTGGAGCGCGGTGCGCGGGTGGGGAGGACGTCGATGTCCGAGGGATTTTTCGGCACACCGAACTCTAGCGCTGTTTTCGGCTTACCGAAATATCTGATGGCGTGTCATAACTCCGCCTGGGCTTTCGGCCCGGCCGTGCACAACGCAGGAGCATTCGGGCCGAAATGCGCGGGAGCAGAGGCCAGACGGGATTCTGGCCAGACCGGTCCTGCGTTGTGCACGCGGAATCAGGCTGAGTTGTGACACAGCCGCCGGATAGCCTGAGCCGGTGACCGAGGAGACCCCCGCCGACGCCCGCGACCCCGAGCTCTCGCACGGCGTCGGGCCATGGCCGGGCGGCGAGGCGGCCTGGCCCGAGGACCCCCGCCTCGACCCCGAGCTGCTCGAGCACGGCGATACGCGCAACGTCGTGGATGCCTACCGGTACTGGCGCATGGACGCTATCGTGGCGGATCTCGACGGCAAGCGGCATCCGTTCCACGTCGCGATCGAGAACTGGCAGCACGACATGAACATCGGCTCGATCGTGCGCAGCGCGAACGCGTTCCTCGCCGCCGAGGTTCACATCGTGGGCAAGCGGCGCTGGAACAAGCGCGGTGCGATGGTCACCGACCGCTACCAGCACGTGCGCCACCACGAAGACGTCGCCTCCTTGGTGGAGTGGGCGAAGGATGCCGGTATCCCGGTCATCGCCGTCGACAACCTCCCGGGCGCGGTGCCGGTGCACCGCGCCGAACTGCCGGAGCGGTGCGTGCTGCTGTTCGGGCAGGAGGGACCGGGGCTCTCGGAGGAGGCGCTGGCGGCCGCATCCGCCCACCTGGAGATCACGCAGTACGGCTCGACGCGGTCGATCAACGCGTCGGCCGCAGCGGCCGTCGTGATGTACGAGTGGTGTCGGCGCTGGGCGTGAGCCCGGCCGCTCAGGCCCCCGCGGTCATCCAGGCCGCGCCGCGCACGCGCCAGCCCAGGGTCGCGAGCCGGGCGAGCATGTAGACGCCGAAGAACGCGACCGAGAGCCATGCGAGTCCGGCGGCACCGCTTACGCCGAGCACGGCGACGATCACCAGGGCCGGCACGAACGGGACGAGGTTGAGCACACCGGCGAACGCGAGGTACTTCGCGTCGCCGGCGCCGATCAGCACGCCGTCGAGCACGAACACGACGCCGCACAACGGCTGGGCCACGGCCAGCACGAGAAGCGCGGGCTGGATGAGCGCGGCCAGAGCAGGGTCGCCGGTGAAGAGCAGTCCGATCACCCCCGAGAGCGCGCCGATCACCGCACCCACGATCACGCCGAACCACGCGCCCCACGCGACGGTGCGGGCGAGCGTGCGCTGCACCTCGCCGGTGTCGCCGGCGCCGAGGCCCTTGCCGATGAGCGCCTGCGCCGCGATCGCGAGGGCGTCGAGGGCGAAGGCGGCGGTCGAGAAGATCGTGAAAGCGACCTGCCATCCCGCCAGCTCTTCGGTGCCGAGCGCGGTGGCGACGAAGACGGTCGCGAGCAGGGCGGCGCGCAGCGAGAGCGTCCGCAGGAAGAGCCATCCGCCCGATCGGGCCGATCCGCGCACGCCCTCGCGCTGCGGACGTACCGATGCGGAGTGCGTCCGGGCCAGCTTGCCGATCACGACCACGTAGGCGGCCACCATGCCCCACTGCGCGACCACCGTGCCGAACGCCGATCCGCCGATTCCCCAGCCGAACCCGTAGATGAAGAGCCAGTTGAGCAGTGCGTTCGCGCCGAACCCGAGGCCGGCGATCCACAGCGGCGTCACCGTGTCCTGCATCCCGCGCAGCAAGCCGGTGGCCGCGAACACGATGAGCATCGCCGGCAGGCCCCACATCGAGATGCCGAGGTAGGTCTCGGCATCGCGGGCCACCTCCGGGGTCGCGCCGAACAGGCCGACCAGGAACGGCGTGGCGAGGTACCCGGCCAGCGCGAGGATCGCTCCCATGCCCAGCGCGAGCCACATCCCGTCGATCCCGACCGACACCGCCTTGGTGGGATCGCCGGCGCCGAACCTCCGTGCGACCGCGGGCGTCGTGGCGTACGCGAGGAACACCATGAGCCCGACGATCGTCTGCAGCACGGCGGAGGCGATGCCGAGTCCGGCGAGCGGAGTGACACCGAGGTGCCCGACGAGCGCAGAGTCCACGATGAGGAACAGGGGCTCGGCGACGAGCGATCCGAGTGCGGGGACGGCGAGACGCAGGATGTCGCGGTTCAGCGTTCGGGAAGGCCTCGTCACCCTTCGAGGGTACGGACTGACGAGAACCTCGGCGACGCATATCCTGTACGAATGACCGCTTCCCGATCCGGTCTCGCGCTCGACGAGCTCAGTGCTGAGATCCGCCCGCAGGACGACCTGTTCCGCCACGTCAACGGCGCGTGGCTCGATCGCACCGAGATCCCCGAGGACAAGGCCCGCTGGGGCTCGTTCCACCTCATCGCCGAGCAGGCGGAGAAGGACGTCCACGCGATCGTCGAAGAGACGCGGGATGCCGAGCCCGGCACCGAATCCCGCAAGATCGGCGACCTGTACACGAGTTTCATGGACACCGAGCGCATCGCCGAGCTCGGCGCCGAGCCGCTGCGTGAGCAGCTCACGCGCGCGGACGCGATCGATTCCATCCCCACCCTGCTGCGCACCCTCGGAGAGCTCGAGCGCGACGGCATCGGCGGCCTGATCGGCCTGTACGTCGAGCCCGATCCCGGCAACCCGCAGCGTTACGTCCCGTTCCTCGTGCAGGGCGGTCTGTCGCTGCCCGACGAGAGCTATTACCGTCTCGAGAACTTCGAGATGCTGCGCACCGTCTATCGCGGCCACATCGAGCGGGTCCTCGATCTCGCCGGTGTACCCGATGCTTCGACGGGACTCAGCGCGAGTGCGGCATCCGCCGACCGCATCTTCGCGCTGGAGACCGAGGTCGCCACCCACCACTGGGACAACGTGCGCAGCCGCGACGCGGTCGCGACCTACAACCTCAAGTCCTGGGACGAAGTGACCGAGCTCGCCGGCATCGACCTGCGTCCCTGGCTGGAGGGCACCGCGCCCGGACGCGAAGACGCCTTCGCCGAGGCGAACGTGTACCAGCCGAGCTTCTTCGAGGGTCTGGGCTCGCTGCTCGTCGAGGAGCGCCTCGAGGACTGGAAGGCGTGGGTGCGCTGGCGCATCGTCCACGGGGCCGCGGCGTTCCTGTCCGATCCCTTCGTCGATGAGAACTTCGCGTTCTACGGCACGCAGATCACGGGCGTGCCGGTCAACCGCGACCGCTGGAAGCGCGGCGTCGGCCTCGCCGAGGCGGCCATGGGCGAGGCGATCGGCCGCGTCTACGTCGAGCGGCACTTCCCGCCCGCGGCGAAGACCGCGATGGACGAACTGGTCGCGAACCTGATCCAGGCGTACCGGCAGAGCATCACCGACCTCGAATGGATGAGCCCGGAGACCCGCGAGCGCGCTCTCGCGAAGCTCGACGCGTTCACGCCGAAGATCGGCTATCCCGTGAAGTGGCGCGACTACTCCGCCCTCGAGATCGACGCGCTCGACCTCGTCGGCAACGTGCGCCGCGCGCACATCCACGAGCACGACCGCCAGATCGGCCGCATCGGCGACGAGGTCGATCGCGACGAGTGGTACATGACGCCGCAGACCGTCAACGCGTACTACAACCCGCTCATGAACGAGATCGTGTTCCCGGCCGCGATCCTGCAGCATCCGTTCTTCGAAGCCGATCGCGACGCGGCGGCCAACTACGGCGGCATCGGCGCGGTCATCGGTCACGAGATCGGCCACGGCTTCGACGACCAGGGGAGCCGCTTCGACGGCGACGGTTCGCTGCGCGACTGGTGGACGGATGCCGATCGCACCGCATTCGAGGAGCGAACGAGCGTGCTCATCGAGCAGTTCAGCGCACTCGTGCCGCGCGGTCTGCCGGAGGAGAACAAGGTCAACGGCGCCCTGACGATCGGCGAGAACATCGGCGATCTCGGCGGGCTGGGGATCGCGATCAAGGCCTACGAGCTCTCGCTCGGCAAAAACTCGGCTGGTGAGCCTGTCGACCCTTCGACAGGCTCAGGGACCGGCCCGGAGATCGATGGATACACCGGTATCCAGCGCCTCCTGCTGTCGTGGGCGCAGATCTGGCAGCAGAAGGGGCGGGATGCCGAGACCATTCGTCTGCTGACGATCGACCCGCACTCGCCGAACGAGTTCCGCTGCAACCAGATCGTCCGCAACATCGATGCGTTCTACGATGCATTCGATGTGACGGAGTCGGATGAGCTCTGGCTCGACGCCGACAAACGCGTCACCATCTGGTGACGATCCAGAGAAGTTCCGCCCTCTCCCCCTGACACCGGAAGGAACCTGGTGGGCATTGCCCCTGAGCCCAAACGGGACGCCGAGTCGCTGCGGGGGTCGCGACGAAGCAACAGACGACTGCCGCGGCGTGCCGCCGTCGGACGCCGATCATTCACATCGACGCTGAAGGCGCTCGACGAGCTCGCCGCGTCCGGCGCGCGCGTATCGGTGCGCATCACCGACCTGGACCGCGGCACCACGGTGCTCGCGGGCGACGACTTCGTGACGCTGCCGGTCGCAGGACTCGGGGTCGTTCCGCTTCTCATCGAGGTCGCTGCGGGCTTCGAGTCGGGTGCGCTGGATCCGCTCGAGATCATCGACAAGTCCACCCTCGAGTCCGTCACCGTCGCGGGGGTCTGGCAGCACTTGAAGGCCCCGGCGCTGCCGTTGGCCGACCTCGCTGTGCTGACCGCGGCGACCGGCGACGCGCTCGCCGCCAACGCCCTGATCGACCGCGTCGGCCTGCCGGCGGTGCGGGCCCGGATCGAACAGCTGGGCTTGTCGCATTCCGCGCTGCTGGACCGGTTCCGCGACGAGCGCGGCCCCGATGATGCGCCGCATTTCGCCCTCGGCTCGGCGCGCGAGCTGGCCGACGTCTTCGCGGCCCTGGTCAACTCGCAGGCGGTGTCGGCCGGGGTGAGTGCGCAGGTCGCCGAGTGGCTGAGCCTGAACCAGGACCTGTCGCTGGTTGCCTCCGCGACCGGACTCGACCCGTTCGACCACGAGAACGACCAGCACGGTCTGCTCTTCATCAACAAGACCGGTCAGGATGCCGGCATCCGCGTCGAAGCGGGTGTGCTCGCCGGACCGCGGGCCGGAGTCTCTTACGCGCTGATCGTGTGCTTCGACGACCTGTCGATCATGCACCGGCTGCGCGCGCACGAAGTGTTCCGGACGTTCGGCACCGACCTGATGGAGTTCGTGTTCTGAGCGGTCCTTACCGCGAGACTGCAACGGGTGGGCGAGACTGCAGGTAAACCCCGCAGTCTCGCCCACCCCGTGCAGTCTCGCGGGATGAGCTACGCGCCGGCGTCCAGGCGGTCGACGAGTTCCAGGCCCCGCCGGGCCCACTCGATCTCGATCCGCGCCCGCTCGACGAGACCCTCGTACGTGAAGCGCTTGAAGGCGACGGTGCGCTCGTGCTCGCTGGCGGGGGTGACCGCGAGACGGCGGACGAGCATCGGATTGTCGCGCGCATCGATCCGCCGCAGCTCCTGCTCCCACTGCTCGAGCTCGGACTCCCACTCAGAGATGTGCGCGCGGAAGAACGTGCGGGCAGCAGCGGGGCTGGTGTTCTCGAGGTACGCCGCGCGCAGATGCGCGGGATCGCGCACGCGCTGGTAGTCCAGCGGCGACTGCATCCATTCCCCGTATGCCAGCTCTCCGGCATCCGTCACGTGGTAGACCCGCCGGGTTCCGCGCTGACCGCGCGCCTGCTCCTCGCCCTCGATGAGACCCTCGGTCTCCATCTTGCGAAGCTCCGGATAGATCTGCGAGTCGGGGGCGTGCCAGACATGGCCCACCGACAGGGAGAACTGCTTCTGCAGGTCGTACCCCGACAGCGGCCCGACGCGAAGCAGCGCGAGCAGGGCGTAGCGCAGGCTCACGGTGCCTCCTTGGTCGACTCTGATGTCGAAAACGGTACGAGGGGGCCCGGCGGCCGAAGCCTCCGAACCCCCTCGAGCATATTGCGCCTAGGCGGGCTGGTAGTTCGTGCGCCAGCCGCCCTGGTACGTCGCTCGAGCCACCGTCGAGTACGGCACGGGACTGACGACGACGCGGACCTCGGTCTGCTCGTGCGGCTCGACGCTCGCCTTCGTGGTGCCGCCGTTCGGCTCGCCCCAGACGACCTTGAGCTCGGTGCCCTCGGGAACGTTCGGGTCGACCGTCGCAAGCGAGAGGCCGCGCCGCTCGTTCGCGCTGTAGCCCGTGAACATCGAGTAGCCGACGACCGCACCGTCTTCGTCCACGACGGAGTCGTAGTTGGCCGAGCCGTAGTTGGCCAGCGGCAGGTCGAAGAACTTGTAGTTGGGTCCGTCGATGTTCAGCAGCGAGGTCCACACCTTGCCGAGGTCGTCGGCATCCCACGCCAAGGTGACTTTCTTGCGCTGCGTCTCCGGCTCGATCTTCTCCAGCGCGTCACGGCCGATGAAGTCGTGGTCGAACTTGACGAAGTTGCCGTAGCCCAGCTCCCACGGAGTGAGGTAGTAATCCTCGATGTCGTCGGAGACGAAGGAGCCGGCGAGCGTACCGGTCGCCTCGTAACCGTCGGCGGGCAGCCACTCGCGGTAGCCGCGCTCTTCGGCACCGGTGTAGATCGCCGGCAGAGGGGAGGGGATCCAGCCTGACTCGAGCGTGTTCGAGGGGTAGGCGCGCGAGCCGACCGGCACGAGCCCGAACTCGGCTCCCGCGTCGACGATCGCCTGCCAGATGCGGTCATGGTCGGCGTAGGGGCCCCAGACCTCGAGGCCCGGCGCGCCGGCCATGCCGTGGCGGAGGGTGCGCACGGTCGTGCCGTCGATCGTCATGGTCGACATGTTGAAGAACTTGAGCTGCTCGAGCGGTCCGCCGTTGAGCTTCTCGATGACCTGCCAGGCGTTGGGGCCTTGGATCTGGAAGCGGTAGTACCTGCGCTTGACCTCGTGGCCGTAGGGGCGTGAGGGGGAGCGGCGGTCGATCTCGATGTCGAGGTTCGAGTAGCCGCCGGTCTCGCCGTGGTAGAGCAGCCAGTTCGACGCGGGGGCACGGCCGACGTACACGTACTCGTCCTCGGCCTCGCGGAACAGGATGCCGTCGCCGATCACGTGGCCGGCGGCGGTGGTGGGCACGTACTGCTTCGCCTTGTCGACCGGGAACAGCGCGGTCGAGTTGATCGCGGTGTCGGAGATCAGCTTGATCGCATCCGAGCCCTTGATGAACAGGTTGTCCATGTGGTGCGACTGGTCGTAGAGGACCGCGGTGTCGCGCCAGGCCTTCTGCTCCTTGATCCAGTTCTGGAAGTCGGCGGGGACGACCGGGTAGATGTAAGAGCCGATCTGCGAGTTGCGCAGCAGCTCGACGGGGCTTCCTGCCGCGTCGATGACTTCCTGCAGATTCTTGTGAGCCATGAGGTGAACCTCTCTGTTCGGTGATGGATGCCTCACCCTTCGACCTGCTCAGGAGAGGCATCCGTGGTGGTCATGGGCGGTCTGTGAAGACGATGGTCTGGTTGCCGTGCCGGATGACGCGGTCTTGAGCGTGCCACTGCACGGCACGGGAGAGCACGGCGCGCTCGACGTAGGCGCCGCGGGACTGAAGGTCGGCGGCATCCATCGCGTGGTTCACGCGGGCGACGTCCTGCTCGATGATGGGGCCCTCGTCGAGGTCTTTCGTGACGTAGTGAGAGGTGGCGCCGATGAGCTTCACGCCCCGCTCCTTGGCCTTGCGGTAGGGCGCCGCGCCGATGAAGGCGGGCAGGAACGAGTGGTGGATGTTGATCACCGGCACGCCGACCTGCTCGAGGAAGTCTTCGGAGATGATCTGCATGTACCGGGCGAGCACGATGAAATCGACGTTGCCCGTGACCAGTTCGAGGATCTTGGCTTCGGCGGCGGACTTGTCCGGTCCCTGCGAGGGGACGTGGAAGAACGGGATGCCGAAAGAGCGCACGTCTTCGGCGGTGTTGGTGTGATTGGAGATGACCATCGGGATCGTCACGGGCAGCTCCCCGCGACGGTGCCGCCAGAGCAGCTCGAGCAGGCAATGGTCGGATGTCGACGCGAGGATGGCCATCCGCTTGGGGACCGACTGGTCGGTGAGCGTCCACTCCAGGCCGAGCGGCGTGACCGTCTCGGCGAGGTCGGCTTCGATCTCCGGCATCGCCGCCGCCAGGTCAGCACGGTGGAAGACGACCCGCTGGAAGAAGTTGCCGCCGTCGGCGTTGTCGGAGTACTGGTCGAGCGCAACGATGTTGCCGGTGTTGCGGGTGATCAGCGCGGTCACGGCCGCGACGATCCCCGCCCGGTCGGGCCCATGAACGATCAGGCAGGCATGGTCGCGCAGGGCCTCGTTGTGCACAGTCATGGGTAAAGCCTGTCAGGACTGTGCGCGGCTGTACTCACGTGCCCAATCGGCGGTCGCGAGGAGTCCGCCGAACGTGTAGAAGTGCAGCTTCACGGGGCCGCGCCTCCCGGTCGCTGAGCCTGTCGAAGCGTCGGCGGTGATCGACCCTTCGACGAGCTCAGGGACCGAAGGGTCGGCCAGCATCGCGGAGAGATCGGTGACGAAGGTGTCGGGTCCGGCGGTGCCCATGAGGTTCGTCAGCGAGAAGCCGTACTTCTTCACGATCATCGCGTTCGCGCCGATGCCGAAACGGCGTGCGAAACCGAGGAGTCGCTTGATGCCGGCCGGACCGGGCGTGCCGATGCGGATCGTGCTCGTGATGCCCCGATCGCGGACGGCATCGATCCAGGTCAGCACCGGATCGGTGTCGAAGGCGAACTGGGTGAGGATCGTGGAATCGAGACCCTGCTGCACGAGGGAGAGTGACTTCTCATCCAGGGCACGCCAGAGCACTTCGTCCGAGATGTCGGGGTGACCCTCGGGGTAGCCCGCGATCGAGACCTCCTTGACTCCGTAGTCCAGCAGCAGGCCGGTGCGGATCACGTCGTACGAGTCCTCGTACGGACCCTCGGGAGTGGTCGGGTCGCCGCCCACGACGAAGACGCTGTCGGTCGCGCCGACATCCTGCAGGCGGGAGAGGAACTCCTCGAGCTGGGCGCGGGAGGCCAAGCGCCGGGCCGAGATATGCGGAACGGGCACGAAGCCCAGTTCGCGGACGGCCTTTGCCGCCGCCACGCGCATCTCGAGGTCTTCGTTGCCGAGGAACGTGACGTTGATCTTCGAGCCGGCCGGGATGCTGTCCTTCGCCGCCATGAGGCCGGGCACGTCTTTGCCCGTCATCTCGAGGGAGTAGCCGGTCAGCAGTTCGAGGGCCGCCTGAGGGTTGGCCATGGCATGCGTGGTCTTCGACACGGATCGAGGTCCTTTCGCTGTGTCAGGGAGGCGACTTCACCTCACTTGATCCAAGGATACCTATGTACATAGGGAATGTCCATAGGCGAATGTTCGACAGCATCCGGTAGCAGGGTTTATTTAACTAATTTGGTGACGGGCGTCACGAAAATCTTGACAATCGATTCCGGCGGGCGCAACATGACTTGTGTAAGCGGCACCGGCGCCGCGACGCCAGGGCACCCGAAGGCCCCGGCCGCAGTGGCCGGCAGCCTGCCGACAACGAACCACGAGAGGCCGATCAATGAAGAAGAGTCTTGCCACACTGGGTGTGCTCGCCGCCGCAGCCCTTGCGCTGAGTGGATGCACCGATTCCGCAGCCCCACCGGCGGCCAGTCCCGGCGCCAGCGGCGACGCCGAGCCGACGGAGATGACGACGGTCCGGGTCGCCGCGCTTCCGATCGCCGAGACCGGCGCCCTCTGGGCGGCCATGGAGGAGGGGATCTTCGAGGAGCACGGCCTCGAGATCGAGGTCGTGCCCGCCCAGGGCGGAGCGAACGCCATCCCCGCCCTCCTCAGCGGCGACATCCAGTTCGCGATCGGTCAGCCGTTCGGTCCGATCCGCGCCGACCAGCAGGATCTCGGCGTCGTGATCGTCGGCAACTACGCCAACAGCAATGCGGAGGGTGACGACGTGAACGCGGTCGTCGCACTCGGCGACTCCGGCATCACCCGGCCCGCCGACCTCGCGGGCAAGAAGGTCTCGGTCAACACGATCGGCGCAGCGGGTGACCTCACGATCCGCAAGGCCGTTCAGGACGACGGCGGCGACCCCTCGTCGATCGAGTTCGTCGAGGTCATCTTCCCCGACGTGCCGGCACAGCTCGAGGCCGGCACCATGGACGCCGCGTGGGCGCCCGACCCGTTCCGCGGCATCGTCCTCGGCGCGGGCGGCGTATCAGTTGTCCAGCCGTACCAGGCGACGATTCCGGGACTCACCGTACTCACGAGCATCACGACGCA
>DASQLG010000042.1:0-2335 GCA_035630115.1 Microbacterium sp. | reverse complement strand
GGTACAGCCGCACCTGGACCACGCCGACCTTCTCGCCTTGCGCGTTGAGCGCGGCCACCGTCTCCGCGACGGTCTCCGCACCGGAGCCCATCACGACCAGCACCCGCTCGGCCTCCGGGTCTCCGGTGTACTCGACGATGTGGAGCGGGCGGCCGGTGCGCTCGGCGAGACGGGCCATCAGGTCCTCGACCACGCCGGGAACGCGCGCATAGAACGGGTTCACCGTCTCGCGCGCCTGGAAGTAGACGTCGGGGTTCTGCGCGGTGCCGCGGATGAACGGCCGCTCCGGGGACAGCGCGCGATCGCGATGCGCACGGACCAGCTCCTCGGGCACGAGCGCCCGCAGGTCGTCGTCGGCGAGCGTCTCGATCGTGTTGAGCTCGTGCGAGGTGCGGAAGCCGTCGAAGAAGTGCAGGAACGGCACCCGCGTCTCGAGCGTTGCGGCCTGCGCGATCAGCGCCAGGTCGTGCGCCTCCTGGACTGATCGGGACCCGAGCAGGGCGAACCCCGTCTGCCGCACGGCCATCACGTCGGAGTGGTCGCCGAAGATCGACAGCCCCTGCGTCGCCAGCGACCGCGCCGCCACGTGCATCACGGCCGCGGTGAGCTCACCGGCAATCTTGTACATGTTCGGAATCATCAGCAACAGGCCCTGTGAGGCGGTGAACGTCGTCGACAGCGCACCGCCCTGCAGGGCGCCGTGCAGCGACCCAGCCGCCCCGGCCTCGCTCTGCATCTCGACCACGGAGGGCACGGTGCCCCACACGTTGGTCCGCCCTTTGCTGGCCCATTCGTCGGCCAGCTCGGCCATCGTCGACGACGGCGTGATCGGGTAGATGCAGCAGACCTCGTTGAGCCGGTAGGCGACATCGGCCGCGGCGCCGTTCCCGTCGAGCGTCTCGCGGCTCACTCGGGCTCCGGGAACATCTCGATCGAGTGCACCGGGCACTGCTCGTAACAGATCCCGCAGCCGGTGCACTTGTCGTAGTCGTACATGTAGCCGTGCCCGACGCCCAGCTTGATGACCGCGTCCTCAGGGCATGCGCCGAGGCAGCCGTCGCACTCGCAGCAGTTGCCGCACGACAGGCACCGGCGCGCCTCGTAGTTGGCGTCCGCGACGGAGAGCCCGCCGGTCACCTCGCTGAAGTCCGTGACGCGCACCTCGACCCCGAGCTGCGGCTGCTCGCGCTGTGCGGCGTCACCGAAGAACCACAGGTTCAGCAGGTCGAAGGTCGCCTCGACGTGCTTTGGCCGGCGCACGGACGGCTCGCCGCGCAGCCACGCGTCGATGTGGCGCGCGGCCTTCTTGCCGTGCCCCACGCCGATCGTCACGGTGCGCTCGCTCGGCACCATGTCGCCTCCGGCGAACACGCCGGGGGCTCCCGTCATCAGCGTCTCGGACACGATCACCGTGCCGTCGCGCTCGAACTCCACCCCCGGCACGGCGCGCAGGAACGCGCTGTCGGTCTCCTGCCCGAGCGCCAGGATCACGGTGTCCGCGGCCAAGGTCTCCATCCGTCCGGTCGGCTGCGGGAAGCCGGATTCGTCGAGCTCCATCACCTCGACCTGCAGCTCCGGCCCGTCGAAGGCCGTGATCGTCCGCAGCCAGTTGATCCGCACGCCCTCGCGCTCGGCGTCCTCGGCCTCCTCGACATGGGCCGGCATCTGCCCGCGCGTGCGGCGGTAGACGATCAGCGCCTCGTCCGCACCCATCCGACGGGCCACCCGGGCGGCGTCCATCGCGGTGTTGCCGCCGCCGTAGACCGCGACGCGGCGCCCCACCACCGGCTTCTCGCCGGACGCGACGCTGCGCAGGAACGACACCGCGTCCACGATCTTGCCGGTATCCCGGGCCGGGATGTCGACGCGCTTGGAGAGGTGCGCGCCCACCGCGACGAAGACCGCGTCGAAGCCGCCCTCCTGCTTCTCGGCCGCGAGATCCTCGACCGAGTGCCCGCGGGTCATGCGCACGCCCATCGCCGCGATGCGGTCCACCTCGCCGCCCATCACCTCGCGGGGCATCCGGTATTCGGGAATGCCGTAGCGCATCATCCCGCCCGGCTCGTCGCCGGCGTCACGGATCTCGACCTCGTGGCCCAGGCGGGCCAGGTGGTAGGCGGCCGACAGGCCACTCGGCCCGGCGCCGATGACGAGCACCCGCTTGCCGGTGGCGCCCGGCGGCAGGTCGAACGCCCATCCCTGCTCCAACGCCAGATCGCCCAGGTACCGCTCGACCGAGTGGATCGACACGGCGCTGTCGACCTCGGCGCGGTTGCAGACGCTCTCGCACGGGTGGTAACAGACCCGCCCGTGGATCGCCGGGAACGGATTGTCG
>DASQLG010000041.1:0-10707 GCA_035630115.1 Microbacterium sp. | reverse complement strand
GTACCGCGACGGCGCTGATCAGCTGATCGACTACGTGACCGCGCAGGGCTTCACGCACATCGAGTTCATGCCGCTCGCGGAGCACCCGTTCGGCGGCTCATGGGGCTACCAGGTCACCGGATACTTCGCCGCCACCAGCCGCTTCGGCCACCCCGACGACCTGCGCTACCTCATCGATCGGCTCCACCAGGCCGACATCGGCGTGATCATGGACTGGGTTCCCGGCCACTTCCCGAAGGACGCCTTCGCTCTGGCCAGATTCGACGGCGAAGCGCTGTACGAGCACCCCGATCCGCGCCGCGGCGAGCACCGCGACTGGGGGACGTACATCTTCGACTTCGGCCGCAACGAGGTGCGCAACTTCCTCGTCGCGAACGCGCTCTACTGGTTCGAGGAATTCCACGTGGATGGACTCCGCGTCGACGCCGTCGCCTCGATGCTCTACCTGGACTACTCCCGCGAGGACGGCCAGTGGGCACCGAACGTCCACGGCGGCCGCGAGAATCTCGAGGCCATTCACTTCCTTCAGGAAGTGACGGCGACGTCGTACAAGAGGTACCCGGGCATCTCGATGATCGCTGAGGAGTCGACGAGCTTCCCCGGTGTGACGGCTCCCACGAACCGGGCCGGCCTCGGCTTCGGGTTCAAGTGGAACATGGGCTGGATGAACGACTCCCTGCAGTACATCTCACGCGACCCGATGTACCGCTCGCACCACGAGGGCGAGCTGTCGTTCTCCTTCGTGTACGCCTTCAGCGAGAATTTCATCCTGCCCGTCAGCCACGACGAGGTCGTGCACGGCAAGGGCAGCCTCTTCGCCCGCATGCCCGGCGACCACTGGCAGAAGCTCGCCAACATGCGCGCATTCCTGGCGTACATGTGGGGTCATCCCGGCAAGCAGCTGCTGTTCATGGGCCAGGAGTTCGGTCAGCTCTCCGAGTGGGCCGAGGGCCGGGGCCTGGACTGGTGGATCCTCGACCAGCCCTCTCATGCAGAGCTGCACGGCTTCGTCGCGAACCTGAATCAGGTGTACCGCGCGCAATCCGCCCTCTGGGCGCGGGACAGCGATGGTGCGGCGTTCTCCCGCCTCGGCGCGCCTACCTGGAATCCCAATGTCATCGCGTTCTCGCGGCGCGACTGGCATGGCAACACCGTCGTGGTCGTCTGCAACTTCTCCGGCATCCCGGTTCACGGGTACGCGCTCAACCTGCCCGAATCGGGCGTGTGGCAGGAGATCCTGAACTCCGACGCCCAGGCGTACGGCGGCTCGGGCGTCGGCAACCTCGGCGTAGTCCACGCGGGTGAGAACGGCCGCGCGACCATGGTCCTTCCGCCGCTCGGCGTGCTGTGGCTCAAGCACGACCCGCAGCCGCGCCTGCCCAATCAGCCGATCACCGACCGCCTGCTGCTCCCCTGACCGCGAACCCGCGGGTCAGAACAGGAGCGAGGCGAGCCTGCTGCGCGCGCGCAGTACGCGCGGGTCGGCGTCGCCGATGAGCGCGAACAGCTCCAGAAGCCGCTCCCGCACCACTCCCCGCTCGTCGGAGGGGAGCGCGGAGAAGAGGTCCAGCAGACGCGCGAAAGCATCGTCGACGTGACCTCCGGCCAGGTCGAGATCGGCGACCGCGAACTGCGCATCGACGTCCTCAGGCGCCGCAGCGGCAGCGGCGCGTGCCGCAACGAGGTCCAGCCCCTGCACACGATCGAGAAGCCTCACCTGACCGAGTCCCGCGCGCGCCTCGTCGTCGCGGGGATTCTCGGCCAGCGCCTTCTCGTATGCGCTGATCGCGCGGGTGAAGTCGCCTGCCTCGATCGCGTCGAAGGCTTCGGCGTGGAGCGGCGGCAGTTCGGGTTCGGCGGGTTCGGCATCGGCGGGAGCACCGTCCTCGCCGTCGACCTCAAGTGTTCCGATGACCCCGTTCTGCGCGGCCAGCTGGAGCAGCTGAGCGAAGACCTCACGCACCTGCTGCTCCGGAACGGCGCCCGTGAACAGCGGCACGGGCTGTCCTGCGACGAGCGCGACCACCATCGGGATCGACTGCGCGCGGAACGCCTGCGACAACTGCGGATTGGCGTCGACGTCGACCTTCGCCAGGACGAGTCGGCCCCCGAGTTCCGTGACCACGCGCTCGAGGATGGGACTCAGCTGCTTGCAGGGACCGCACCACTCGGCCCACAGATCGACGACGACCGGGACGGTGCGCGACAACTCGAGAACCTGCGGAAAGGTCTCGTCCGTGACGTCCATCACGAGTGTCGGCGCCGCGATCGCGCCCGGGCTTGCGGCGGCCGGCGCGGCCGGACGGTTACGCAGTGCTGACAGGTCGACGGCGCCGCGCAGAGCGGTGCCGGGAGGAACGTCCGTCAATTGATCACCTTCGCGTCGAGGATCTCTGAACCGTAGCCCAGCAGTCGGATCTTCTCCGTCGACCCGAGACCCGGGACGTAGAAGAACAGCTGGTCACTGAATGTCGTCGTGAAGCCTGTCGCGGACTGCTCGGCACCCGCAAGGGTCTTTACAGTGGGGTTGGTGTCGAGCTTGATCACCGCGTCGGCGTTCGTCGGCTTGACCGTGTCGACTTCGTTGACGCTGACCGCCACGATCGCGCCGCTCTCCAGTGTGGCAAGCGCCAGCGGCGGGTGGGCGCCGGCCGCCGAGTCGAAGGAGAGGCTGCCGGTGGATGCCGCCGTCGTGTTGAACTCGTCGAGGCGCTTCTCGCGGTCGGCGGCGACGCTGACCCGGAATTGGTCGCCCTCGGCCTCGAACAGACTGAAGAACTCGCTGTCCTCGCCCTTGTTGATCACGTCCGCGTACGCGGCCGCCAGCTGATCCGGTGCCATGACCAGGAACGACGAGTCCGGCGGCACCTGCTGAGCACCGACATACACCGGGGCGAGATCGGGCATCTGGGTGTCGGCTTCGAGGCTCGACAGGTAGGTGAGCTTGTACGGCGACCACGCGTCCTCCTGCGTGATAAGCATGATGCTCGCTGTCTTGTCCTCCTCGTCGTTCACGACGGCCATGACCGATCGCGGCCAGCCTTCGTAGGCCTGCGGCAGCACGATCTCGAGCGGCTTGGTCGGAATGGCGGCGAGGGCGTCGTAGTCGGTGATCGCCCCACGGAGCTTGTAGTTCGTGGCTCGCTCGTCGAGCACCGCGCCGTCCAGACGCGTAGCGGCCAGCGTCTCATCCAGTGTCTCGTCGGCGTCTGCGGCAGTGCCGGCGATGCGGGCGATGATCCGCTCCGCCTGCGCTTTCGTGACGGCGGGAGCCTGCTGTCCCTCCGGGACGATGATCGTCTCGGTGGGGGTCGGGCTGGGGCTGCCTGCCAGCTGAGGCCACGAGTCAGCGGAGCATCCGGCGAACAGGAGCGCCGACACCGCGACGGCAGGGATGATGGCGAAGGCGCGCTTGCCGGTGGTGACGGACCGACGGGTGGGAGGGCCGGAACTGATGACACCCTTGTCGGCGCCCTCGACGGCGAGATCGATCGGCTCGGTGACCGCCAGCGGAAGTCCTTTTCGGCGGGGGCCGCGGGACCTGCGCGCGTGTCGGATCCCGAGTATGTAGAGGAACACGCCGATGGCCATGAGTATGGCGCCGACGACGATGAGCGGCCCGGCCCACGGCGTCGCATTCGCGATCGGCCAGGAGAGGCTGACCTGATTCGGAGCGGCAGCGGTGCCGTCGGTCGCGACCAGGACGCTCATCTCCTCAGGCAGCTGAAGCGGGGCGATGAGGAGATCCTCCTGCTGGAACTCGTCGAGCCACAGATCCGATCCGATCGGGCTGCGCGCCTCGGTCTCCGCCGCCGCATCGCCCTCGGCCGGAGCCGGGGTTTCGGTCGACTCTGAATCGGTCGGCTCATCTTCGACTGCCTTCGCGGAGACGGCATCCGTCACGATCTCTCCGTCGGCGCCGAGGGAGACCTCGTTGTGATCGGTGTCGGCCAGCCACGCCTTCAGGTCTGCGGTGCGGCCGTACGCGGCGAAGATCTCGCCTTCGCCCTGCGCGCGCAGGGTCTGCGCACCGGGAAGCATGTTGAGCACTTCACCGTCGATGAGGAGGTAGGGCGCCTCCTCCGACACGGACAGATTCGCGGTCTCGGACTCCGGGCCCTGGAAGACGGTGCGCTGGGCGATGCCCGCTCCGATCATCAAGGCAGCCAGAACGAACGCTGCCACGGCCCACACGAAACGCACGAAAAAAACCTCTCCTCGGCCTGCGGGGGAATGCGGCAGACCGTCTACTCGACATTTCAGACTAGCGAAATCCACCTGAATGTCGCCCGGGAGGTGCCAATCCCCGCGCTGGAGGCGACCTGTGCATATCCTGACGTGACAACATCAGATCCTCGCCGGGACAGTCAGGAGTCACCGTGAAGGTGCACAACCCCTTCCGCGTCGCGCTCGTCGCGACACTGGGTGTCGGCGTCGGGTTGCTGCTCATCGGCAGCGTCCAGACCCTGTCCACGATCCTCCTCTATGTGGGCACGGCGCTGTTCCTGAGCCTCGGCCTGGAACCGGCGATCTCGTTCCTCGAGCGTCGCAAGCTGCCGCGTTGGGCCGCCGTCCTGATCACGATCCTCGGGGTGCTCGCCGCCTTCGCCGGCATCGTGCTCATGCTCGTGCCGATCATCGCCAGCCAGATCAGCCAGCTGATCGAGGCGATCACGGAGCTCATCGAGCGCGGCACGACCCTCGAGGACCTGAAGGCGTGGCTGGGCGGCGTATTCCCCAACCTCAACGTCGACGAGGTGTTCGCGTTCGTGCAGGCCTGGATCGAGAATCTGGACTACGCCTCCATCGGCGAGGGAGTCCTCGCGGTCGGGGCCTCCGTCCTGGCCGGCCTCGCCGGGGCGTTCATCGTGCTGATCCTCACGATCTACTTCACCGCCTCCACCCCCAACCTCAAGGCGGCGGTGTACCAGTTGGTGCCTGCGTCCAAGCGCGCGCGCTTCATCGACATCGCCGAGCAGATCACCAAGTCCGTCGGGTACTTCGTCATGGGTCAGGTCACGATGGGCGTGATCAACGGTGTGCTCAGCGCGATCTTCCTGACGATCATCGGCGCGCCGTTCCCCGCCGTGCTGGCCGTCGTCGCGTTCTTCTTCTCGCTGATCCCGCTCGTGGGCACGCTCACCGGATCGGCGATCATCGTGCTGACCTGCCTCGGTCTGGGTTCTCCCGGCACGGCGCTGATCGCAGCGATCTACTACCTCATCTACATGCAGATCGAGGCGTACGTTCTCTCGCCGCGCGTCATGAACCGGGCGGTGTCGGTGCCCGGAGCGGTGGTGGTCATCGCCGCGCTCGCCGGCGGTTCGCTGCTCGGGCTGCTCGGCGCCCTCATCGCGATCCCCGTCGCCGCCAGCATTCTGATCATCTACCGGCAGGTGATCATCCCGCGTCAGAACGAGCGCTGATCACTCCTCGCCGGGAGGACCGTCCCACTCCGTCGGAAGCGGCAGCGCGTCAGGATTGACCGCTGCGACGATCTCGGTCAGCACGCGGCGCGTCTGATTCTCGCCGACCCACAGATGCTTGCCCCCTTCGACGGGGATGAGCACCGCATCCGGAATGCTCGCGAAGCGCTCCACCGCGGCATCCGGTCGAAGGTAGTCGTCCAACTCCGGCACGATCACGATCACCTGACGTGAGTCGCCGGCCCACGCGGCGACCTCTTCCGGCGTGGTGCGGTGCAGGGGCGGGGACAGGAGGATGACGCCCTCGACGTCGTGATCGAGCCCGTATTTGAGCGCGACCTCGGTGCCGAACGACCAGCCCACCAACCAGGGCCGAGGGAGCTTCCGCGACCTCACGAAGTCCATCGCCGCTGCGAGATCGAATGCCTCCGAGCGACCGCCGTCGAACGCTCCCTCGCTGGTCCCGCGCGGGGACGTCGTGCCGCGCGTGTTGAAGCGGAGCACGGCCAGGTCGGCCAGGGCAGGCAGTCTTGCGGCGGACTTGCGAAGGATGTGGGAGTCCATGAAGCCGCCCGCCGTGGGTAGCGGATGCAGCGTCACGAGTGTGGCGACGGGTGCGTGCTCGAGTGGCTGGGCGAGCTCGCCGACCAGCGTCAGCTCGTCGAGGGTGCGCAGTTCGATCTGCTCGCGCCGGGCCGGAAGGAGCAGGGGTCCGCGGATGTCCATATCAGCCGATCCTCCAGCAGTGCGAGTGCCAATGTCGGCGATCGGCCAGGTCGGCCTGATCGCCCAGCACCCCGTCCGCGCGCCATACGACCACGTGCGCCGTGCTGGGGATCACGTCGCGGCCGCAGCCGGGGCACAGGTAGCCCTTGATCGCCTGCGCGGCGGAGACGGGCTGCACGGTCCACTCGACGCCGCGCCGCACCTCTCTGCGCTTCCAGCCGCTCACCAGCCGCTCGAAAGCCTCGTCGCCGGGCTCCTCAGAGCGTCGACGGTTCGACCGGGGCATGGGTGTCAGTACCAGCCGACGCGGGTGGAGTGGTCCCAGGCACCGCAGGGCGTGCCGTAGCGGCCGCCGATGTAACCCAGTCCCCATGTGATCTGGGTGGCGGGGTTCGTCTCCCAGTCCGCCCCCGCGGTGGCCATCTTGTCGCCGGGAAGGGACTGAGGGATGCCGTAGGCGCCGCTGGAGGCGTTGTAGGCGTTCACCCGCCAGCCGGACTCCTTGTTCCACAGCGCGACCAGGCACGCGAATTGGTCGTCGCCCCAGCCGCGAGCCAACACCATCTCGTACGCGATGGCCTGCGCCGTTCCCGGGTCGGGTGTCGCGAACGGCGGGCGCCATTCGGAGGATGAGGAGGACGACTCGCTCGGCTCGGGCTCCGGCTCTGGAGTGGGGGTCGGCTTGGGCGTGACGTACACGGTGTAGCCGTCGCGATCGAAGTCGACGGCCGCCGTCTGCGCCTCCTGGGCATCCTGGCCGAGCAGCAGCCTCTGTGCGTCGCCGAGTGTGCTCGAATACAGGGTGATCGGCGCGCGCTCCACGGCGCTGGCCTGCGTCAGGGCCACGCCGGTCGGCCCGATGTAGGCGGCCACGAAGCCGACCGCGGCGAACGCGGCGAAGACCCCCAGAACGCCTCGCCGACGTGACCAGCGAGGCGCGGCGGGACGAGCGTCCGTTGCAGCGGACTGGCCCTCCACGGTCGCCACATCCCGACGGGGTGTCCGCGCGGCGGGAATAAGCTCGTTTCCGGGAGTCACAGTGGGCCCGAGTCTACCTGCGCGTCCGGGGGCATGCCATTTCGCGCTGCCTCGCGACGTCACGCCGATCATGCGACAGCGAGCATGACCTCGATCACGGCGTCGAGCACCGCGTCGACCTGAGTCTCGCGATAACCACCGCGCTGCATCCGGAAGGCCACCGCTCGTACCTGCTCCACCGTGACGGAGTCCCCTGTCTCGAGGTAGCGGGCGAGCTTGTCCGTCACCAGATCGACTTCGTCGATGCGGTAGCCGTATCGCAGCGCACCCACCCGGTCGAATCGATGCCCTCGCGGACGCGAGAGCCGGTCGAGCACGACCTGCGCCGTCTCACGAGTATGGCCGACCCATGCGTGCGCGCCCTCCGTGCTGACGGCGGCCTCGCGCTCCCGTGCGGCGAATGCGTCTTCGATGCGTCCGAGTGCCGCGTCGACGGCGGTGATCACGTAGCCGCGACGGACGAGCGGGAACGCCGCCTGGCGCACCTCGGCGGCGGTCATCGGCTCGGCGCCGGCTTCGAACGCCTCGCGGGCGCGCGTGAGGAACGCATCGACCGCACGCTTGTCATAGCCCTTCACCGAGCCGCGGGACTCGGGGAACGTGATCGTCGGGGTGTCGGAAGTCGTCATCAAGCCGCCAAGGGAGCGAAGAGGTAGTAGAGGGCGAGCGCACCGACCGCGGAAGGCAGGATCGAGTCGAGCCGATCCAGAACCCCGCCGTGGCCGGGCAGCCAGGAACTCATGTCCTTGATGCCGAGATCGCGTTTGATCATCGACTCGCCGAGGTCTCCTGCGGTCGCCGTGCCCAGTATCATCGCTCCGATCACGAGGCCGGACCACCACGGAAGGCCGAGCATGTACAGCGCGAGAAGCACACCCGCGATGAGTGCGGCCAGCGTCGCGCCGGCGAAGCCCTCCCAGGTCTTCTTCGGACTGATGCGAGGCGCCATCGGATGCTTGCCGAACGAGAGACCGGCTGCGTAGGCCCCGGTGTCTGAGGCGACCGCGATGATGATGAAGGCGAGCACCCACCACTCCCCGCCGTCCTGGCGGAGGAGGATCAGGCACAGGCTCGTGAGGAATGGCACGTAGAGCTGGACGAATCCGGCGATCAGGACATCGCTGAGCACCGCTCCGTAGGTTCGCCCGTCCTTCGCGAACATCTGCGCGAGGAGGCGCCAGACGATCACGAGCGCTATCGCCACGAAGGCCACGACCCAGTGCAGCCAGAGGTCGACGAAGTAGCCGGAGAGCACGAGGAAGGCGCCGATGACCAGCTGGGGTATCAGGTCGACTCGGCGGCCTGAGCCCTTCAGGGCACGGCCGAACTCGAAGATCCCCAGCATGCTCGCCCCGAGGGCGAACAGCACGAACACCTCTTTGAGGAAGATGAGCGAGGCGATGAGGGCGGCCCCGATCGCGAGGCCGATCAGGGTCGCCACGATCAGGTCGCGACCGGTGCGCTGCTTGATGCGCTCGTTGGCCTCCTCGAACTCGGCCTTGGCCTGCGCCACCTGGTTCTCGAATTCGCTCCGTGCGGCGCGGACGTGCGACTGGAACGCCGCACTCGGCTCCCCCGTACTCGCGGTCCGGCGCAAGCCGGCGGCATCCCGCCTGGTCAGCGGCGCGTCCGGTGGCGGTGGCTCGCCCGGCAGATCGTCGGATGCGTCGGTCATGGGTGGGGCTCAGACCTCGAGCAGCTCGGCTTCTTTGCGCTTGAGTGCGTCGTCGATCGCGTCGACGTGAGCGCGCGTCAGCGCGTCGAGTTCCTTCTCGGCGCGGGCGAGCTGGTCTTCGCCGATGTCGCTCTTGAGGCTGTCCAGATCGTCCTTGGACTTGCGACGGATCCCGCGCACGTGCACTTTCGCGTCCTCGCCCTTCGCCCGCACGATCTTGACGAACTCACGCCGGCGCTCCTCGGTGAGCTCCGGGAGCGTGACACGGATCAGGTTGCCGTCGTTCGTGGGATTCGCGCCCAGATTCGGGGTGTCGCGGATCGCCTGCTCGATCGCCTTGAGAGCGGACTTGTCGTAGGGCGTGACCACGAGCGTGCGCGCCTCGGGGTTGTTCAGCGAGGCGAGCTGCGCGAGAGGGGTCGGGGTGCCGTAGTAGTCGACCATGATCTTCTGGAACAGCTGCGGGTTGGCGCGACCGGTGCGGACGGTGGCGAAGTCGTCTTTTGCGCCCTCGACAGCACGATCCATGCGCGAGCCGGCATCGGCCAAGACGTCCGCGATCACAGTGACTCCCATCTGTAGAACCAGAGCCCTCAGTCTAACGGGCCGCACCCGCCGAACACGGTGCAGAACTGCTCGCCGAATCGGCCTCAGGCGGTGACGAGCGTCCCGATGGGCTCGCCGAGGAGGGCTCGGGTGACGTTGCCGGCGGGCTCCATGCCGAACACGCGCATGTCCATGCGGTTGTCCATGCACAGGCTGAACGCCGTGGAGTCGACGACCTTCAGTCCCCGCTGGAGGGCGTCCAGATAGGTGATGCGGTCGATCATCGTCGCGCTGGGATCCTTGTGCGGATCCGCCGTGTAGACCCCGTCCACGCCGTTCTTGGCCACCAGCACCTGGATGGCGCCGATCTCCAGCGCGCGCTGGGCGGCCACGGTGTCGGTCGAGAAGTAGGGCAGCCCTGCACCGGCGCCGAAGATCACGACCCGGCCCTTCTCGAGGTGGCGCTCCGCGCGACGCGGGATGTAGGGCTCCGCGACCTGGGTCATCGAGATCGCCGACTGCACGCGGGTGGCCGCGCCGGCCTGCTCGAGGAAGTCCTGCAGCGCGAGCGCGTTCATGACGGTTCCGAGCATGCCCATGTAATCGGCCCGGCCTCGGTCCATGCCGCGCTGAGAGAGCTCCGCGCCGCGGAAGAAGTTGCCGCCGCCGACCACCACCGCGATCTCCACGCGATCCACGGCCTCGGCGATCTCTCGCGCGATCTGGCTGACCACATCGGGGTTCACCCCGAGCTGACCTCCGCCGAACGCCTCGCCCGAAAGCTTCAGAAGGACTCGCCGTGTTCCGGTCGCCTCATCGATCACGTGTCATCCTCTCGTCGAGTACAAACTATCCGAGCCGGCGCAGCCGGCCGCGCAGAGAAAAGGCCCGCATCGAAGCGATGCGGGCCTTTCCACGGTGTTACGCGCCGACCTTGAAGCGGGCGAAGCCCGTAAGGGTCAGTCCCGCGTCCTTGGCGACCTGGGCGACGGACTGCTTGTTGTCCTTCGCGTAGTCCTGGTCCAGGAGTGAGACCTGCTTGAAGAACGCGTTCACGCGTCCCTCGACGATCTTCGGAAGGGCGGCCTCGGGCTTGCCCTCGTTGCGGGAGATCTCGGTGACGATCTCGCGCTCCTTGTCGACCTCGGCCTCGGGGACCTCGTCGCGCGTCAGGTACGTCGGGTTCGCGAACGAGATGTGCTGCGCCAGGCTGCGAGCGGTCTCGGCGTCGTCGCCGGAGTAGGCGAGGGCGACGCCGACCTGCGGAGGCAGGTCCTTGCTGGTCTTGTGCAGGTA
>DASQLG010000040.1:0-13284 GCA_035630115.1 Microbacterium sp. | reverse complement strand
GGCACCGCCGACGTGCACACCGTCATCGTGAACGGCAGAGTCGTCAAGTACGACGGACGCCGGATCGGGATGCCGCTGGCCCCGGTGCGCGACAAGGTCGCGGCATCCGTCGAGTACGTTCGAGGCGAACTGGGGGAGGCGGCCTGGGACGAGTGGATGCACCCGCAGATCCCGGAGGACGAGACGATCCCGAACCCGTACACCTACCAGGACGAAGACGACTGAGCGCAGCGACCTGCTGCGGGTCAGATCCGATCCATCGCCCGCAGCACGTCGACCGCGTTCGACGGGCCGGATGCGGCCTCAGCGGGCGGCGCCTGCGCTGCGCCGGTCTGGCGGCGCCCGACGACGAACCAGACGCCGCGCGCGGGCACCTCGCCGTTGTTGACGTAGAGGTGCGGGCGCGCCGAGTCGAAGTACAGCGAGTCGCCGGCGTGGAGCACGTGCGTGTCGAACTCGAGCTGCAGGGTGAGCTCGCCCTCGATCACGTAGCCGTATTCGATGCCCGCGTGGCGCATCAGCTTGCCTTCGACCGAGCTCGACGCGTGCGGTTCGTACGTTGCGAGGAACGCATCCGCAGTGCCGTCGTCACCGATCGCGAGCCGCTCCCACCGCACGCCGTTCTCCATCTCCAGCGTCGGGTTGTCGGTCGCGCGCTGCACGGCGGGCGGGTACGGCCGGACCTGCTGCGCGGCATCCGGAGCCGGCGCGGTCGTCCACGGCTCGTGCCCCATCAGGTCGTCCAGCGAGATGCCGAGCTGGCCGACGAGCGCGTAAAGGGTGGAGACGGAGGGCTGGGTCTTGCCCGTCTCGACCTGCGAGATGAGGCTCGGCGAGACGCCGACCGCCTGGGCGATCGCGCGGAGGCTCATGCCCTGTCGCACGCGCGCGTCGCGGAGCCGCTGACCGATGTCGACTTTCTCCGTCACCGCTCGACTGTACTACGGCCGTGTTCAGTCTCAGCCTTCGCATCGGTCCAGTGTGCAGTTAGGCTGAACAGCAATGACGTCAGCGAGGATGCTGCGTCCGGATCGGAGGAGTCCGATGAAGAGCACCGGCACAACGGGCGCGAATGCGGTCGACTGGGAGGCGAGGGTCGACTTCGAGCGGTTGCGCGATGAACGCCTGGCCAAGCTGAAAGACAAGCTCACCGCGTCCGATCTCGGCGCGGTGCTCGCATTCGACTTCTCGAACATCCGCTACATGACCTCGACCCACATCGGCACGTGGGCGATCGACAAGCTCATCCGCTTCAGCCTGCTCACCCGCAACACCGACCCGATCTCGTGGGATTTCGGGTCGGCGGCCAAGCACCACGCGCTGTACAACCCGTGGCTGGACGTGACGACGTCGGAGCTGGATGCCGACCCGCACGCGCCGCACGAGGGTGCGAAGCGCCGCCGGCTCGAGTCGGGAGCGCGCGCGGGCATCTCCACCCTGCGCGGCGCGTTCCCGCCGGACGCGGGTATCGCCGAGGAGGTCGCGCGCAAGATCAAGCGCGAGCTCGACAAGTTCGGCGTCGCCGACCAGCCGCTGGGCGTGGACGTGATCGAGCTGCCGATCCTGTTCGCGCTGCAGAACGAGGGCATCCGGGTCGTCGACGGCCAGCAGGTGTTCATGGAGTCCCGCCGCATCAAGACTCACGACGAGCTCCGGCTTCTCACGCAGGCGGCGTCGATGGTGGATGCCGCCTACGAGGAGCTGTACCGGTTCCTGCGGCCGGGCGTTCGCGAGAACGAGGCCGTCGGACTCGTCGCGAAGACGCTCTACGACCTGGGCTCGGAGTACGTGGAGGGGGTAAACGCGATCTCCGGTGAGCGGTGCTCGCCGCATCCGCACGTGTTCAGCGACCGCCTGATCCGCCCGGGGGATCCGGCGTTCTTCGACGTCCTGCACTCCTTCAACGGCTATCGCACGTGCTATTACCGCACGTTCGCGGTCGGGTCGGCGTCGTCGGCGCAGCGCGACGCGTACACGCGGGCGAGGGAGTACATGGACCGCGCCATCGCGCTCGTGCGCCCGGGTGCGACGACCGCCGACATCTGCGCGGTGTGGCCCACGGCGCAGGAGTTCGGATTCCCCGACGAGGAGGCCGCGTTCGCCCTGCAGTACGGGCACGGTGTCGGGCTGTCGATCTGGGAGAAGCCGATCTTCTCGCGGCTGACCTCGTTCGATCACCCCGAAGTCCTCGAGGAGGGGATGCTGTTCGCCCTGGAGACCTACTGGCCCTCGGCCGACGGGTGGGGCGCGGCGCGCCTCGAGGAGGAGGTCGTCGTGACCGCGGACGGGTGCGAGGTCATCACGAAGTTCCCGGCGGAGGAGCTGCTCATCGCCGGACCCCGATACATCGCCGTCGGCGGTCCGCTGAACAACGAGCGCGATTCGCAGTCGCACCTGAACACGACGTGGGGGCGCGGCGAGGCCTGACGGGTCTCAGCCTCGGCGGCGGCTGACCTCGGCGACGGCCGCCCAGTCGAGCCCGGCGAGTTCGGGGTCTGCGAGGGCGGTCTCGAACCGCTCGCGCAGCAGCCCAGCCATCGGAACGTCGACCCGCCCTTCCGCGGCCAGCTGCTCGGCCAGGCCCAGATCCTTCAGGCCCAGTGCGATGGTGAACCCGGGGGGCGAATAGCGCCGCTGCGCCATGATCCCCCCGTAGCCGGTGTGCACGACACCGCCGAAGAGGCTCGAGCCGAGGAGTTCGACGAACTGCTCGGCGTCGACGTCCTGTGACTCGACGAGCGCGATCGATTCGCCGAGAGACTCGAGCGACTGGAGGATCAGGAAGTTCACCGCGATCTTCACCGCGTTGGCCTGCCGCGGCAGCTCACCGAACCGCCAGCGCCGCACACTGCAGTGCGCCAGATACGGCTCGACGGATTCCACCGCGTCGGAAGGCCCGGCCACCAGAATGTTGAGCTTGCCCTGGGCGGCCACCTCCGGCCGGCCCAGCACGGGGGCCGAGACATAGGCCATTCCGGCATCCGCGAAGCGCTGGGCGAGCTGGTCGGCCATCGCCGCGCTGATCGTGGCCATGTTGACGTGGATGCGCCGCTGGTCGGAGTGACCGAGATTCGCGCGACTGAGGACGCTCTCGGCCGCCCCGTCGTCGGCGAGCATGGAGAACGAGACCGGTGCCGACAGGGCCTCGGTCGCGGTCTCGGCGACCGTCGCACCAGCAGCGGCGAGGTCGTTCACTGACGGCGTGCGGGTGCGGTTCCACACCGTCAGGGGAGCGTCCGCCGCGGCCAGGCGCCCCGCGATCGCCGCACCCATGCGGCCGATGCCGAGGAATCCGATGGGGCTCATGCTGATCTCCTTGCGAAGGTTGCGAGCGAGGCCGGGAGCGAAGCGAAGACCTCCGGGTGACTCGCCAGCTGACGGCGCGTGCGGCGGATGTGACCTGCGAGCAGACTCTCGGCGCTGTCGAGCTCGCCATCGCGGATCGCCGCCACGATGAGCCGGTGCTCATCGTGCACCGTGCGCCGCGCGCCGTCGTCCATCAGCCCCGTGTAGACGCGCCGGTAGGCCTGCGTGCGGTTCCAGAGGCGGTGCACGAGATCGGTGAGCACGACCGTGTCGGCGCCCGCATACGTGCCGAGGTGGAAGGCGCGATCCAGCGCCAGGAATTCCTCGGGGTCGGCCGTCTCCGCCATCTGCTCTGCGAGCGCGCCCAGCCGGTCGAGCGATGCGGCGTCCAGGCCAGGCGCGCTCATCTGAAGCAGCAACGGCTCGACCCGCTCGCGGACCCGGTAGATCTCCTCGCACTCGGTCAGGCTGAGCGACGACACCCGTGCGCCGCTGTTGGCCACGAGCGTCACCAGGCCCTCGGCCGCCAGCATCCGCAGCGCCTCGCGCACCGGAGCGCGACTCGCGCCGGTCAGCTCGGCGACCTGCCCCTGCCGCACCCTCGCGCCCGGCGCGAAGTCGCCGCGGATGATCGCGTCGCGCAGCAGCTCGGCGATGTGGGCCGTCGCCTCGCCGTGCTCGGGCTGCCGGTCGGCGCTCATTCCGACGGCCTCGCCGGGTGCCAGAGCGCGGGCGCGCCCCGACTCTCGTACGCCTTGCCGCGGGGGAAGCTGACGAGTTCGAGCTGCATGCCCCAGGGGGAGAGGAAGTAGACCCAGCGCTGGCCCTGGCTGGCGTTGCGGCTCGCGGTCGGTTCGCCGAGCAGACGGATGCCGCGCTCGCGGAGGTAGTCGACGGCTTCGTCGAGGTCGTCGACGTAGAACGCCAGATGATGGCCGCCGATGTCGCTGTTGCGCGGTTGCGGGCGCTGCTCGTCGGCGGCATCCCACTGGAAGATCTCGAAATTCGGGCCGAACGCGCAGCGGTAGAAGCGCAGCTCGCGCATCACCGAGCGGGGGTGCACGGCCAGGTGCTCCTGCATCCAGTCGTCGTCGGCCTCGAACGGTCCGAGCGAGTAGACGTACTCGCAACCGATCACATCGACGAAGAACCGATGCGCCTGCTCGAGATCGGGCACCGTGAAGCCGATGTGCTCCGTGCCCCGCAGGCCGGGAAGTCCCACGCGCGTCCCCTTCGATCGTCGCCGGTCAATGGATCCAATGTAGTCCGACCCTCTGCGGAACGGCTAGCACTCGACGGGAATGTCTTGTCATTGGATCCAATACTGCCTATCCTGGCGAGGAGACGCCGCAAAGCCGCGCGTCGGAGGAGGGCGGTTCCATGCCGAGCCATCGTTCCCTGCAGTCCGCGACGCCCTGGGTCGAGCTGACGACGACGGCCGAGGACTGGGCGAGCGCGGATCCGGCCCTCCTGTCCGGGATGCTGGTGCAGCTGCACCTCATCCGGGCGTTCGAGGAGACGGTGCTGGAGCTTGCCGCGGAGGGGCTCGTGCACGGACCCGCGCACTCCAGCATCGGGCAGGAAGGCGGCGCGGTCGGCTCGATCATCGGCCTGCGCTCGAGCGACGCGGTCGGCGGATCGCACCGCGGCCACCACCAGTTCCTGGCGAAGGCGCTGACGCACGTGAGCGGCATCCGTCCCGATCTCGCCGCGGTGATCACCCCCGAGATCCAGGACGTGCTTCAGCGCACGCTCGCCGAGATCCTCGGACTCGCGCAGGGGTACTGCCGCGGCCGCGGAGGATCTATGCACCTGCAATGGTTCGAAGCCGGTGCGCTCGGCACGAACGCGATCGTCGGGGGAGGAGCGCCCTTCGCGACCGGCAACGCGTGGGCGCAGAAGCGCTCCGGCACCACCGATCTCACGATCAACTACTTCGGCGACGGGGCGAGCCAGATCGGCTCGGTGCTGGAGAGCATGAACCTCGCCGCCACCTGGAAGCTGCCCGTGGTGTTCTTCATCGAGAACAACCTGTATGGCGTCTCGACGCACGTCTCGGAGGTCACCGCCGACACCCGGCTTTCGGTGCGCGGCCAGGGTTTCGGCATCCCGTCGTGGCGTGTGGACGGCATGGATCCGCTCGCCGTCCACCTCGCGATGGCAGAGGTCGCCGAGCACGTGCGCGCCGGGCGTGGCCCCGCCGTCGTCGAGGCCGAGGTTTACCGGTTCTTCCACCAGAACGGGCCGTACCCGGGAAGCTCCTTCGGCTACCGCACGAAGGAGGAGGAGGCCTCGTGGCGCGAGCGCGATCCGCTGCTGCGCATCGCCGCAGAGATGCGGCAGCTCGGTCTGGTGACCGACGAGCAACTCGACTCGGTGCGGGCACAGGCGCAGCAGGCGATGCGCACCACCGTCGGCGAGCTGCTCGAGCCCGATCCCGAGCACGACGGCAAGCGCCGCATCCGGCCCGCCCTGTGGCCCGACCCCGAATTCGTGGACGTCGGGGTGCGGGGCGACGCGAGCGAGCTGGCAGACGCTCGCACTCTCGACCCGGTCACCGAAGCGCCCACGATGACGCCGTCGAAGTTCGTCGACGCGGTCGCCGCCGTGATGAATCGCCGGATGGAGCAAGACGAACGGATCGTCGTGCTCGGGGAAGACGTGCACCGGCTCGCGGGTGGCACGAACGGCGCGACGAAGGGGCTGGCCGCCCGGTTCCCCGACCGCGTGCTGGGCACCCCGATCAGCGAGAACGCCTTCGCCGGGCTCGGCGGTGGGCTTGCCCTCGACGGCCGCTTCCGCCCCGTCGTGGAGTTCATGTACCCCGACTTCATGTGGGTCGCCGCCGACCAGGTGTTCAACCAGATCGGGAAGGCGCGGCACATGTTCGGCGGCGTCAACCCGGTGCCGCTCGTGCTGCGCACCAAGGTCGCACTCGGGTCGGGGTACGGCTCGCAGCACCTCATGGACCCCGCCGGCATCTTCGCCACGAGCCCCGGGTGGCGGATCTGCGCCCCCTCCACTGCGGCCGACTACGTCGGGCTCATGAACACCGCCCTCGCGCTCGATGACCCTGTGCTGGTGATCGAGCACGTGGACCTCTACGGCCGCGCCGACGAGATCCCCGACGGCGACCTCGACTACCAGTTGCCCTTCGGCAAGGCGGCCCTCCGGCGTGAGGGCGCGGACGCGACGATCATCAGCTACCTGTCGATGGTGCACCACTGCCTCGAGGCGGTCGATCAGACCGGGCTGGATGCCGATGTGATCGACCTGCGGTGGCTCGACCGCGCGTCGCTGGACTGGGAGACGATCCGCGCCTCGGTGAAGAAGACGAACGCCGTCCTGATCGTGGAGCAGGGCGCGCGAGGCACCTCCTACGGCGGATGGCTCGCCGACGAGATCCAGCGCCGGCTGTTCGACTGGCTCGATCAGCCCGTGCAGCGCGTCACCGGCAGCGAGGCGAGCCCGAGTATCTCGAAGGTGCTCGAACGTTCCGCGATCGCCCGCACCGAAGAGGTCGTCGCCGGCATCGAGGCTCTGCGCGCGGGGATGGGCGGCGTGTGATGGCGACCGTTGTGCGCATGCCGGAGGTGCTCGCGGGAGTGAGCGAAGCGGCGATCACCACGTGGCTGGTCGCCGTCGGCGAACAGGTCGAGGTGGGCAGCCCGCTGGCCGAGATCGAAACGGAGAAGGCGGTCGTGGAGTACGCCTCCGAGATCGCGGGCACGGTGCTCGAGCTCCTCGCCGAGGAGGGTACGGGCGTAGCCATCGGCGCTCCGATCGTGGTGATCGGCGCTGTGGGGGAGGCGGCGTCGGTGGTCCCCGTGAGCGGTGATGAGCCCGCATCGCCGGAGGCCGGTGATGAGCCTCCGGTCTCCGCCGAGCCGGCTGTGCGTTCCGGGGAGCCGGTCGCTGCTGACAAGCCGACTCCGGAGGTATCCGCGGTCGCGGAGGCCGCGGCATCCGTCCCTCACACGACGGAGCAGCGACGATTCGTCAGCCCGCTCGTGCGGCGGCTTGCCCGCGAGCGCGACATCGACCTGAGCGGCGTCGCCGGCTCCGGACCGAACGGCCGCATCGTGCGGCGCGATCTCGACGCGCTCGCCGATCCCCCGGCCGCGGCCGGCGGAGGGACGGCGGACGACGTGGAGGAGGTTCCGGTCACACCGATGCGTCGCGCGATCGCGCGGCGGCTCACCGAGAGCACGACCACAGTGCCGCACTTCTTCCTGGTCGCCGACTGCCGGGTCGACCGGCTCCTACGGGTTCGCGAGGAGGCGAACGACTCGTCGGACGTGCGCATCTCGATCAACGATTTCGTCATCAAGGCCGTCGCCGGGGCGCTTCGAGCGGTGCCCGACGCGAACGCGACGTGGGGTGAGACGGTGATCCGTCGGCACCGCTCGGTCGACATCGCGCTCGCGGTCGCCGTGGACGGTGGGCTGGTGACCCCCGTGATCCGTGATGCCGACCGCCTCAGCCTGAGTGAAATATCGGGCACGGCCGCCGACCTCGTCGGACGCGCGCGCACTGGGCGGCTCCGGCAGCCCGAACTCGAGGGCGGCAGCTTCTCGATCTCGAACCTGGGCATGTACGGCACGCGGGAGTTCTCGGCGATCATCAACCCGCCGCACGCCGGCATCCTGGCTGTCGGAGCCGTGCGGCAGGCGCCTGTGGTGGAGGAGGGCGCATTCGTCGTGGGCTCGGTCATGACCATCACGCTCTCGGCCGACCACCGCGTGATGGACGGCGCGCTCGCCGCACAGCTGCTCTCGGCGATCGTAGAGCGCATCGAGAGTCCGGTTCGCGCGCTGATCTGACCGGCGCGCCTGGTCGCTGACAAACCACTTTCCGCGTGAAACATCGCGCCGCCCGTGATGTCTCGAGCTGAAAGTGGTTTGTCGGCGACGGGTGCGGGCTCAGGCCCCCGGAAAGGGCCACCCCGTGTACGCCTCGGCGAGGTAGGTGCGGCCGGCCTCGGACTCCACCACCGAGCGCAGCTCACCGAGCTGGCGCAGCCGGTCGAAGTCCGAGGCATCCGGGGCGACGTGCAGCATGCTCGTCATCCACCAGGAGAAGTGCTGGGCCTTCCAGATGCGCTTCAGGGCGGCATCCGCGAACCCGTCGATGAGCCGCTCGTCGTCCTCGAGGAGGAGCGCCTGCAGGGCCTGGTTCAGCAGCAGCACGTCGGCGACGGCGAGGTTCATTCCCTTCGCGCCGGTGGGGGGCACGGTGTGCGCGGCGTCGCCGACGATCGCCACACGCCCCTTGCGCAGTTCGTACGCGACGAAGCTTCGGAAGCGCAGCACGTCGCGCTGGAAGATCGGGCCCTCGGTGAGGGTGGTGCCCGGCACGCGCGCCCGCAGCATGTCCCAGATCTCGGCCTCGCTCAGCGCGTTCGGGTCGGCCTCCGGGTCGCACTGGAAGTACATGCGCTGCACCGTGGGGCTGCGCTGGCTGATCAGGGCGAAGCCGTCGGGCGAGTTGCTGTAGATGAGCTCGTGCGCGCTCGGCGGAGCATCGGTGAGGATGCCGAACCACGCGAAGGGGTACTCGCGGAAGTATCCGCCCGTCGACGAGCCGGCGACCGACGCCCGCACGACGCTCCGTGACCCGTCGGCGCCGACCACGAAGTCCGCCTCGATCACGAGCTGCTCGCCGTCGGCGTCCACCGCGACGACACGGGGGAGCGAGGTCTCGGCATCCTCGACGCCGTCGACCGTGACGCCGAAGCGGAGGTCCTGGCCGGCAGCGAGGCGCGCGGCGATGAGGTCTTTGAGCGCCTCGTGCTGTGGGTACAGCCACACGCTGCGGCCGACGAGATCCTGGAAGTCGATGCGGTGGCCGTGCCCGGCGAAGCGCAGTTCGATGCCGTCGTGGCGCGAGCCGACCGTGCGGGCGCGGCTGAACTCCCCGAGGGTGTCGAGCAGCTCGACGGTGCCTTGCTCGAGGATGCCGGCACGGATCGTGCTCTCGATCTGCTCCCGCGTGCGGGAGTCGACCACGACCGAGTCGATGCCGGACTGCGCGAGCAGGTGCGAGAGCAGCAGGCCGGCAGGCCCTGCGCCCACGATGGCGACCCGGGTGCGGACGGTGGTGGTCATGGCGTCTCCTTCGACGAAGTGCGGTGCGGCACGAATGCCTCGGTTTCAGTGTGCGGGCCGGGCGTCGCATCGGGCGAGAGGGTTCCCGTTGAACGGGAATCTGCTCCCAGCCGTGCATGGCTCGCACGCCGAGTGCACGGCGTACTTGCGAGTGAACGGCTTGGTCCCGCGGAAAGGTCGTGCACTCGGCGTCAAGTCGTGCACTCGCGCCGTAGGCTCACCCCCGGAACCCCAGGGCGCGCTCGATCTCGCGCTTTCCGGTGTGGAGTTCGACCAGGGCCGGTTCGACCGGGTCGTCGCGGCGCAGGACGACCGAAAGGGCCGCGGCGACCGTGCCCGTCTCGTCGCGCACCGGGACGGCGACGCCCGTCGCGACGGTCTCGATGAAGCCGCGCGCGACGGCGTGCCCGAGCGCCCGCACCTCGGCGAGCTTGCGGCGCAACGCCACCGGGTCGGTGATCGTCTCGCGCGTGAGCGGTGGGAGAGCGCCGGTGAGGATGCGGTCCTGCAGCTCGCGATCGCCGAAGGCGAGCAGCACCAGACCCGACGACGATGCGTGCAGGGGCAGGCGCCCCGCGATCCGGGTGACGTTGGACCCCGAGCCCGGACCGCTCAGCCGCTCGAGGAACAGGGCTTCGTCCTGCTCCAGGATCGCCAGCTGCGTGTGCTCGCGCACGCGGGCCTGCACGCGCTCCATCGCCGGCATCGCCGCCTGTCGCAGGCGCAGCGCCTGCGACGACCGGGTCGCGAGCTCCCACAGCCGCATGCCGATGCGGATGCGGCGGTCGCCGTCGCGCTCGAGCAGACCCGACTCCACCAGCTCGCCGACGATCCGGTGCGCACTCGAGCCCGGCAGGCCCGCGCGCCGCCCGATCTCGGCGGCGGTCTGCACCGTGCGGGTCGGGGTGAAGGTTTCGAGCACGCGCACGAGCCGATCGGTGACGGAGTCTCCCGAAGACGAGTTGGCCACGGGTACAGCGTGACACGACTCTCATTGGATGGGAATCGCGGTGTGCGCGTTGCGTCGGAGGAGCACGATGGAAAGGTCAGCCGCGAAGGAGACGCCGATGAACACTGTCGATTCCGACCGCACCGATGACGAGGCCTTCTCGTCATCGGTCGTCCTCGAGCAGACCGCGGCCGCGCCGGAGAGCCTGCTCGCATCGCCCGACCAGCTCTCTCAGGCCGAGATCACCCAGGAGATCATCGACTACCACGCGGCGGCCGACGCCCGCGAGGCTGCCGGCGAACGCGTGGGGCTGACGCTCCACGACTTCCCCCCGTACCGGTCCAGCGTCCTTCGGCATCCGACCAAGAACCCGAAGCTGGTCGACCCCGAGACGATCGAGCTCTGGTCGCCGGCCTTCGGGCAGCGCGACGTCGCGCTCATCGAGTCCGACCTCACCCTTCAGCACACCGGTGAGCCCCAGGGCGAGCGGATGACCGTGCAGGGGCGCCTCCTGGATTCGTGGGGCCGACCGCTGGCGAACCAGCTGGTAGAGCTGTGGCAGGCCAATGCGGCGGGCCGGTACATCCACCAGCGCGACCAGCATCCCGCTCCGCTCGATCCGAACTTCACCGGCGCAGGACGCGTGGTCACGAACGACAACGGCGAGTACACCTTCACGACGATCAAGCCGGGCGCCTACCCGTGGAAGAACCACGTCAATGCCTGGCGGCCCGCGCACATCCACTTCTCCGTGTTCGGCACGAGCTTCACGCAGCGCATCGTGACGCAGATGTACTTCCCGGGCGACCCGCTGTTCCCGCTCGATCCGATCTACAACACCATCCGCCGCCAGGCAGACCGCGACCGGCTCATCGGTCAGTACGATCACGACCTGACGGTGCCGGAGTTCTCGATGGGCTATCGCTGGGACATCGTGGTCGACGGCCCGGATGCGACCTGGTTCGAGCCCGAAGGAGGAGACCACTGATGCATCTCGAGAAGCTCGATGACCGGGTTCCTGAGAAGACCCACCTCGCCAGCCCCGGACAGACCGTCGGCCCGTTCTTCGCGTTCGGACTCGACTACGCCAAGAAGCACGAGGTCGTCTTCCCGCACAGCCCGGGCTCGATCGTGCTCGGAGGCACCGTCTTCGACGGCGCCGGTGCACCGATCCCCGACGCGGTCATCGAGATCTTCGGCGCCGACTCCGACGGCACGGTGCCGCGCGCGCGGGGCGCGTTCCGTCGCGACGACCACAGCTTCACCGGCTTCGGCCGCGCGTCGACCACCGACGAGGGGCACTACGAGTTCTGGACGCGCAACCCCGGCTCGGTCGACGGCGAGGCACCGTTCTTCGCGGCGATCGTGTTCGCGCGCGGCCTTCCCGACAAGCTGCACACGCGCATCTACCTCCCCGAAGACCCCGACCTGCTGGCCGCCGACCCACTGCTCTCCTCGCTCACGCCGGAGGAGCGCGATAGCCTCATCGCAACGCGCACGCCCGACGGCGGACTCCACTTCGACATCCGACTGCAGGGCGAGAAGGAGACCGTGTTCCTTGTCTACTGACGGGTCCGGCATCGACGTCGGGCTGCTCTCGCCGGTGACCGTCGGTCACGACGATGCGGTATCGGATGCCGCGTTCCTCGACGCGCTGGTCACGGCTGAAGTCGCGCTCGTCCGCGCGCGCGGGGCGCTCGGCCTGGTCCCCGGCGAGGTCGTGCACCGCGTCTCGGCCGCGTTCGGCTGGACGGGGCCCGGAGAGCCGTGCCGCGGTCACGCGATCGATTCGCGAGCACTGGCGGCGGCATCCGTCTCCGGGGGCAATCCGGTGATCCCGCTCGTGAAACTCCTCACCGATGCGGTGGGGCCCCACGCCGAGATGCATCGGGGTGCGACGAGCCAGGACATCCTCGACTCGGCGCTCATGTTCATCGCGGCCCGCGCGGGCCGCGAGATCTCTGCGTCGCTGCGGCAGACCTCCGCATCCCTGCGCGCGTTCGCGGTCGCGCACCGCGACGAGGTGGCGGCCGCCCGCACGCTGACCCAGCACGCGGTGCCGACCACGGTCGGTCTGCGTGCGGCGAACTGGCTGCGCGGCGTGGAGCGCGCGACCCTGCGGGTGGGTGCCGCGACCGCGGCGCTGCCGGCGCAGCTGGGCGGCGCCGGCGGAACCCTCGCGTCGTTCGTGGAACTTTTCGGTGCGGATGCCGCGGCAGACCTGCCCGCCGCCCTCGCCGCCGAGCTGAACCTCGCCACGCCTGCGGCGCCCTGGCACACCACCCGCTGGCCGGTCACCGAGCTGGGTGACGCGCTCGCGCAGGCGATCGACGCGGTGGGCGTGATCGCCACGGATGTCGCAATGCTCGGCCGCACCGAGATCGGCGAGCTCTCCGAAGGCCTCGGCGGGGGGTCGTCGGCAATGCCGCAGAAGCAGAATCCGGCGGCATCCGTGCTCATTCGATCGGCGGCGCTGCGGGCTCCGCAGCTCAGCGCGACCCTGCACCTCGCGTCCGCGCTCGCCGTCGACGAGCGCCCCGACGGCGCCTGGCACGCGGAATGGCCGACGCTGCGCGAGCTGCTGCGCCTCGCCCTCGGCGCTACCGGCACCGCCGCAGGGCTGGTCGCCGGACTGCAGGTCGATGCGTCAGCCGTCGCGCACAACCTCGCAAGCACGCGCGGACTCATCTCGGCCGAGCGGATCTCGCTCGTGCTGACTCCGCTCATCGGCAAGGAGCGCGTCGGGGAGATCGTCGCCTCGGCGACGGCGGGGCAGGATCTCGCGTCACGCCTGCGCTCCGAGCCGGAGCTGGCGCACGTCGATGTGGACGCCCTGCTCGACCCCGCGAAGTACACCGGGCTGGCCTCGCAGCTCGTCGATCGAGCAGTGTCGGAGGGTGGATCATGACCGTGCCCCGCATC
>DASQLG010000039.1:0-7058 GCA_035630115.1 Microbacterium sp. | reverse complement strand
GCGGCTCGCACTCTCGACCTACTCGTCGACGAGGCTGAGCTGGGTTCCCGCCGCTCTGGCTGGGAGCCGCTTCCTCCGCGCTATACCCGTGGCGTCCTGGCCAAATACTCCAAGCTCGTGCGCTCCGCTGCGGAGGGCGCGACCACGGGTTGAGGCCTGCCTTTCCGTCATCAATCTCTCGACAGAGGATCATCATCATGCCCGCCGAATCCGCCACGGCCATCCCACGGCCACCCGCTCGCACCGCCTCAGCGCCCGTGCTCACGGGCGCGCAGGCGGTCGTCCGCTCCCTCGAGCTCCTCGGCGTGACCGATGTCTTCGGCCTGCCGGGCGGCGCGATCCTTCCCGTCTACGACCCGCTGATGGACAGCTCGGAGCTGCGCCACATCCTGGTCCGTCACGAGCAGGGTGCCGGGCACGCGGCCGAGGGCTACGCCGCGGCATCCAACAAGGTCGGCGTCGCGATCGCGACCTCCGGCCCGGGGGCGACCAACCTCGTCACCGCGATCGCCGACGCCTACATGGACTCCGTGCCGATCGTCTGCATCACCGGCCAGGTGTTCTCGAATCTCATGGGAACGGATGCCTTCCAGGAGGCCGACATCGTCGGCATCACGATGCCGATCACGAAGCACTCGTTCCTCGTCAAGCGCGCGGAGGACATCCCCGCCGCGATCGCCGCGGCGTTCGAGATCGCCGGAACGGGCCGGCCCGGCCCGGTGCTCGTCGACATCACCAAGGACGCCCAGCAGGCCGAGGCGCCGTTCGTGTGGCCGCCGAAGATCGACCTGCCCGGCTACCGTCCGGTGACCAGGGCGCACGGCAAGCAGATCCAGGCGGCAGCCCAGATGCTGGCCGACGCGAAGAAGCCCGTGCTGTACGTCGGCGGTGGGGTGATCCGCTCGCAGGCGTCGAAGGAACTGCTGACGCTCGCGGAGACGACCGGCGCGCCCGTCGTCACGACGCTCATGGCGCGTGGCGCGTTCCCCGACTCGCACTCGCAGCACCTCGGCATGCCCGGCATGCACGGCACCGTTCCCGCCGTGCTCGCCCTTCAGGAGGCAGACCTGCTCGTCTCGCTCGGCGCGCGATTCGACGACCGGGTGACCGGAAAGGCCGCGCTGTTCGCCCCGCACGCGAAGGTCGTGCACGTCGACATCGACCCGGCCGAGATCGGCAAGATCCGTGCGGCCGACGTGCCGATCGTCGGCGACCTGAAGGACGTGCTCATCGACCTCGAGGCCGCTTTCCGCAGCCAGATCGCGGGCAAGACGGTCGATACCGACGAGTGGTGGTCGTTCCTCGACGGCCTGCGCGACGAATTCCCGCTGGGCTACTCGCAGCCGACCGACGGCCTCATGTCTCCGCAGTACGTCATCTCGCGCATCGGCGAGCTGACCGGGCCCGAGGGCATCTACGCCGCCGGTGTCGGGCAGCACCAGATGTGGGCCGCGCAATTCATCAAGTACGAGCGCCCGAACGCGTGGCTGAACTCCGGCGGCGCCGGAACGATGGGCTACTCGGTGCCGGCGGCCATGGGCGCCAAAGTGGCCGAGCCCGAGCGCCACGTCTGGGCGATCGACGGCGACGGCTGCTTCCAGATGACCAATCAGGAGCTCGCGACCTGCGCGATCAACAGCATCCCGATCAAGGTCGCGATCATCAACAACTCCTCGCTCGGCATGGTGCGGCAGTGGCAGAGCCTGTTCTACGACGGCCGGTACTCCCACACCGACCTGAACACCGGCCACGGCACGGTGCGGATTCCCGACTTCGTCAAGCTCGCGGAGGCGTACGGCTGCCTCGCGATCCGCGTCGAGAAGGAAGAGGACGTGGATGCCGCGATCAAGACGGCCCTCGAGACCAATGATCGCCCTGTGGTCATCGATTTCGTCGTGAGCGCCGACGCGATGGTATGGCCGATGGTGCCCCAGGGCGTCAGCAACAGCTACGTCCAGTACGCGAAAGACCATTCGCCGGCGTTCGACGAGGAGGCCTGAGCCATGTCGACTCACGTGCTGAGCCTCCTGGTGGAGGACAAGCCGGGTCTGCTGACCCGTGTCGCGGGGCTGTTCGCCCGCCGCGGCTTCAACATCGAGTCCCTCGCCGTGGGCGTCACGGAGGTCCCGGGACTGTCCCGCATCACCGTCGTCGTCGACGTCGACGAGCTGCCGCTCGAGCAGGTGACCAAGCAGCTCAACAAGCTCATCAACGTCATCAAGATCGTCGAGCTCGACATGAGCTCGTCGGTCCAGCGCGAGCACATGCTGGTGAAGGTGCGCGCCGACAACGCCAATCGCTCGAACGTGCTCGAGGTCGTGAACCTCTTCCGCGCCTCCATCGTGGACTACGCGCCCGACGCGCTCGTCGTCGAGGTGACCGGCGACAAGGGAAAGGTCGAAGCCTTCCTGCGTGCGCTCGAGCCGTTCGGCATCAAGGAGCTCGCGCAGTCCGGCCTGCTCGCCATCGGCCGCGGCGGCAAGAGCATCACCGAGCGCGTCCTGCGCGGCTGACCATTGCCTACCAAACACAAGGAGAAACACACCACCATGGCCGAACTCTTCTACGACGCCGACGCCGACCTGTCGCTCATCCAGAGCAAGAAGGTCGCGATCGTCGGCTACGGCTCACAGGGCCACGCCCACGCCCAGAACCTCCGTGACTCGGGCGTCGAGGTCGCCATCGCACTCAAGGACGACTCGAAGTCGGCCCCGAAGGCGCAGGAGGACGGGTTCGAGGTCAAGAGCGTCGCCGACGCCGCCGAGTGGGCGGATGTCATCATGATCCTCGCGCCCGACCAGCACCAGCGCGGCATCTACAACGACAGCATCAAAGACAAGCTCACGGCCGGCAAGACCCTCGCGTTCGCGCACGGGTTCAACATCCGCTTCGGCTACATCGACGCTCCCGAGGGCGTCGATGTGATCCTCGTCGCACCAAAGGCGCCGGGTCACACCGTGCGTCGCGAGTTCGTCGCCGGTCGCGGCATCCCCGACATCATCGCCGTCGAGCGCGACGCATCGGGTCAGGCGTGGGATCTCGCGCTCTCGTACGCGAAGGCCATCGGCGGAACGCGCGCCGGCGTCATCAAGACGACCTTCACCGAAGAGACCGAGACCGACCTGTTCGGCGAGCAGGCCGTGCTCTGCGGCGGCACTTCGCAGCTCGTCCAGTACGGCTTCGAGACGCTCGTCGAGGCGGGTTACCAGCCCGAGATCGCGTACTTCGAGGTGCTGCACGAGCTGAAGCTCATCGTCGACCTCATGTGGGAGGGCGGCATCGCCAAGCAGCGCTGGTCGATCTCCGACACCGCCGAGTACGGCGACTACGTCTCGGGCCCGCGCGTGATCGACCCGCGCGTCAAGGAGAACATGCAGGCGGTCCTGGGCGACATCCAGTCGGGCGCGTTCGCGAAGCGGTTCATCGCCGATCAGGATGCCGGTGCCCCCGAGTTTCTGGAGCTGCGCGAGAAGGGTGCCCACCACCCGATCGAGGCGACGGGCAAGGAGCTGCGCGCCCTGTTCGCATGGAAGCAGACCGACACCGACTACATCGAGGGCTCAGCCGCGCGCTGACCTCCGCTTTTCGGAGAATCGCACCGGCTTCGGATCGAACCGGTGCGATTCTCCGAGTTCCGTGCGCATCTTCGATGTCGCGGTACGAGAAGGGCCGCCCCCAGAAGGGTCGGCCCTTTGTATCATCAACGCCGGTTTCCGCTCCTCCCAGTAGCCCGCATCAACGATGAGGCAGGCACAAAAGCCCAGGTCACAGGCGACCCGGGCGCTCACAGGAGGAAGCAATGAACGCCATCTCGAAGGGCCGGTCACAGGCTGCCACGTCTCGCATCGTGCGGGGCATCGGCGTGGCCGCGCTCAGCACCGTCCTCGTCGCCGGCCTCGCCGGATGCATGACCGGCAAGGTCGCCGCCAACAGTGAACCCGTCGTCCAGCGCAATGCCGTCGCACCGCCGGCCGGTGTCGAACTCGGACGCCCGGCGGATCGCATCGCCGAGCAGCTGGAGCGCGGAGCCCGCGAAGTCAGCCTTCCCAGCTGGACCGACCGGATCACCGCGGAACTCGACTACACGGCCCGCAACGGCCAGCCCGCGAAGGAGACGCCGAAGAACCCCTACCCGGGAGTGCCGGCCGACCGCCTCGAGCGCCTTCTGCAACCGCAGTGAGGGGCCTCGACGCACCACGAGAGTGCTCGGCTGAACGGCGAAGTCGCCGATCAGCCGAGCACACTCATGTGGGCGCTCGCCTGCACACTGCCGTCCGCGTCGGAGTAGTGTTCGCCTCGAGACCGACCCACCGACGTGCGGGGGAGACATGGCCGAGGGCAAGGGCACGAAGGACGACCCGTGGCGACTCGTGACGGCACCGGGAACGTCGACGTACACGATGTACCGCGATGACGGCGCGGATCCGCCGGCCCTCGTCTGCCAGGTGGGCTCCACGACCCTGAAGTACCATCTCCAGGCCATCGACGACCTCGTTGCCTGGCTGCGCGAGCAGGGCGACTGGGTTCCGCTTGGCGCCGCAGACGAGCAGAAGGCCGCGGCCGACGGAACCGTGGAGGCCTGGGGCCGCAGCGAGGCCAATCCTGTCGGAGGCTGGTACGGCCTGCGCAAGGGATACCGCGGACGGTTCGGGATGTACCTGCCCCCGCTCTTGGAGGCTCTCGGCTTGGCCGAGCTCACCCACGACCCCCGCAACAACCGTGTGCGCGCGATCTGATCAGGCGGCGGGCTGCTCCGTGCCGGCGGAGCGTGACGCTTCACGCTGCAACCGCGCGATGCGATCCAAAGCTGCCTCCTCCGACGTCGAGCGCTCCCCGAGCAGGGACTTCGCCGACCTCAGCACCGCCCCCGTTGCCGGGACCGCGAGGAACGACGGCTTGGCGAGTCCGAGCATCCGCCGGTGCGCCGGATCGAGGGAGCCCACCGCACCCGCGAACATGATTCGATACGCCGGCATCATGCCCTTCGCGAGCGGGGGATTGCGAATGAAGCGCACCACGTCGAGGACGCGCGAGTCGACCTTCAGGATGCCGGCCTCCTCGACGGCAGCGAGTCGGCCGCGCAGCTCGGCGGCGGTCACCGGCGGGTCCGACAGCCCGATGAGAGCGCCGGCGGTGGCCCACTCCCGCACATAGGCGTCGGGACCACCGGGGATCTGCGCTTCCCAGATCCCATGGCAGGTCAGGAACGAGTCGGTGAACGCGAGATGCACCCACTCGATCAGCTCGGGATCGCCAGCGCGGTAGGTGCGCGGCATCCCGAATGCATCGACATACTCGCCCTGCACCCTGCGGTGAAGCCCGCGCACCATCGCCGACGACCGCTCGGCTGTGGCGCGATCGCCGAAGGTCACCGTGATGAGCCAGCGGATCGTGCCGGTGAGGCGGCCGAGCGGGTCCTCCCGGTACCGCGACCAGTCGTGCACGCCCGCCATCGCACCCGGATGAAGGGCCTGCACGAGCAGGGCGCGGATGCCGGCCACCATCGTCGCCATGCCGCCGTGCACCGCCCACGACGCCGAACCCGGGCCGAAGAAGCCGGCGTCGTCGCCGCGTGCGAGCTCGCGCACCCACGGCGGTGAGCCGTCGTCGGTTCCGGAGAGGGTCTGCAGGAGGTGCGATCTCCACCGATCGCGGACCAGGGCCATCTGGCCAGTACATCACGCGTACGAACGACAGGGGCCGGGTTGCGCGGTTCGCCTCTTGTGCCGTGGATCGGCGTCTGCGAGCGTGTGGGTGGGGGAGCTCCACCACAGAGGAGTCTCGATGAACGTCGAACCGTGGGGCACGACGGGGCCGGGAGCCTCGACGTCGGTGGTGCCCGCCATTCAGTACCTGCTCCGCGCGCACGGGCACGCGATCGCCGTAGACGGCGATTACGGGCCCGCGACGACCGCAGCCGTCACGGCGGTGCAGAACGCCGCCGGCGTCCCGACCGACGGCATCGTCGGTCCGCAGACGTGGCCGCGCCTGGTCATCAGCACCCAGAGCGGCTCGACGGGCGATGCCGTCCGCGCGGTGCAGCAGTTCGGCCTGATCCCGTCGCCGGGTGTCGATCCGCTCGTGGTGGACGGCGACTTCGGCCCCGCGACCGCCGAGCGCGTGCTCTTCTTCCAGGAGTCCTGGGGGCTCACTCAGGACGGCATCGCCGGCCCCGAGACCTGGTCGTTCCTCAGCACGAGGCAGCCGGGTCCCCGTCCGTGGCCGCTCGTGAAGGTGGGGTCGACGCAGACGACGAACTGGCGCGTGCCAGCGGCTCAGCATCTGCTGCGCTTCCGCGGGGCCACGATCGCGGCAGACGGTGTCTTCGGGCCGCTCAGCGGTGAAGCGGCCCGGACCTTTCAGATGACCCTGCGCGCGACTTTCATCTCCACGACGATCGGACAGCTCGACTGGCCGGCATTGATCGAGACGGTCCGCCTGGGTGACACGGGCGATGCGGTGCGTGCCGCGCAGACCCTGCTGCCGGGCTCGCTCGTCGTCGACGGCGACTTCGGTCCGCTGACGGATGCGGCGACCCGCGACTTCCAGGCGATGTTCGCACCACCGGCCGACGGCATCGTCGGACCGGCCACGTGGTCCGCACTCACTCAGCGGCTCTTCGACTGAGCGGAGCCGCGGCGACCCGCTCCGCGGCTACGCTTGCGGCATGGCCAGGGGAACAGACGACGACGCGCTCGCGTGGGGAGGCGACGACGACTCGACGCTGGATGTCGGGTCCACACCTGCCGAGCCGGCTGCGACGGAGTCCGTCGCCCCGGCCGCGCTTCCCTCCGGCTACACCGCGGTCGGAAAGGGAAGCGGCAAGGTCGGCCGCGTCGAATCGGACGGTTCGGTCACCCTGCCCGGCGAGCGGCGGCCGATGGGCAATGCGACGCTCATCACCCTCGGCATCATGGGCGGTGTCTATCTGCTGTACGCGATCGGGTGGATCATCGGCGGACTGCGACTGCAGGGGCGCGCCGAATATCTCGTGACCGACGTCATGTACCAGGGCAGTTTCTGGCTCGCCGTGCTCGCACCCCTCCTCTGGTTCGGGA
>DASQLG010000038.1:0-28076 GCA_035630115.1 Microbacterium sp. | reverse complement strand
CACCCGCCGAGGCGTGGCGCTCATGGACCGACCCCGTGATCCTCCGACGATGGTGGGGCCCCACGGGATTCACGTGCCCGACCGCCGAGCTGGACGTGCGGGTCGGCGGCACGTCGCTCGTATCGATGAGCGCGCCGGCGTTCGGATTCCCCGAGATGTTCAGCACGTGGGAGTACACGCTGGTGGAGGAGCCGCGCCGGCTGCAGTTCGTCTTCCGCTTCACCGACGCGGACGGGATGCCGGTCGAGGAGAGCGGCCGGCCACCCGGCGTCCCCGCCGAAGTCGCACACACCATCACGTTCGACCCCCTGCCCGGCAATCGGACTCGGATGACCGTCCGCGAGGACGGCTACACGAGTGCGGAGCCGCTCGAGATGTCGAGACAGGGTCTTGAGCAGTCGCTCGACAAGCTCACGCCGCTCTACGTCGGCGGCGCCGCGATCGCGTGATCGCCCTCACGGCCCGGCACGATCCGATCAGCGGGCGCTGTCGAGGATCGCGTTCCACAGGGCCGGGTCCGACACGATCGGCACCAGCAGCAGCACCGACGAGACCGACGTGAAGACGATCCCCGCGACGAGGGGGATCCACCAGGTGAGGCGCTCGCGGGCCAGGCTGCGCCACGACACCCAGGCGGTCAGCATCCAGCCGATCGCCAGGACCAGCGCAGCAGCGATGGCCCACGGGCGTCCCGCGGCCGGGTCTGCGATCTGCCCGTCGATGCCGAGAAGTTCCAGCACCATGGCGATGTACGACTCGTAGTCGATCATCGAGGGGATGCTGACGACCACGTTCACCAGCCCGTAGACCAGCAGCGCGATCGTGGCGACGCGGTCGGCGAAACGCCCGCGGCGCATCGCGGGAGCCGCGGGCTTCGCGACCACGGACGGCGAGTCGGGCGGAATCGCGCCGTGCAGGGCATCCGGATCCTGACCGGTCTCGAGCAGCCTGGTCATGTCGGGCTGCTGGATGCGTGCACGCTGCTCTTCCGGTGTCGCGTACTCGCCATATTGCGGCCTGGGTCGCGATTCATCGGCACCGTGAGGTCTCGGACGCTCGACGGGATCGGTCACGCGCTCGCCCGCCCGCCGAGCGCGCGCTCGTCGCGCCGGCCGCCGGCATCCTGTCGCAGCTCCTTCGGCAGGGAGAACATCAGGTCCTCCTGCGCGGTCTTGACCTCCTCGATGTCTCGGTAGCCCGCATTGGAGAGGTCGGCGAGGACCTCCTCCACGAGCACCTCGGGCACGGAGGCACCGCTGGTGACCCCGACCGTCTCGACACCGTCGAACCAGGACTGCTCGATCTCGTCTGCGTAGTCCACCCGGTACGCGGCCTTCGCCCCGTACTCGAGCGCGACCTCGACGAGGCGCACGCTGTTGGAGGAGTTGGCCGAACCGACCACGATCACCAGGTCGGCATCCCTGGCCACTTTCTTGATCGCGACCTGACGGTTCTGGGTTGCGTAGCAGATGTCGTCCGACGGCGGGTCCTGCAGCTGCGGGAACCGCTCGCGCAGGCGCCGCACGGTCTCCATCGTCTCGTCGACCGACAGCGTGGTCTGCGAGAGCCACACGACCTTCGAGGGGTCGCGAACCTCGACGATGTCGGCGTGCTCCGGGGAGTTCACCACCGTGACGTGCTCAGGAGCCTCGCCCGCGGTGCCCTCGACCTCCTCATGACCCTCGTGGCCGATCAGGAGGATCTCGAAATCGTCCCGCGCGAACCGCACGGCTTCGCGATGCACCTTCGTCACGAGGGGGCAGGTCGCATCGATCGCCTGCAGACGACGATCGGATGCCGCAGCCACGACGGCCGGTGAGACACCGTGCGCGCTGAAGACGACGTGCGCGCCCTCCGGGACCTCATCGACCTCGTCGACGAAGATCGCCCCGGCGGCCTCCAGCTCGGTCACGACGTGGATGTTGTGGACGATCTGCTTGCGCACGTACACCGGCGCGCCGAAGCGCTCGAGCGCCTTCTCGACGGCGATCACCGCACGGTCGACGCCGGCGCAGTACCCCCGCGGGGCGGCCAGCAGCACCCGCTTCTGTCCGGCGACGGGGATATCCTGGAGGCGCTCGCGCCGCCGCGGAACGCGAGGGACGGGCATGCGGACAGCCGAGGTGGTCACATCCCGAGTCTACGGGGGCGGCCTGTGCACCGGCCGTGCGGCCCGCTCCGACGCACGCCGTGCTGATTCGCATGATTCCACGACACGAGAGGACCGGATGACGACGTTCCAGGCGGAACCCATCCCCGGCGAGCCGCCGCCGCCCGACTCCGTCCGGCCGCGGGACTCGACTTCAGCGGCGCCCACCTCTGTCGCCCGCCTGAACGACACGATCCGCGGCTTCATCGAGACCTGGGGATCGATCTGGGTCGAGGGCGAGATCACGTCATGGAACGTCCGCACCGGCAACGTGTTCGGGCGACTGAAGGACCTGTCCACCGACGCGACGATCTCCTTCCGCATCTGGTCGAGCACGCGGCAGCGCCTGCCGTCCGACCTCTCCGTCGGAGACCACGTGATCGCATCGGTCAAGGCCGACTACTTCGTCAAGACCGGCGACTTCAGCTTCGCCGTGTCGTCCATGCGGCACGTCGGGCTCGGCGATCAGCTCGAGAAGCTCGAGCGGCTGCGCGCCAAGCTGCGCGCGGAGGGCCTCTTCGAGCCTGCCCGCAAGAAGCCGATCCCATTCCTCCCGCACGTCATCGGGCTCATCACCGGCGAGAAGTCCGATGCCGAGAAGGACGTCCGCCACAACGCCGAGCTGCGCTGGCCGCACGTGCGATTCCGCACCGCCTACGCCTCCGTGCAAGGCGACCGGTGCGTCCCGGAGACGATCGGGGCGCTGAAGGCGCTCGATGCCGACCCGGCCGTCGACGTGATCGTCATCGCCCGGGGCGGCGGCGACCCGCAGCACCTGCTCGGGTTCAGCGACGAGCGCCTGCTGCGCGCCGTGGCCGCGGCATCCACTCCGGTCGTCAGCGCGATCGGCCACGAGAACGACCATCCGCTTCTGGACGATGTCGCCGATCTGCGCGCCTCCACTCCCACGGATGCCGCGAAGCGGATCGTGCCGGACGTGATCGAGCAGCGCGCCGTCGTCGCTCAGCTGCGTTCGCGCCTGAGCATGCGCCTGTCGCAGCGCGTGAGCCACGACATCGCGCAACTCGAACAGCTGCGCTCCCGTCCCGTGCTGCGCGCGCCGGAGTCGATGATCGATGCACGCTCGCAGCAGCAGTGGCTGCTGGTCGCCCGCGGCCGAGACGTGGTCGATCGGCATGTCGAGTCCGAGTCGCGCCGGACCGCCGAGCTGCGCGCGGCGCTGCGAACCCTGTCGCCGGCATCGACCCTCGCCCGTGGGTACGCGATCGCGCACCTCACCGACGGCGTCATCGTGCGGGATGCCGCGCAAGCTCCGATCGGCGCTACCGTGCTCGTGACGGTCGGCCGTGGCACGTTCGCGGCCCGCTCGGACGGGCCGATCGACGAACCGTAGAACTCTAAGATGGAACACATGAGCGCATCGAGCGAAGGCGTGACCGACGTCGCGAGCCTCTCGTTCGAGCAGGCGCGGGACGAACTGGTCCGTGTCGTGGCTGAACTCGAGCAAGGCGCCCCGACGCTGGAGCACTCGCTGGCGCTGTGGGAGCGCGGCGAGGCCCTCGCGGCCCGCTGCGAAGAGTGGCTGCTGGGCGCGAAGCGGCGCCTGGAGGCGGCGCGCTCCGCGCCCGCGACCGGGAGCGCGGACGCGTGATGGCCCACAACCCGCGGGTGGTGGCCGAACTCGGCCGCCCTGAGACCCCCGACGAGACCGCCGCCCGCAAGGCGGAGTCCTCGCGCATCTATCGGTCGAGCCAGAACACCCGCAACCTCATCGCCGCACTGCTGGTCACTCTCGCGGTCGTCGCCGTGATCATCTTCGCGGTACCCCGCGGTGAGCCGCCCACAGCACCTCCGATCGACGTCGCCGCGGTCGCACAGGGGATCGAGAGCGCGGAGGGTCGCACCGTGCTGGTGCCCGATGTCCCCGACGAGTGGATCGTGAACGCGGCATCGATCGAGGGCGACTCCGTCTCGGCGTGGACGATCGTCTATGTGCCCGACGAATCGGCGGGTTTCCTGCGCATCGCCCAGGGCTTCGACGCCGATCCGGCGTGGACCACGCGAATCCTCAGCGGCGCATCGGTCGACGACACCGTCATGATCGACGGGGTCGAGTGGGACCGCTACAGCATCCCCGACCCCTCTCGCGCAGGCAACGTGTCGGCCGCACTCAGCGCGCCCGCGGGCGATGACATCGTGCTGCTCTACGGCTCCACCGACGACGAGGCGCTCGAGCGCGCGGCAGCATCCGTCGCCGAGCAGATCATCGCGCTGCGCGAGAGAAGCGGCAAAGCGCCGGTCGAGGAGTCCCCGTGACCGCACCGACACCGCTCAAGGCGTGGCAGGAGATGCAGCGCGGCAACGCACGTTTCGTCTCCGGCGAACCGCGGCACCCGCGTCAGGACGTCGAGCGGCGCGCCGAACTCGCGAACGGACAGCGCCCGCGAGCCGCCCTCTTCGGCTGCTCCGACTCCCGCCTCTCGGCCGAGATCATCTTCGACAAGGGACTGGGCGATCTGTTCGTCGTACGCAACGCGGGTCAGGTCATCTCCGATTCGGTGGTCGGCAGCCTCGAATACGCCGTCGTCGTGCTGGAAGTGCCGCTGATCGTCGTCCTCGGACACGACGCGTGCGGCGCCGTCGATGCGGCGATCGACAGCGTGGCCATCGACGCCCCGACTCTTCCCCCGCACATCTGGCGACAGATCGCTCCCATCGTCCCCGCGGTGAGGCGCGTGCAGCGCGAAAGCGTCGTGGACGGGTCCGCCGCCGTCGAGATCGACGCAGATCTGGTCGGGCGCGAGCATCTGCGGGACACCGTCGCCGACCTCCTGCACTCCTCGGAGCTGATCAGCGAAGCGGTCGCCGACGGGCGGCTGGCCATCGTCGGAGCCAACTACCGGCTCTCCGAAGGCACGGCGGTGCCCGATATCATCCTGGGCATCGTCACCGACGACGCCTGAGCAGCGCAGACCGATCTCTGGAGGAACGACGACGTGACCGACATCGAGTACCGCATCGAACACGACACCATGGGTGAAGTGCGGGTGCCCCGGGACGCGCTGTACGCCGCGCAGACGCAGCGCGCCGTGGAGAACTTCCCGATCTCGGGCGACGCGCTCGACCCGGCCCAGATCGTCGCGCTCGCGCGGATCAAGAAGGCGGCCGCACAGGCGAACAAGGAACTCGGCACACTGGATGCGACGATCGCCGACGCGATCGGCCGCGCAGCGGACCGCATCATCGCCGGCGAGCACGCCGACCAGTTTCCGATCGACGTCTACCAGACCGGCAGCGGCACCTCCTCGAACATGAACATGAACGAGGTGCTCGCCACCCTCGCGTCGCGCGATCTCGGCTCGCTCGTGCACGCCAACGACCATGTGAACGCTTCGCAGTCCTCCAACGACGTCTTCCCCACATCGGTGCACATCGCCGTGACCCAGGAACTGATCGACGACCTGATCCCCGCGCTCGACCACCTCGCCGTCGCCTTCGAGGCGAAGGCGGAGCTGTGGAAGAACGTGGTCAAGTCCGGTCGCACGCACCTCATGGATGCGACTCCGGTGACGCTCGGCCAGGAGTTCGGCGGCTATGCGCGTCAGATGCGTCTCGGCATCGAGCGCGTGCAGGCCGTCCTGTCCCGGGTCGCGGAGGTTCCGCTCGGCGGCACCGCGGTGGGCACCGGCATCAACACTCCTCTGGGCTTCCCCCAGAAGGTCATCGAGCTCATCGTCTCCGACACCGAGCTGCCGATCACCGAGGCCAAGGACCACTTCGAAGCGCAGGCGAACCGCGACGGCCTGGTCGAGGCATCCGGCGCGCTGCGCACCATCGCCGTCTCGCTGACCAAGATCAACAACGACCTGCGCTGGATGGGTTCGGGACCCAACACGGGACTCGGAGAACTGCACATCCCCGATCTACAGCCGGGCTCGTCGATCATGCCGGGCAAGGTCAACCCGGTCGTGCCCGAGGCGACGCTCATGGTGTGCGCCCGGGTGATCGGAAACGACGCGACCATCGCGTGGGCAGGTGCCTCGGGGGCGTTCGAGCTCAATGTCGCGATTCCCGTCATGGGCACCGCCCTGCTGGAGTCGATCCGGCTCCTGGCGAACACGATGCGCATCCTGGCCGACAAGACGATCGACGGCCTCGAGGCCGACGTCGAGCGCGCGGCCGCATACGCAGGCATGTCGCCGTCGATCGTCACCCCCCTCAACAAGCTCATCGGCTACGAGGCGGCGGCGAAGATCGCCAAGCACTCGGTCGCCAAGGGCATCACCGTGCGCGAAGCGGTCATCGACCTCGGGTACGTCGAGCGCGGCGACCTCACTGTGGAGCAACTCGACGAGAAGCTCGACCTGCTGTCGATGACCCACCCGGGCTGAGGGACCCGGCATCCCGCGCATGTCGCTCCGTCGCGATCATCGGGAGGTGACCCGCCTGTCGCGCCCGTTGTCGACCCGCACCCGCATTCTGGGCGCGATCCTCGCGGTGGCGTGCATCGGCCTGGCGATCGTCGGGAGCGTCACGTTCCTCGTGCAGCGCGAGCGCGTGCTCGGAGAGGTGAACGACCGCCTGCAGGCCCAGGTGGAGCGGCTGATCACGGTCGCGGGTGAGAACCAGACCGACACGGATGCCGATGACTCGGGCGCCACCACGGCCAGCGAGGATCTGAGCATCGACGACTTCGCATCGATCGAGGACTACCTGTACAGCGCTGTGGCACGGCTCGTGCCCGCCCGCAACGAGGCGGCCGTCGCGATCATCGACGGCGAGGCGCGGTACCGCCCGGCCACGCTGTCGGGCTTCGACATCTCCGGCAATGAGGAGCTGATCGAGCGTGCGATCGCCGAGACGGCCGACGGCGAGACCAAGATCGGCACCGCCGTGACCGATCAGGGCTCGCTCAAGTACATCGCGATCCCGATCACCATGCAGGGCGACCCTCAGACCGGCATCTACGTGCGCGCGATCGACCTGGGTGCCGAGCTCAGCCCGGTGACGGCGGCCATCACGACCTATTCGATCGCGGCCGTGGCGGTCATCGGAGCCATCGGCATCGTCGGCTGGTTCGTCGCCGGCCGACTGCTCTCTCCGATCCGCGACCTGCGCGATGCCGCCGACGCGATCACGCTCGACGATATGTCGCCGCGCCTGGCGCCGCAGGGCAACGACGACATCTCCGATCTCACCCGAACGGTCAACTCCATGCTGGACCGCCTCGAGGGATCGGTGGACGTCCAGCGTCAGCTCCTCGATGACGTGCGGCACGAACTGAAGACCCCCATCACGATCGTGCGCGGTCATCTCGAGATGATGAACCCGAGCGATGCGGCCGATGTCGCGAGCACCCGCGAGATCGGCATGGCCGAACTCGACAGGATGACCCGGCTGGTGGACGACATCGACCTGCTCGCGACGGTGGAAGGCGACGGGTTCGCGATGACCGAGGTCAACCTCGCCGCGCTCACAGCGCGCGTCGGCGAGCTCGTGGCCGTCATCCCCGGACACGCGTGGAGCGTCGGCGCGACAGCGGAGGGAGTCATCCACGGCGATTCCGACCGCCTCCTTCAGGCATGGCTGCAGCTCGCGGACAATGCGGCGAAGTACACGCCCGAGGAGTCTCCGATCGAACTCGGCAGCCGTCTGGACGCCTCCGGCGCCTCCCTGTGGGTCAGCGACCACGGTGCCGGCATCCCGCCCGCGTCGCGCCACCGCATCTTCCGCCGCTTCGACCGGGCACAGGGAAAGCGTTCGGTTGGCGGGTCGGGGCTCGGCCTCGCGATCGTCGACGCGATCGCGAAAGGCCATGGCGGGCTGTGCGCTGTCAGCGACACCCCGGGCGGCGGCGCGACGTTCACCATCCACCTGCCGCTCCCGTCCGCGGAACTGCCTGCCCCCGTGCGCGCCGGTGATGTCGTGCTGCAGCGGGAGGCGGCGGGATGACGAAGATCCTCCTGATCGAAGACGAGCCGCGGATCGCGGCCTTCGTCAATCGCGGCCTGGAATCAGCGGGCTATGCGACAGTCATCGTCGAAGACGGCGCCGAGGGACTCGCGCGCGCGCTGGACGAGGACATCGACCTCGTCCTGCTCGACGTCGGCCTCCCCACGATGGACGGCTTCGACGTCCTGCGACAGCTGCGGGCTCAGGGATCGGCCGTGCCCGTCATCATGCTGACCGCCCGCTCCAGCACGCGTGACACCGTCGAGGGGCTGGATGCCGGCGCCAACGACTACGTGTCCAAGCCGTTCACGTTCGACGAGCTGCTTGCCCGCGTGCGCTCCCGTCTCCGCGAGACCACCGCATCGCCTGGGGTTTCGGTCACCCACGGCGGCGTGGTGCTCGACATCCTCGCTCGCCGCGCGACGGTGGACGGCCGCGAGGTCGAGCTCTCCGCGCGCGAGTTCGCCCTCGCCGAGCAGTTCCTCCGCAGCCCCGGGCGGGTGCTGAGCCGAGAGCTGCTGCTCAGCCGGGTCTGGGGCCTGGAGTTCGATCCCGGCTCGAACGTCGTGGACGTGTACGTGCGATACCTGCGGGGGAAGCTGGGCGCCCACCATATCGTGACGGTCCGGGGCGCCGGCTACCGCTGGGAGTGAACCCGCGCTCGAAGAAGCCCCCGGCGTTGGGGGAACACCGGGGGCTGGGAGAGACCGGGCTTGGGGGTGTCCGGCCATGGCAATCGCGTCAGTCTGGGGGAACGCGCGATTGCTCTCTCTTCGAGCCGAACGACGAACCAGATTGGTCGCGTTCGGACGTGTGATCCGACTCGGCGGACGGGGGGTCGATCCGCTCCTCGACGTGCGCCTCGGCGGGTAGGGAGTCGATCCGCTCCTCGACGTGCGCCTCGGCGGGTAGGGAGTCGATCCGCTCCTCGACATGCGCCTCGGCGGGTAGGGAGTCGATCCGCTCCTCAACGTGCGCCTCGGCGGCCAGAGGGGCGATCCGCTTCTGGACGTGCGAGTCGTAGGAACCGGATCGTTCGGCTTCGTCGGTGTCGTCACGTTCGTCGGTGTCGTCACGTTCGTCGGTGTCATCGCGTTCACCGGAGTCACCACGATGGGCGATCTTCGCCTCCATGCGGGCGATCCACGCCGTCGTGCGGGCCGCGGGCCAGCCGCGTCTCTCGGCCCAGGCATACGCGGCATCCCACGAACCGGACGCCGCAACTTCGGCGACCACCTCGTCCTCGGTCGCCTCGGACTGCTCGGCTGCCGACTGAGCGGGAGGTGGCGCTGCGATGTCTTCGGGGTCTGGGGCGGGCACGGTCTCAGGCTCGGTGGGCGTCGCGATGGCGGGCGTGACGGGCGCGGCCGTCAGCGTGGGGGCGGGCGCGGGGGTGGGCGTGAGGCCCGCACTCGAGGACGGCACCACGACCGGGCGCGCCTGAACGGCTGCGCCGGCGCTGTCGGCCAGAGTGGTCGAGGTCGTCATGGCGACGGCGCAGACGACGGCGATGCTCGCGGCGACGGTGAACGTCCCACCGATCGCGAGTCGCGTCCGACTATCCACACGTTCCTCCGAATCCGCACGCGAAATCAGCGTCCTCACCATCGTGACAGAACGCGATGGACAGATGCGGACATCCACATGAGACTCTTCTCATACAGCAGGGCCGGTGGTGCGGCATCCCGGCCCTGCCGTGTGAGATCAGCCGAATCCGTCGATCAGGCGAGTTCTCCCGCTTCGAGCAGATCGGTCACGAGCGCCGCGATGGCCGAGCGTTCGGAGCGCACGAGCGTGACGTGCCCGAACAGATCGTGGCCTTTGAGCGTCTCGATCACCGAAGCGACCCCGTCGTGCCGCCCGACCCGCAGATTATCCCGCTGGCCGACGTCGTGGGTCAGCACGACCCTCGAATTCTGACCCATGCGACTCAGGACGGTCAGTAGCACGTTGCGCTCGAGTGACTGCGCCTCATCCACGATCACGAACGCATCGTGGAGCGAGCGACCGCGGATGTGCGTCAGCGGCATCACCTCGAGCAGGCCACGGGCGACCACCTCTTCGACGACATTGCCGGTGACGACCGAGCCGAGCGTGTCGAAGACAGCCTGACCCCAGGGGTTCATCTTCTCGCCCTGGTCGCCGGGCAGATACCCGAGTTCCTGGCCGCCGACGGCGAACAGCGGTCGGAACACGATGATCTTCTTCTGCTGCTGCCTCTCGAGCACGGCCTCCAGCCCCGCACAGAGAGCCAGCGCGGACTTGCCGGTGCCCGCCCGCCCGCCGAGCGAGACGATGCCCACCTCCGGGTCCATCAGCAGATCGATGGCGATGCGCTGCTCTGCCGAGCGCCCGTGCAGCCCGAACACGTCGCGGTCTCCGCGCACCAGACGGTACTGCCCGTCGCCGGTCACCCGGCCGAGGGCCGAGCCGCGCTCCGAGTGGATGATCAGGCCGGTGTTCACCGGCAAGCCCCGCACTTCGTCGCCCGTGGCGATCTCGGACTCGTACAGGTCGCTGATGTCGTCACCAGACACGTCGATCGTGGCGATGCCCGTCCAGCCCGAATCCACAGCCTGCTCGGCGAGGTACTCCTCGGCGGTGATGCCGAGGGATGCCGCCTTGACGCGCATCGGAAGGTCCTTGGACACGATCGTCACGTCCTGACCGTCCTGGGCGAGGTGCATCGCGACCGCGAGGATGCGGCTGTCGTTGTCGCCGAGCCGCATGCCGGACGGCAGGACCGTCGGATCGGTGTTGTTGAGCTCGACGCGCAGCGTGCCGTCCTCACCGACCGGGACGGGGAAGTCGAGCCTGCCGTGCTCGATGCGCAGTTCGTCCAGATGCCGCAGAGCCTGGCGGGCGAAGTAGCCGATCTCGGGGTCGTGACGCTTTCCCTCGAGCTCGGTGACCACCACGACGGGGATCACGACGTTGTGCTCGGCGAAGCGGAAGAACGCCCGCGGATCGCTCAACAGCACGGAGGTGTCCAGGACGTAAGTCCGAAGATCCGTCTGCTGCTCGGCGACCTCGTCTGCGTCCTGACGGTGCTGCTGCTGTGGTGCTCGTGTGGTCACAACCCACTCCCGACCCGGGTGGAATCACCCGGCAGTCACGAGTCGACCATGGGTCACGAGTCGCGATCCGAAGGGCCGACCCGACCGGGCACCTTGCCCGATGACTCGACGGTACGACCGGCACGCGTCGGGCACGTTACCGACACGCTGGGGGATGTTACGGGTCGGTGAATTCCTGTGCCGTGGCGGCTGTCTCACCACACCCGGGCGGACGAGAATGCGGCCAGCGCGTCACCGAAGAGGCGGAGCGTGTCGGCGCCGGTGCCCACGTGCGGTGCAACACGCACCAGCCCGGATCGCACGGTGACGGAGATGCCGTGGTTGGCCAGGGATGCCGCGAGCGAGCCGGCATCGTGCGGCGCCGGGGCGAGCGTGACGATCCCCGCTCGCTGACGCGGGTCACGCGGCGTGAGCACCGGCACCTCGTAGCGGTCGGCGAAGAACATCACATCGTGCGATCGCTGCGACAGCTCCGCGTCGATGCGGTTCACCCCGACGTCGCGAACGTCCCGCAGGGCGGTGGCCAGGCGTGCGACAGCGAGGTGATCCGGCCCGCTGACCGAGAACGCCCGGGCGGATGCCGCGGGTGGGGGAACGACGTCGACCGGCAGGTCGCCGTCGGTTCCGGCCCACCCCGAAAGCGCCGGCGCGACGCGTTCCAGCGCCCGCTCACCGAAGCGCGCGAAGCCCGTCCCCCGCCCGGCGCGGAGCCATTTGTAGCCGTTGCCGCAGACCACATCGGCCGCGGCGTAGTCGGCGTCGACGGCGCCGAACCCCTGCATCGCATCGACGATGAGCAGCCGGTCGCCGATCACCTCGCGCAGCGCGGTGAGATCGGCGCGATAGCCCGTGCGGAAATCGACGAGGCTCACGGCGAGCGCCCGCGTGTCGTCGTCGAGGGCGTCGCGGACGAGCTCGGGCGTGACGAATCCGTCTTCCGGGTCGAGCCATTGCAGGTCGATGGACCCGAGTGTGTCGGCCGCACGCGTCGCCGTGACCGTGAGACTCGGGAACTCCGCACGCGAGAGCATCAGCCCGCCGGCAAGGCCGTAGATCGCCTGCATCAGGCCGTGCGTGGTCGACGGCTGCAGGACGATCTCGTCGGCATCCGCGTCCAAGAGCTCGGCGAGCAGCTGCTTCGCCTCGAGCACATGCTCCGCCACGAGGTCGATGCCGGTGCGCCGGCCGGATCCGAGAAGCTCGGCATCCGCGTGCACCTCGCTGCGCACAGAGGGCGAAAGGGGTCCGAACGCGGCCCAGTCCAGGTATCCGGGTTCGCCGTCGAAGGATGCCAGAAATGCGTCCAGGTCCATCACCGTCACATTCTGACACGGCGTCGAGCGTCAGGGGCGGGCGATCCCGGCGGGGTATGATCCGCCCGGTCAGCTTCCGTAGCGTCTGTCGCGTGAGGTGTAGTCACGGATCGCCCTCAGGAAGTCGACCTCGCGCAGGTCGGGCCCGAGGGCTTCAACGAAGTAGAACTCGCTGTGAGCGGACTGCCAGAGGAGGAAGTCGCTGAGCCGCTGCTCCCCCGAGGTGCGGATCACCAGGTCGGGATCGGGCTGGCCGCCGGTGTACAGGTGCTCGCCGATCTGCTCGGGGGTGAGGCTCGCGGCGAGTTCCTCGAGCGACCCGCCGTCCTCGTCGTGCTTGGCGATGATGCTGCGCACGGCGTCAACGATCTCCCCCCGACCGCCGTACCCCACCGCGAGGTTCACGTGGAGGCCGCGATGGTCCTTCGTGCGCCGCTCGGCCTCGGCGAGCACGCGGGCGAGGTCGGGCGGCAGCAGGTGCGCGCGCCCCATGTGGTGCACCCGCCAGTCGCGTTCGTGCGAAAGCTCGTGTGCGAGTTCAGCGATGATCTCAATGAGGTCGGCGAGCTCCTGCGAGTCGCGCTTGCGCAGATTGTCGTTGGAGAGGAGGTAGAGCGAGACGACCTTCACTCCCACGTCGTCGCACCATCCGAGGAATTCGCGCATCTTCGCGGCGCCGGCGCGGTGCCCATGAGCCGCGGAGTCGTAGCCGAGCTGGCGCGCCCACCGGCGATTGCCGTCGATCATCATGGCGACGTGACGCGGCACCGCCTCCGACTCGATCTGGTGGCGCAGGCGATTGATGTACAGCCGATAAAGAGGTCCTCTGCCCTCGCTCGACGCACTCACACGCCTACGCTACCGCCGGTGCGCCACGCGCGTGCCCCGGGCGGCATACTGCGACGCGTAGGCTCGGGGCGTGGCCGGCAGTGCGAGATCAGACGAGTTCGCCGACGGCAGCGCCGAGATGCCCGAGCTTCCCCTCATGGAGTCGGCCGAGCTCGACGCGAAGACCGAGCTGCGACCTTCGTGGCGGGGATGGATCCACGCGGCCACGTTCCCTATCGCGATCGCCGCCGGCATCGTGCTGATCGTTCTGGCCCAGGGCACGGCAGCGAAGTGGGCGTGCGCCGTCTTCATGGCGACGTCGCTTCTGCTGTTCGGCAACTCGGCTCTCTACCACCGCTTCGACTGGGGTCCGAAGACCCGCGCGGTGCTCAAGCGGATCGACCACGCGAACATCCTGCTGCTGATCGCGGGCACGTACACGCCCATCGCGGTGCTCGCGCTGCCCACCGACAAGGCGATCATCCTGCTCTCGCTGGTATGGGGAGGCGCGATCCTCGGCATCCTGTTCCGCGTGTTCTGGATCGATGCGCCGCGCTGGCTCTACGTCGCCCTGTACCTCGTCCTCGGCTGGGCGGCGGTCATGTACATGGTCGATCTGTTCCAGGCCAACGCCGGGATGATGATCCTCGTGATCGTCGGTGGCGTCCTCTACACGCTCGGTGCGGTCGTGTACGCCCTCAAGCGCCCCAACCCGTGGCCCGGGCATTTCGGCTTCCACGAGATCTTCCACGTGTGCACCGTCCTCGCCTTCCTCTGCCACTGGACGGCGTGCCTGCTGATCGCGCTGAACCCCGCCTACCACGGCTGACGAAGGCGGCTACGGGGCCTTCGGCGCTGCGTCGTCCCGGGGCGTCGGACCATCCGACGTGCCCGCATCGATGTCCTGGTCGTCGACTTCGGTGGCCCGTGTCCCGGCGGCGGCCTGCTGCTCGGCTTCCAGCTCCTCGTTGATGTCGGCCCGCACGCGGCCCCGACGGATGCGGCGCATCATGTCCCAGATGAGGGCCACCACCGCGAGCGCCAGTACAGCGATCACGACGAAGCCGATCGGGCCTGGCGTGACCAGGGTGGGATCGACCGTCGGCTCGGGGATCGGGGTCGCCGGCGCGGCGTGCGCGAGAGCGGCGAACAGGTCGAGCATGGTGTCCTCGTTCCGCGCGGGAGCGCATAGCCTGGAGACTCCAGCCTAATCTTCCGCCGATCCCGGGCGGCGCAGACTCCGACGGGGCGCGATGACCACACACGACATGCTCGACGAGCGCTACGGTCGCACGAGTTCGCCCCGCAAGCGCTGGACGATCGGCATCATCGTCGCCGTCGCTGCGGTGCTGGTGGGACTGTTGGCCTGGATGACCGTCTCCGGCACCCTGGACGACGTCGACATCGACACCACGGGGTTCACCGTGGAGGACGCGCGCTCCGTCACGCTGTCGTTCCAGATCTCGGTACCGGAGGGCCGCACCGTCGCCTGCGCGCTGGAGGCGCAGGACGAGGACCACGGCATCGTCGGCTGGAAGATCGTCGAGTATCCGGCATCCGGTCTGCGCGCACGGGCTTTCCGTGAGTCGATTCCGACCACCGCCGAGGCGACGACAGGTTTGGTGAGCGACTGCTGGGTGACGTAGTCTGACCTGAACACAGTCGAGAGACGCCCTGGCCGGAGCCGGGGCGTTTTGACATACAGGCCCCCGCCGACCGAAGGAGACGCCCGTGTCCAACGATGCGCCGGTGACGTTCCTGACCCAGGACGCGTACGACCGCCTCGCCGCAGAACTCCAGCGCCTGTCGACGACGGGCCGCGAAGAGATCGCCAAGCGCATCGAGTCGGCCCGCGAAGAGGGCGATTTGAAGGAGAACGGCGGCTATCACGCTGCCAAGGACGAGCAGGGCAAGCAGGAGGCCCGCATCCGCACGCTGCAGCACCTCCTGAAGAACGCCACCGTCAGCGAGGCGCCGGAGAGCACGGGTGTGGTCGAGCCCGGCACCGTCGTGACGGCGATCGTCGCGGGCGGCGAAGAGGTCTTCCTGCTCGGCAACCGCGAGATCGCGGTGGACTCGGAGCTCGACGTCTACAGCGAGGCGTCGCCGCTCGGCGCCGCCATCCTCGGCCTCAAGGAGGGCGATGAGACGACGTACACCGCTCCCAACGGGCGCGAGATCTCCGTCGAGGTGGTGAAGGTCGAGACCTACTCGGGGCAGTAGCCGCCGACCCAGCCGCGGCGCCTGCACTGAGCTTGTCGAGGCGCCTGCACTGAGCTTGTCGAGGCGCCTGCACTGAGCTTGTCGAAGTGTCAGTCCGGCACGACCGTCGGGGCGAACCCCGCGTCACCGAGGATCTCGATCACGTGGGCACGGTGCTCCTCGCCGCGCGTCTCGACGCTCAGCTGCAGGATCACCTCGCTGATCTGCAGACCCTGGCCGTGGCGGGTGTGCATGACCTCGATCACGTTTGCCCCGGCCCGCGCGAGCAGCTCTGACACCCGCGCGAGCTGGCCGGGACGATCGGGCAGCGGGATGCGCAAGGTCATGTACCGACCGGATGCCGCCAGCCCGTGGGAGACGACCCGCTGCAGCAGCAGGGGGTCGATGTTGCCGCCGGACAGGACGGAGACGGTCGGTCCGGTGCCCTTCACCTTTCCGGCGAGGATGGCGGCGACCCCGACCGCCCCGGCGGGCTCGACGACCTGCTTGGCCCGCTCCAGCAGCATGAGCAGGGCACGGGCGATGTCGTCGTCGGTGACCGTCACGACCTCGTCGACGAGTTCGCGGATGATCTCGAAGGGGATGTCGCCCGGCCGCGCGACGGCGATTCCGTCGGCGATCGTCGGGCGCGTCTCGACCTCGATCGGGTGGCCCGCGGCGAGGGACGACGGGTACGCGGCGGCGTTCTCGGCCTGCACGCCGACGATCCGGACGGTGCGCCCGACCGCGGCCGCGCGCGCCTTGACCGCGGCGGCGACACCGGCGATCAGTCCTCCGCCGCCGATGCCGAGGAGGACCGTGTCGAGATCGGGCACGGCGTCGAACAGCTCGAGGCCGAGCGTGCCCTGGCCGATGATGATGTCACGGTGGTCGAACGGGTGGATGAGGACTGCTCCGGTCCGTTGCGCGAACTCGGCGGCCAGGCGCAGCGGCGTCTCCACGGTCGCGCCCTCGAGCACGACCTCGGCGCCGTATCCGCGCGTGGCGAGGAGCTTCGGAACGGGCACGCCGAGGGGCATGAAGATCGTCGCCGCGATTCCCAGTGCGTGAGCGGCCAGCGCGACGCCCTGCGCGTGGTTGCCGGCGGATGCGGCCACGACGCCCCGTGCGCGCTCTTCGGCGGTGAGGCGCGAGAGGCGGTAGGTCGCCCCGCGGATCTTGAAGGAGCCCGTCCGCTGGAGGTTCTCGAGCTTCAGGTGCACCGGCACCCCGAGCAGCTCCGACAGGTGCTGCGACTCGTCGATCGGAGTGCGGGTGATGACGCCGTCGAGGTAGGCGGCGGCATCCTCGAACTCCGCCAGCGTGGGGATGCTCACGAACGAACCCTCCTGGGGCGTGGAACGGTGGTCCAGATGTAGTCCCCGGACGGAGCCCTGGCCCCGACCTCCCAGGCGCGGTTGCCGATGTACACGGCGACGACGTTGATGAACGCGGCCAGCGGCACGGCGAAGAGGGCTCCCGGGATTCCGGCGATCATCGCGCCGCCCGCGACGACGAGCACGACGGCGAGCGGGTGGACCTTCACGGCCGAGCCCATGAGCAGCGGCTGGAGCACGTGGCCTTCGATCTGCTGGACGCCGAGAACGACGATCAGCATCCACAGTGCGATCCACGGTCCGTTGTAGACCAGGGCGAGGAAGACCGCGACCGCACCGGTCACGACCGCGCCGACGATCGGCACGAACGCACCGAGGAAGACCAGGACAGCGACCGGGATCGCCAGGGGCACACCCAGGAAGAACGCGCCGAGACCGATGCCGACCGCGTCGATGGTCGCGACGAGCAGCTGGGTGCGTGCGTAGTTGACCACCATCACCCAGCCCGACCGGCCGGCACCGTCGACCGCCGGCCGTGCCCGCTCGGGGAAGAGACGTGTGGTCCAGCGCCAGATCCCGGCGCCGTCGGCCAGCAGGGTCAGAAGGATGAACAGCGCCAGGAGCGCGCCGACCGCCACGTGGCCGAGGGTCGATCCGAGCGCAAGCGCTCCCGACCACAGCAGCTGGGCCTGCTCCTGCACGAGGTTCAGCCCCTGGACAAGGAGGTCGTCGATCTGGGTCTCCGTAAGGTGAAGCGGCCCGTCGATCAGGTACTGGCGGAACTGTTCCATCGCCTCGACGGTGCGCGCCTGTACGGATGACCACTGCCGGGTCACCTGCCAGATGACCAGCCAGAGGAGGCCGGCGACGATGGCCAGTGTGCCGAGCACGGAGATGACGATCGCCAGCCAGCGCGGGACGCGGTGACGCAGCATCCAGGTGAACACCGGCCACAGCAGAGCCGTCACGAGGATCGCGATCAGCAGCGGGATGACCAGGAGCTTGAGCTGGATGACGAGCCAGACCGCGACGCCGACCGCTGCGGCCACGACCAGGAAGCGCCAGGCGTAGGCGGTCGCCACCTTGAGCCCGCGCGGGATCGTACCCGAGACGTCGGTGGACACGACGCGGCTGCGGTCGCGGACGGCGTCGAAGAACGAGCCACGGGGCTTGTCTTCAGGGCCGGTCATCACGCCAGTCTAGAGTCGAGCCGGAAGCCGTGTCGGACCGCGCGGATAGGCTTGCCGCCGTGAAGGACACGCTGAGCATTCCCGAGGCGCGGCGGATCGCGCTCGCCGCCCAGGGGTTCGCCCAGCCGAAGCCGGCCGTGGCCGGTACACGCCAGCTGAATCTGGCGATGGCGCGCATGGCCGCGCTGCAGATCGACTCCGTCAACGTCTACGCCCGCTCGCACTACATGCCGCTGTTCTCGCGGCTCGGTCCGTACGATACCGCGGCGCTCGACAAGCTGCTCTTCGCCCGACGCGCTCCGTACGTCGAGTACTGGGCGCATGTCGCATCGTTCATCCCCGCGGCGGACTGGGGGCTGTTCCGCTTCCGCATGGACGAACTGAGGGAGAAGTACGGCAGCGGTCCCGACGGCTGGTTCCGGACGCACGGGGAGATCATCGACTGGGTGCGGGCGGAGCTCGCCGAGCGTGGGCCCCTGCGTCCCGCACAGATCGAGCACGATGCCAAGAAGGCGGCCCGCGGTCCTTGGTGGGACTGGGACGTCGTCAAGAACGCGCTGGAGTACCTGTGGCTGTTCGGAGAGGTCGCCATCGCCGGCCGCCGCGGCTTCGAACGCCGCTACAGCCTTGCCGAGCACGTGCTGTCGTCGGAGGTGCTGGCCGCACCCGTCGCGCGCGACGACGCCATCCGCGAGCTCATCGCGCGCGCGGCGAAGGCGCACGGTGTCGGCACGGCATCCGACCTGGCCGACTACTGGCGCCTCAAAGATCGCCGTGCCGTGATGACCGCGATCCATGATCTCCAGGACTCGGGACTGCTGCAGCCCGTCACCGTGCGCGGGTGGGAGTCCGCCGGTCGCCCGGCGAAGACCTGGGTGCACCGGGATGCCGCGCTCCCCCGCCGAGTGGATGCGGCGGCGATCCTGACCCCGTTCGACCCCGTGGTCTGGTTCCGCGACCGCGCGCAGCGGCTGTTCGCCTTCGAATACCGGATCGAGATCTACACCCCGGCGCCGCAGCGGCGCTTCGGCTACTACTCGCTGCCCGTGCTGATCGGCGACGACCTCGTCGGTCGCGTCGATCTCAAAGCCGATCGCGCGACCTCCACACTGCGGGTGCAGTCGGCGTGGTGGGAGCACGGCCGGCCGTCGGATGCCGCGCCACGGCTCGCTGACGAACTGCGCGCCGCCGCGCGCTGGCGTGGGCTGGACTCGATCTCGATCTCGCGATGGGGCGACGCGACCGACGACCTCGCCGAAGTCCTCCCGGAGGCGCGGCGCCACGACGCAGGCGCAGCGGAGCCGGTCGCCGCGGCACCGGACGAACCGGAGCGGGTTAGCGTAGACGGGTGAGGCGCACAGCGGTCATGGGGATCGCGGTGGCCGCGGGAGCCGTCGTCGCCGTCGGGCTCGGTGCCGGGATCTGGGCTGTCACGCGCCCCGCGAGCCCCTCTGCCGTCGTGATGACCTACTTCTCCGCGTTGGCAGCGGGCGATGCGCGCGCCGCGCTGGCCGTGACGACGACCCCGCAGGAGCGGATCGGCGACGCGGTCACGGCTTACGCGTCGGTGGGCGACGAGATCTCGGAGGTCCGCGTGACGTCCTCCACCCGCGAGGCGGATGCCGCCCGGGTCGTCGTCTCGTTCACGCTCGCCGGGAGCCCGGGCGAGAGCTCGCTGGAACTCGCCGCCCGCCCGGACGGCGGCTGGAAGATCACGGATGGCCTGGCCGAGCTCACCGCGACCACGACGCTGGGACAGGCCGTCGCCATCGGCGACCTGCGCGCGCCGGCCGGGGCCCCGATCCCACTGCTGCCCGGAGGCTACGACGTGGAGGCGCTGCCGCGCGGACTCGTATCGGGATCGACGAGCGTCTCACTGCAGCCCGGTATGCGCCGTGAGGTCGAGGTGGCCGCATCCCTCGCGCCCGCCGCGACGGCTGCGGCACAGGAGCAGCTGGACGCCTACGCCACCGCGTGCGCCGCCGCCTCATCGGCGGTACCGCCGAACTGCGGACTGCGGGTGCCCTGGGCCGCCGACCTGGCGACCCTGAGCTCCCTCGCGTTCCGGGTCGAGCAGCTTCCGGTCGTCGCGCTCTCGCCCGACGGCACCACGTTCGCCGCAACCGGTGGCGTGGTCATCGCCACGGCGACGGGGACGACGAGACAAGGCGGCACCGCGAGCTTCACCTACCGAGCCGATGACTGGGCGCTTCGCGGGACGGTGTCGTTCCCGGGCAACGAGATGGTGCTCGCCGTAGGCTGACCGCGACGTGATCGGCGTCACCGGCCGGTCAAGAACCCGGGATGCCGCCGGCCTCGAGCCCGAGCCACGCGGCCAGCTCGCGGATCTCCGCGTGCACGTCGTCGGTCACCTCGGGAGTGAAGGTCTCGTCCTCGTGGATGGCGGCGACGCGGAACACCCCCTGCGCGCGGTCGGCCGCGGCATCCAGCTTTCCGACGAGGCGATCGCCGTGCAGGATCGGCAGCGCGAAGAACCCCCACCGGCGCTGCGCGGCCGGCTTGTACATCTCGACGATGTACTCGAAGCCGAACAGATCCTTGGCGCGAGCCCGGTCGAAGACGAGCCGGTCGAATGGCGACAGAAGGGCGGTGCGCGGCTCGAAGCGGTCGTCGTCCTCGAGGAGCGCGGGGTCGACGCGCCATAGCCCCGGAGTCCCGTCGACCGTCGCCTCTTCGCCGACCTGCCCCACGTCGAAGGGCTCGACGGGCTGCTTCATCGCCTTCTGCCGAGCCAGACCCAGGTAGCCGAGTCGTCGTGCGGCGCGCAGCACGGCGGCCTCTTCGTCCGAGTGGTCCGCGATGTCGGCGGGGTACACCCGTTCCGCGACGTCCCAGAGACGATCCCTGCCCTCCCGCCGGGAGACGGCGATCTCGCCGCGCATCGAGAGGAACTCCAGCATCTGCGTCACGTTTCGGTCGTTCGTCCACCCCGTCGACTTCCACGACACCTGGCTCGTGTCGGGGATCTCGCCGCCGCGCAGAGGACCTTCTGCGCGGAGCCGACCGACGACTTCCCGACGGAAGCGCTCGTTCGCCTCCAGCCACTCACGCTGGTCGCGGTAGCGCGGCCATGCGCGCATGATCGGGAGGTAGAGGGGCAGATCCGCCATGGACCGGTAGAACCCTGCCCACTCGAAGACGGCTCGATCCTCCTGGACGGCACGTACGAGATCAGCGGGCTGGTACGGCCAGCCGATCCGGCTCCAGAGGATGTGATCGGCACTGGGCGCCACGGCGCGGGTCGGATCGATGTTGACGAGCGAGAGTCCGTCGACCGTTTCGACGATGCCGCCCGGCCGGTCCGCCGTCAGCAGCTGAGCGCGAACGGCGATGCGGCGAGCCCGCTGGCTGGTGAGTCGGTGCGTCAGAACCGTCCGCCCATCGTCTGCAGCCGTTCGATGCGCTCGGCGATCGGGGGGTGCGTCGCGAACATCCGCGCCAGCGCGTGGGGTTGGAGCGGGTCGGCGATCCAGAGATGCGCCATCGAGGTGTTCCCCCGCTTCAGCGGCCGCCCGAACTCGCCGAGCTTGGTCAGGGCGGAGGCGAGTCCGTCGGGGTCGCGGGTGGTCATCGCGCTCGTCGCGTCAGCGAGGTACTCGCGCTGTCGGGAGATCGCCGCCTGCACCGCTCCTGCGAGCACAGGTGCGACCAGGGCGGAAACGACGCCGAAGATCAGGAACAGCAGGGCCGCCGGGCCTCCCCCTGCACGGCGGCCACCGCCGAAGAACGCGATGCGCATGAAGATGTCGGCCAGGATGCCGACGGCCACGACGAGCCCGAAGACGACGAGCGAGACGCGGATGTCGTAGTTGCGGATGTGGCCGAGCTCGTGGCCGAGCACGCCCTCGAGCTCTCGGTCGGTCATCACCTCGAACAGTCCCGTCGTGACCGTGATGGAGGCCTCCTCGGGTTTGCGCCCCGTGGCGAAGGCATTGGGCGCCGGGTCGTCGACGACGTAGAGCTTCGGCATCGGTGTGCCCGTCGCAATGCACAGGTTCTCGACGAGCCGGTAGAAGCGCGGGGCGTCGGCCCGGGTCACTTGAGCGGCGCCTGACATCGCGATCGCCTCCCGGTCGGCGAAGAAGTACTGGAAGGCGGCGTATCCGGCGGCGAAGACGAGGATGAACGCGGTGATCCACCAGTTGTGGCCTGCGAGCCACCCCGCCAGCAGACCGATCGCGCCGAGCAGCAGGATGAACGCACCAAGGATGATCCAGGTGTTGCGCTTGTTGCGCGCGATGGCGCTGTACACGGGCTACTTCAGAACTGAACCCTGGGCGGTTCCGAGATCGCGGCGCCGTCGACGACCTCGAAGAACTCCCGCTCGTCGAAGCCGAGGTTGCGCGCGAACAGGTTGTTCGGGAACACCTTGATCTTCGTGTTCAGCTCGCGCACACCGCCGTTGTAGAAGCGCCGGGAGGCCTGGATCTTGTCTTCGGTGTCGACGATCGACTGCTGCAGCTGAAGGAAGTTCTGACTGGCCTGCAGCTGCGGATAGGCCTCGGCGACCGCGAAGAGCGACTTCAGCGCCTGTTGCATGTGTCCTTCGGCGACGCCGGCCTCTGCGGGACCGCCGGCCGTCAGTGTCTCGGCCCTGGCGCGCGTGACGTTCTCGAACACGGCCTTCTCGTGCGCCGCATAGCCCTTCACCGCCTCGATGAGGTTCGGCAGCAGGTCAGCTCGGCGCTTCAGTTGCACGGTGATGTCGCTCCACGCCTCGTCGACGCGCACATTGAGCGCCACCAGCGAGTTGTATGTCGCCCACAGGTAGATGCCGACGATGACGACGAGCGCCACGACGATCAGTACCGGGATCAGCCATTCCCACATGCCCGTGACTCCGTTCGAGGTTTCCCTCATCCTAGCCATCGGTGCGTCCGCGGATGAGAGGCGTCTCACGACTCTCAGCCCTTACTCACCGAGCACCCGCGCGAGGTACGGGTTCCGGAACATCCGGTTGGGATCCAGCCTGTCGCGGAGGGCGACGAACTCGTCGAAACGCGGATAGCGGTCGCGCAGGGTCGCGGCATCCAGGGTGTGCATCTTCCCCCAGTGCGGGCGGCCGGCGAAGCCGAGCATGATCTCCTCGGCGGCCTCGAAGTATTCGGTGGTGTCCTCACGCCAGTACCGATGAACGGCGATGTATCCCGACTCCCGGCCGTGCGCGGTCGAGAGCCAGAGGTCATCCGGCGCGGCGAAGCGCACCTCGACGGGAAAGGCGATCCGCCAGTCCTTCTCCGCCACCAGGGCGTGCAGCGCATCGAATGCGGGACGCACGTTCTCGGCCGGCAGCGCGTACTCCATCTCGCGGAACCGTACCGAACGCTGCGTCGCGAACACGCGATGGGAGACGTCCGTGAACTCGCGGTCGCTCCACACACGCGCGGAGAGTCGGTTGATCACCGGGGCCGACGCGGGAACTGCGCGGGCGAGGCTGCAGGCGATCTGGTGGACGGCACCGCCGACCAGCACGTCGTCGACCCACTTCCCCGCGGGCGGAAGCGGGCGACGCAGCGCGCTCTCGGGCAGGCGCACGTGGGTCTTGGTCATCGCCCGATCGGTGTGCGGAAACCAGTAGAACTCGAAATGATCGGATGCCGCGACCCGCGCATCGAGCGAAGCAAGGACCTCTCCCAGGTCTTCGGGAACCTCGACGGCGTGGAGAAGGAACGCGGGCACGCACTGCAGCGTGACCTCGACGAGGATGCCGAGCGCTCCGAGACCGAGCGCGACCGCGGGCAGCAGTTCGCGGTTCTGGTCCTCGTCGACGACCAGCAGCTCGCCGTCTGCCGTGACGAGGGTCGCCCCGGTCACCTGTGTGGCGATGCCCCCGAAGCGCGCGCCGGTGCCATGCGTGCCAGTCGAGATGGCACCCGAGATGGATTGCCGGTCGATGTCGCCCAGATTCGGCATGGCGAGCCCGTACGGCGCGAGCAGCTGCGGAATCTGGTGCAGGCGGGTTCCCGCGCGCAGGGTGACCCGACCGCGGTCTCGGTCGGCGGAGACGAGTCCGGTCAGATCGGTCAGATCCAGCAGGACGCCCGGGGCGACGGCGATGCCGCTGAAGCTGTGCCCGGCGCCGATCGCCTTGACCGGGAGACCGCGGGTCGCGGCAGCCGCGATCGCACGCCGGACTGCGGCGGTCGAGCCCGGGAACTCGACACGCTGCGGACGGACCTTGACCGTCCGGCTCCAGTTCTGCCACGTTCCGCCCGGACGGGTCACAGGAACGACTTCCCTTCCCCGCGGTAGGTGGGCGCCTCGCCCACCGATCGATCGCCGTCGACGAGGTGATACCGGTCGACGCGTTCGGCGAGCTCCCCGCTCTTGGCGTGCCGGAACCAGACGCGGTCGCCGACCTCCAGCGCCCGTGCGGCCGTGCCCTGCAACGGCGTCTGCACCTCGCCCGCGCCTTCGCGCGCGAGGGTCGTGAGCCCCGGGGGCCACACCGGCAGCGGCTGGCGCGACGCCACAGGCGGGCCGGAGGCGATCCACCCGCCGCCCAGCACGGTGGCGATGTCGGGTCTCGGCTTGCGCACGACCTCGAGCGCGAAGGCCGCCGCCGGGGCGGGGTCGAAGGCCCGATAGCCGTCGAACAGGTGGCCGGCGAGCAGGCCGCTGCCCGCGGTGAGCTCGGTCACCGCGAGATCGGAGGCCGTCAGCTCCAGCGAACCCGTTCCTCCTCCGTTGACGAACTCGAGCGGCGCGATGTCCCGCAGGGCGCCGACGATGGCCGCCCGCCGGTCGAGCAGCTCCTGCGCGGAGCGGCGCTGCATCCAGCGGATCACACCGTCGCCGGATCCGGTCGCGTCGCCCTGCCCGGCGATCTGCGCCTCGTACATCATGAGCCCGACGAGGCGGTAGCCGCCCCGCGCGGCGATCGCACGCGCCAGGCTTGCCACCTCGCCCGGTTCGTGGACCGGCGAGCGGCGCACACCGATGTGACCGAGGCCCGGTGCGCGCCACGACGCGTCGGCATCGATCGCGATCCGGATCGTCTCCCGTGAGCCCGGCGGGGCGATCGCGTCGACGAGGTCGAGCTGGGCGACGTCGTCGACCATGAGGGTGATCCTGGCGGCGGCCTGCTCGTCCGCGGCGAGGGCGGCGATCGCCGCGCGGTCCACACTCGGGTAGCCGAGGACGACGTCGTCGTGGGTCTCGGCGAGCCAGAGAGCCTCGGGCAGCGTGAACGCGAGGATGCCGCGATAGCCCGGCAGCGCGAGCGTCGCGTCGATGACATCCCGCACACGCACGGACTTGCTGGCCACGCGGATCGGCACGCCTCCCGCGCGGATCACCATGTCGAGCGCGTTGTAGCGAATCGCGGCGAGGTTCAGCGCGGCGACCGGACCCGAGACGCCGGCGACGGCATCCGTCATCGCCGACCAGTACGCGGCCGGGTCGGCCCACGGCGTTGCGGCTGAGGTGCCGGCGAGCAGGTCGATCGTCATCGCATCACGCTCGTCGGCGAGTGGGCACACATGGCCTAAAGCCTACGACTCGAGCGCAGACGCGACGGACGCCGGCGAACCGTACCCCCGGTCAGACTCGAACTGACACTTGAGCGATTTTAAGTCGCCTGCCTCTGCCGATTGGGCTACGGGGGCGCGCACGCAGGTGCGGACGCCTCCACGGTACCGGTCAGCTGTTCGCGGCGACCTTCTCCGCGGGGGCGGCGGCCACGGCCTTCATCGGCGCGGCCTCGACCGGCTGCGGCGGACGAGGGCGCGCGGCGAACTCTTCGAAGACGTAGCGAGGGTCCTGCACGGCCTGAAGATTCACCAGGTCGCGTCCGAGCCAGAGGTTGTTCCACCAGCCCCAGACCACGCGGAACTTGCGCTCCCACGAGGGCATCGCGAGGCCGTGGTATCCGCGGTGCGCCACCCAGGCGACGATCCCCTTGAGGGCGATCTTGCCGGACTGGAACACGCCGTTGTAGAGCCCGAGGCCCGCAACGGCGCCGAGGTTCTTGTGGAAGTACTCGTGCGGAAGCTCCCCGCGCAGGACCGCGACGAGGTTCTTCGCGAGCAGCTTCGCCTGACGCACGGCGTGCTGCGCGTTCGGCACGCAATAGCCGCCCACACCGCCGCCGGTCAGGTCGGGAACCGCCGAGACGTCGCCGGCTGCCCACGCGCCCTCCACGATCTCGTCCTCCGTGCCCACACGAAGGTCGGCGCGCGTGAGGATGCGGCCGCGCTCCTCGACGGGAAGGTCGCCGCCACGCACGACGGTCGGGTTGGCCATGACACCGGCGGTCCAGATGATCAGGTCGCTCGGGATGACCTCGCCCGTCGACAGCTCGACGTTGCCGTCGACGGCGCCGGTGACCTGCGTGTCGAGGTGGACGTACGCGCCCCGCTTGGCGAGATCCTTCAGGACCCACTCGCTCGTCTTGAGCGACACCTCCGGCATGATCCGGCTCATCGCCTCGATGAGATGGAAGTGGGTGTCGCTGAACGTGACCTCGGGGTAGCGGCTGACCAGAGCGGAGGCGAAGCTGCGCAGTTCGGCGAACACCTCGATGCCGGCGAACCCTCCGCCGATGACGACGACGGTGAGCAGGCGGTCGCGCTGGGGTCCCGGGGGCAGCACGGACGCCTTGTCGAAGTTGGACATCAGGCGGTCGCGGATCGCCACGGCCTCTTCGATCGTCTTCAGGCCGATCGCGTTGTCGGCGATTCCCGGAATGGGGAAAGTGCGGGAGACGGCACCGGCCGTGACGACGATCTGGTCGTACTCCAACTCGTACGGGTCACCCGCGATCGGGGTGATCGTGGCGACCTTCTTCGCGTGGTTGATGCCCGTGACCTTCGCGGCGACGACCTTCGTCTTCTTGAGGTGGCGGCGCAGCGCGACGACGGAATGGCGGGCCTCGATCGAGCCGGCCGCGACCTCGGGAAGGAACGGCTGGTAGGTCATATAGGGCAGCGGGTCGACGATCGTGACCTCGGCCTCGCCCTTGCGCAGGTGCTTCTCGAGCTTCCAGGCTGTGTAGAAGCCTGCGTAGCCACCGCCGACGATCAGAATCTTGGGCACGGTGTTGCTCACGGTGGGGAGTACTCCTGGGGGTGTCAGCGGCTCGGCGTCCGGGACGCCAATCGGATACGTCGGACAGCTGCGGTGACGCCGAGAGCCACCAGTATAGCGGTGGCGGAACCGGCCATCAGCGGAATCGTCCCGTACAGCAGAGTGTCCGTCGACGGCAGAAGCGGCGAAGCGGCGCGCGTGGCGACGTCGACCGGAGGCAGCGGCGCCACCTCTACGGGTTCTGCGGTCGGAACAGCGGCCGGGCCCGAATCGGCGCGGCGGTACAGGCGGATCCAGTCCTCGAGGCTTCCCATGGGGTTGGACGTGACCAGCGGGATGCTCGCCGAGACAGCGGCCGCGGCATCCACCAGACCGGCGCCGTACAGCAGCGGGTTCGCGCCCCCCGTGACGCCCGCCGGAGGGCGCGCCGTCTCGATGATGCGGTTGATGACGTTGTTCGCGTCCAGCTCGGGATGCGCCGACCGCACCAGCGCGGCGATGCCCGCGACGATCGGGGCGGCGCCGCTGGTTCCGTTCCACAGCACGAGCCGGCCGTCGGCGGAAACCCCGACGAGATCCTCGCTCGGTGCGGACACGCCGAGGGTGATCCCCTGCGTGGATGCCTCGACGCTGGCGTCGCCCGCCGTGTCCACGCCGGCGACCGTCAGAACGCCGGGAATCGTCGCCGGCGCGCCGACGCGGGACGTGCCGCTGCCGCGGTTGCCGGCGGCGACCACCACGACCACGTCGTTCTCGAAGGCGTAGAGGAACGCCGAGTCCCAGCTCTCGTCCCAGTCCGGAGTGTTGGTGGTCAACGAGAGGTTGATGACGTCGGCGCCGTTGTCGACCGACCAGCGGATCGCCTCGGCGATCTGATCGGCGAACGGCACCTTCGCTGACGAGCCGAAGCCCACCGAGACCGCCAGCAGGCTCGCCTCCGGTGCGACCCCGATCATGCCGGTACCGGGGCCGGTGCCGCGGGCGGCGGCGAGGGAAGCGACCCAGCTGCCGTGATTCGC
>DASQLG010000037.1:0-12292 GCA_035630115.1 Microbacterium sp. | reverse complement strand
ACGCCGGCGCGCTCATCGATACGAGCGACGTGCCGCCGACCCGCACGTCCAGCTCGGCGGTCGGGCACGTGAATCCCGTGGGGCCCCACCATCGTCGGAGGATCACGGGGTCGGTCCATGAGCGCCACGCCTCGGCGGGTGGGGCGTCCAGTTCGCGGGAGGCTTCGACGACCAGTTCCGACTCGCCATCGTTCTCGGTCATCGGCTCGTCCTCTCGTGCGTGTGGTGCGGCGACTCCTGAACGATACTCGCGGTCGCCGCCGGGATCGAGGCGGTGGCGGGTGACCACAGATTGCAGCGCCCTCATACTGTGAGGAAGACAGAGCGCGGCGCGAGGTCCGCACGAGTGAACGGTCGCGCCAGCCGTCTCGTTTCTCCAGTGAGGGAGGTGCGGGATGCCGGGGGATGACGGTGCACGCCTGGGCGCGCTGTACGACGCCCACGCGGGAGCGGTCTGGCGATACGTCGTGGGACTGACCGGCGACCGCGCCGGTGCGGACGACGTCGTGCAGGAGACCTTGCTGCGCGCGTGGCGCAGTCCCCGCATCCTCGAGCAGGACCCGGCGACGATGCGGTCGTGGATGATGACCGTCGCCCGCAATCTGGTGATCGATGAGGTCCGCAGCGCTCGCCGTCGGCACGAGAGGGTCGTTTCCGAGGTTCCCGAGCAGATCGGAGCCGACGACACCGACGCGCTGTTCGAGGCCCTGCTGATCGAGGAGGCGCTCGCTGTGCTCAGCCCCGAGCACCGCGCCGTGATCGTCCGGTCGTACTACGGCGGGCGCAGCGTCGCGCAGACGGCGACCGAACTCGACATCCCGGAGGGCACGGTGAAGTCGCGCCTGCACTACGGCCTGCGCGCCATGCGCCTGGCACTTCAGGAGAGGGGAGTGACGCGATGAATCCCGATCACGCGCGCTTCGCCGAGTGGGATGCCGCCTATGTGGTCGGCGCACTGTCGTCGGGGGATCGGCGTCAGTTCGAGGAGCATCTGGCGGACTGCGAAGAGTGTCGTCGCGGGGTCGCGGAGCTGAGCCCGACAGTGGGTCTGATGTCACGGGTGAGTTCGGAGCGCGCACGCAGCATCGATGCCGAGCCGGACGACACCGTCGGGGTGGTCGGACCGGATTCCTCTGTCCGCGAGCACGTCGTCTCCGTCGCACGGCAGCGCGCCGTGCGACGGAGCCGCATCTGGTGGGCGGCTGCGGCTGCGGCCGTGGTCCTCGTGATCGCGGGGATCGCCGTGCCGGTGACGATCGCGCGCACCGCGCCGACGGCGTCGTTCGCGCTCGAGGCCGTCGCCGACGTGCCGATCGAGGCGAGCGTCCGGCTGTCGAGCGTGGAGTGGGGGACTCGCATCGAGCTGGAGTGCCGCTACACGTCCGGCGACGGCGGGAGTGGGCCCGCCGAGGGCCGGCCGTACGCGCTTGCCGTGATCGGCAGCGATGGGGTGACAACGAACGTGTCGACCTGGCGGGCGCTGCCCGGCAGGGTCGCGCGGCTGAGCGCCGGCACGGCGCTCGATGTCTCCGACATCGCCGCGATCGAGATCCGGTCGATCGCGTCGGGTCGCCTCCTGATGAGGTACGACCTCGACGGCTGAGCTGCGGCGGCTGCGTCGAACCGATCGCGCCCGCCCGATGCGTCACCGTAGGATGACCGGATGTCACGCCTCGCCGCTGTCTGCGTCGTCCACCAGCTGCGCCCCGACCCCGGGAACGGCGTCACCGCGATCGACAAGCGTCCAGTCGACGGGCGCGTGAGGGTCGGTCGCTACGGCGTCCGCGGCGACGTGCAGGCCGACCGCAAGCACCATGGTGGGCTCGACAAGGCTCTCTACGCCTACGCCCAAGAGGATGCCGCCTACTGGGAGGGCGAGCTGGGGCGTGCCCTCCCGCCCGGGTTCTTCGGAGAGAACCTGCGCACGGAGGGCATCGACGTGAATGCCGCTCGCATCGGCGAGGTGTGGCGGATCGGTGAGACCGTCACCGTCGAGGTGACCATGCCGCGCACACCTTGCCAGACCTTCGCGCGGCGGGTCGGCGGCCCGGAGCAGCGCGGGTGGGTCAAGCGCTTCTCGGCCGAGCGGCGACTCGGCCCCTACCTCCGGGTTCTCCGCAACGGGTTCGTCGAAGCGGGTGACCCCATCGTGGTCGTCTCGCGGCCGGAGGGCGCGCCGGGACTGCTCGACGCATACCGCGATCCCACGTAGATCAGCTCTGCGACCTGCCCGCTGAGCCGAGCTGCCGGGTCGCCTGCGCGACGCGCGCGGCCATCGCAGATTCCGCGATCTTGCCCCACGCGCGGGGGTCGTAGGCCTTCTTGTTGCCCACCTCGCCGTCGACCTTGAGTACGCCGTCGTAGTTCTGGAACATGTAGCCGGCGACCGCGCGGGTGAAGGCGTACTGCGTATCGGTGTCGATGTTCATCTTGATGACGCCGTTCGCGACCGCCAGAGCGATCTCCTCGTCGCTCGACCCGCTGCCGCCGTGGAAGACGAGATCGAGCGGCTTGGGGCCGGTGCCGAACGTGGCCGCGATGCCCTCCTGGATCTCGCCCAGCAGCTCAGGGCGCAGCTTGACGTTTCCGGGCTTGTATACGCCGTGCACGTTGCCGAACGTCAGCGCGGCGATCCAGCGACCCTGGTCGCCGAGACCCAGGGCCTCGACGGCCTTCGTGACGTCGGCCACCGTCGTGTAGAGGGCCTCGTTCGAGCCCTCGTGCTGCACGCCGTCCTCCTCGCCGCCGACGACGCCGATCTCGACCTCGAGGATCGCATTTATCGCCTTCAGGCGGGGCAGCAGTTCCTTCGCGATCTCGACGTTCTCGTCGAGAGGCACGGCCGAGCCGTCCCACATGTGTGACTGGAAGATCGGGTCGCCTCCGTCGGCGACGACCTTCTCGGACTCGGCGATCAGCGGCAGCACGAAATCCTCGAGTGCGGGTTTGGGGCAGTGGTCGGTGTGCAGCGCGACCGTGATCGGGTAGCTCTTGGCCACCTCGTGCACGAACTTCGCAAACGCGAGCGCACCGGTCGAACGACCTTTGACGGTGTGGCCGGCGAAGTAGTCCGCGCCGCCCGTGGTGACCTGGATGATGCCGTCGGAGCCGGCCTCGGTCAGGCCCTGGAGGATCGCATTGACGCTCTGAGAGCTGGAGGCATTGAACGCGGGGTAGGCGAATCCGCCGGCCTTCGCGCGGTCCAGCATCTCGGCGTACTGCTCGGGGGTGGCGACGGGCATGATGCTCCTTGGTCGTGTGCAGGGTTCCACGGTCACTCTAGCGAAGGGCACGTTTCGCGGGGATGCCCCCGGCCCACGTCGGTGCTCTGTCGTTGACGCTTCTGCTGTCCGGCAAAGAATCGCGATTCCTTCGTGCCGCAGGCGCACGATTGCTCTCAGCGGCGAGACGCCGGTGGCTAGGCTGACCTCATGGTGAGCCTTACCGCCGACATGAGTCCGCTGCATCCCGACCGCAACCTCGCGCTGGAGTTGGTGCGCGCCACCGAGGCCGCCGCGATCCGCGCTGTGCCGTTCATCGGGCGAGGTGACAAGTTGGCCGCGGACGGTGCCGCCGTCGACGCGATGCGGGCGTTCTTCACGACGGTGAACTTCGATGGCACGATCGTGATCGGCGAGGGTGAGAAAGACGAAGCGCCGATGCTCTACAACGGCGAGAAGGTCGGCAGCGGGCGAGGACCACAGTGCGATGTGGCGGTCGACCCGATCGACGGCACTTCGCTGACGGCCGCCGGCCGCCAGAACGCGCTGTCCGTGATCGCGGTGTCCGAGCGCGGAACCATGCTCGACGCCTCGACGGTCTTCTACATGGACAAGCTCGTCACCGGGCCGGCCGGTGTCGGTGTGGTGGATATCCGTCTCCCGATCGGGGAGAACATCCGACTGCTGTCCAAGGCCCTCGACAAGCCCATAGACGAGATGGTCGTGTCGGTGCTCAACCGTCCGCGCCACGAGCAGCTGATCGCCGACATCCGCGCGGCCGGCGCCGGCACACGTCTCATGTCCGACGGCGACGTCGCCGGCGGAATCAATGCGGCACGTCACAACGCCCGCACCGACATGTGCGTCGGCGTCGGTGGCAGTCCCGAGGGCATCGTCACCGCGTGCGCCATCAAGGCGCTCGGCGGTCACATCCAGGGGATTCTGTGGCCGCGGAACGACGATGAGCGGCAGAAGGGCGCAGACCACGGCCTGAAGACCGACGGCCATGTGTACGAGGCCGACGAACTCGTGACCGGCAGCAACACGATCTTCGTTGCGACCGGCGTCACCGACGGACAGCTCGTCGCCGGCGTCCGCCGTGAGGGCGACTACATCTACAGCGAGAGCGTCGTGCTGCGCGGCCGATCCGGAACACTGCGTCGCATCGTGTCGGAGCATCTGACCTCCAAGTGGCTCTGACGCTTCGTTGATCCGAGGCCCGCGTGGCTGATGTTCCGCGAGCGCCCGGAGTTGCGGTTGTGACTGAGTCGTGATGCGTTCTGCCAGACATTTCTGGCACAATCGAACCGGTGTCAATGGGGATGCAGACGTGTTCTCTGACCCGAGGGGGTTGACGATGTCAGCACAGGTGAGCGGCCCCAAACCGCAGACGGGCGCAATCGCCGTCGTGGCGGATGCCACCGATCCCGCACGCCGACCCGACGTCCTCTTCCGGGTGCGCCGTGATGAGGATCACCAGGTCTCGGCGTGGTGGATGATCGGCGCTTTCGCCGCCGTTTCGATCGCGGTCATCGCCCTTCTCAGCTTCGTTCCCGGCGGCGCGTGAACTGAAATCAGCCGGAGAGCGGCGCGATCCGTCCGCGGACGTCGCCGAGATCGGCCGTGAGCAGGAGTCCGTCGTCGGATGCCGCCGGTGTCGCCCCCGGCACCGTGCGTGTCTCCTCGTCGCTGTCGACGGGAACTTCGAGCATCTCCGGCGCCGTCAGGCGACGCGGCGTCTTCTCGACGATCGCCGGGGCGGTGAGTGCATCCAGCTTGGTCTGGTCGATCCCCGGGAAGCGCCGCGCCGTCACGAGCACGCGTGACTCGAGAGACCCGGCGAACCGATTGTAGCTGTCGATGGTGCGCTCGATCGCCCGGCGCAGGTCGTCGGCGTGGCCGGCGAGCTTCGAGAGCCGCTCGTACAGCTCATTGCCCAGTTCGAACAGCGCGCGCGCCTCCTGCGAAACGTCCTGCTGCGTCCAGGTGTAGGCCACCGTCTTCAGCACGGCCCACAGATTCACCGGTGATGCGAGGGCTACCCGTTTGCCGAAGGCGTAGTCCAGCAGCGAAGGATCCTCTTCCAGCGCCGAGGCGAGGAGCGACTCGCTCGGCACGAAGCAGACGACGAATTCGGGACTCGATGAGAGGCCGGCCCAGTAGGTCTTGCGCGCGAGCGCGTCGATGTGCGCGCGAACGGCTCGCACATGCCTGTCCAGCAGCGACTTGCGACGAGCGCCCTCCGCACCGACGGCGGTCAGCGGGATCGCACTCGCCTCGAGGTACGCGTCCAGGGGCACCTTGGCGTCGACCGCGATCGCCTTGTCGCCGGGCAGGCGGATGACCATGTCAGGGCGGCCGGCGCCGGCATCCGAGGTCACGGATGTCTGCGTGTCGAAGTCGATGTAGCGCGTCAGGCCCGCAGCCTCGACGACCCGGCGCAGCTGGGTCTCGCCCCAGACGCCGCGCGTGCTGCCCGAGCGCAGAGCACTCGCGAGCGACTCGGTCGTCGCGCGCAGCGCCTCGCCCGACTGATGCGCCTGGCGCAGCTGCTCGGCGAGGCTGCCGAACTGGGCGTGACGGTCGCGCTCGAGATCGTCGACCTTCGCCTGCATCGACTGCAGCGTCTCATGCACGGGCGCGAGCGCACGAAGCACCGCCTGCTCGCGCCGCTCCCGCTCTTCGCGGGTCGCCTGATCACTGCGGGCTTGCGCGGACAGTTCGCGGTACAGCAGCTGCTGGTGCTCGAGCTGAGCCTGCACGCCCTGTCGCGCGGCCTCGGTCGCCGCGAGACGCGCGCGCAGATCGGCGTGCAGGCTGGTCGAGCGCGTCGCCGCGCGCGCATTGCCCGCGAACCAGCCCGCGAGGATGCCCGCGGCGAGGCATGCCACGATGACGACCGGGAGAGTGAGTGCATCCATGTGCTCACTCTGCCCTGGGCAGCCGACATCGCCCCGGTGCTACCGTCTGATTCATGACCCCGCAGGAGTTGGAGAACCTCGCTCACCTGCGGCGTGCGCGCGATCTGATCGACCGGGAGTACGCCAGACCGCTCGACGTGCCGACGATGGCCGCCCGGGCTCTCATGTCGCCAGCGCACTTCTCGCGCCAGTTCCGCGCCGCATACGGCGAGACGCCGTACAACCACTTGATGACACGGCGGATCGAGCGGGCGATGGCGCTGCTGCGGGCCGGCACGACCGTCACCGACGCGTGCATGGCGGTGGGGTGCACGTCGCTCGGCTCCTTCAGCTCACGGTTCGCGGAGATCGTGGGGATGACGGCATCCGAATATCGTCGGCGCGAGCACCACGCCGTCGAGGCGATGCCCGCCTGCGTGGCGAAGACCCAGACCCGGCCGAGCCGGCACGGATCGAGCAGAAACGAAGAAGCGCGCGAGGCCGCGCCGGCGTAGCGTCGCCGGCATGACGATCGCACTGCAATACACCAATGTCACCGTGGCCGATGTCGACGAGTCGATCGTGTTCTACCGCGACGCGCTCGGGCTCGAGGTGCAGAACGACGTGGCCTCGGGCAATTTCCGCTGGGTGACACTCGGCACGTCCGCGCAGCCGGGACTGGGCATCGTCCTGTCCGAGCCCCACGCGGGCCGATCTCAGGCAGACGGCGATGCGATGCAGGAACTGCTGGTCAAGGGCGTCCTGCCGATGCTCGTGTTCAACACCGACGACCTCGACGCGACGTTCGAGACCGTACGCGCATCCGGCGCGGAGGTGCTGCAGGAGCCGATCGACATGGGCTGGGGTCAGCGCGACTGCGCGTTTCGCGACCCGTCGGGGAACATGGTGCGCATCGCCCAGGCGCCTGCCCCCTGACCCGGTCTCGGCCGCGGTCAGGCCACGGTCGCGAACAGCTCCGGGGCCAGCGTCGGCTGCGGCTCGGGCACCTTCTCGGGCACGAACGAGCGCGACACCCGCACCGATGCCGCCTCGGCGAGCGCCGCGATGTCGCCCGCCCCGACGCGCTGGGCCGCATCGATCATGATGTGGGCGCACGCCAGTGCGTCCGCCGTGGCGTCGTGGTGCGGGAAGTCGATGAATCCCGCGGCCGCGGCGACGGACGGCAGCCGATACGACTCCAGGTCGTAGAGCTTGCGCGCGACCTGCAGACTGCAGACGTAGCGGTAGGGCGGGTGCTCGTCGCCGGTCGCCTCGCACGCGCGGCGGAGCACCATCATGTCGAAGCCGGCGTTGTGCGCCACGAGGACGTCGGCACCCGCGAACGCAGCGAGGTCATCGAGCTGCTCGCTCCAGGTCTTGGCGTCGGCGACATCCTCGGCGCGAAGTCCGTGGATGCGCGTGTTCAGCTCGAAGAACCGGTCATGCCCCGGCGGAGGCTGGATGAGCCATCCCGCGGTGGCCACGACGCGACCGTCGCGGACTCGGGCGAGCCCCACCGCGCACGCCGACGCATTGCTGGAGTTCGCCGTCTCGAAGTCGATCGCGGTGAAGTCCAGGGGCACGCACCCAGAGTCGCCGCGGGCGGGGGTCGGGCGGCGGAGGCGCGCCGCAGGGAACGGGCATGCGGGATGTGAGTCTCCATCCCGGCGGGCATGGCCTCGCCTCGGGACCGGCGCGTTTCCGGGCGGGTGGTTCGAGGAGCGGCCGCGTTAGGGTCGGAAGATGGCCGGCAACGAAGAGATGTCGACGTCCTTCGGGTCCGCCGCCGGGATGTACGAGTCCGGTCGGCCCGATTACCCCATCCAGGCGGTGGACTGGATGCTGCAGCCCGTCGTGGGTGGAGAGCGCAGCATCCGCATCGCCGATGTGGGAGCCGGAACCGGCAAGCTCACCCGCGCCGCCGTGGAGCTCGGCGCGGAGGTGGTCGCCGTCGACCCCGATCCGAAGATGCTCGCCGTGCTGCGCGAACAGGTGCACGGTGTGCCGACCTTCGTCGGGTCGGCAGAGCGCCTGCCGCTGCCCGACGCGAGCGTCGACGCCGTGCTGCTCGGCCAGGCGTGGCACTGGGTGGAGCCGGAAGCCGGATCGGCCGAGGTGGGGCGCGTGCTGCGGACCGGGGGAGTGCTCGGGCTGGTCTGGAACATCCGGGACGAGAACGTTCCGTGGGTCTCACGCCTTACCGAGATCATGCACGGCAGTCACGCCGAGGAAGTGCTCGCGGCGGGCGACCCGCCACTGGCCGCCCCGTTCACCGCGGTGGAACGCGCCGAGTGGCGCTGGTCGCGGCCGATGAATCGCGAGACCCTGTTCGCAATGGCGCGCTCGCGCAGCTACGTCATCACCGCGGCCGCTGAGCACCGCTCGGCCATCGAGGCGGGTCTGGCGGCGCTGTTCGATGAGGTGGGCGCCGTCGAGGACAAGGTCGTCGATCTGCCCTACGTGACGCGGGCCTATCGCGCCGTCCGGCCCTGACGGGGCGCGGGGTCGCGGCACGCGCTCCACGTAGACTGGACTCCCGTGGCTCTCACTATCGGCATCGTCGGCCTGCCCAACGTCGGCAAGTCCACCCTGTTCAATGCGCTGACCAAGAACGACGTGCTCGCGGCGAATTACCCCTTCGCGACGATCGAGCCGAACATCGGCGTGGTGAGTCTCCCCGACCCCCGGCTCGCCGAACTCGCGGAGGTCTTCCACTCCGATCGCATCCTCCCCGCGACGGTCTCGTTCGTCGACATCGCCGGCATCGTCCGCGGTGCGAGCGAGGGCGAGGGGCTGGGGAACCAGTTCCTCGCGAACATCCGCGAAGCCGACGCGATCGCGCAGGTCGTGCGTGGCTTCACCGATGACGACGTCGTCCACGTCGAGGGCGGCGTGAACCCGAAGAACGACCTAGAGACGATCAACGCCGAACTGCAGCTCGCCGACCTCCAGACCCTAGAGAAGGCGATCCCGCGCATCGAAAAGGAGGTCAAGGGCAAGAAGGCCGACGCCTCCGTGCTCGAAGCCGCCGTCGCCGCGAGGGATGCACTGGAGCGTGGCCTCCTCCTATCCCACTCCGGCCTCGACCTCGGGCCGATCAAGGAGCTCGGGCTTCTCACCGCGAAACCCTACATCTACGTCTTCAACGTCGACGAGGCGATACTGACCGACGCCGCCGCCAAGGACGCCCTCGAAGCGCTCGTCGCACCCGCCCATGCGGTGTTCCTCGACGCGAAGATCGAGTCCGAGCTCATCGACCTCGAACCCGATGATGCCGCGGAGCTGCTGGCCTCGACCGGCCAGGAGGAATCCGGGCTGAATCAGCTCGCGCGCATCGGCTTCGACACGCTGGGGCTGCAGACCTATCTGACGGCGGGCCCCAAGGAAGCGCGGGCGTGGACGATCGGCAAGGGCTGGAAGGCCCCGCAGGCCGCCGGCGTGATCCACACCGACTTCGAGAAGGGCTTCATCAAGGCCGAGGTCATCTCGTTCGATGACCTGATCGCGACCGGCTCCGTCATCGAGGCGCGGGCGAAAGGCAAGGCCCGGCTCGAGGGCAAGGACTACATCATGCAGGACGGCGACGTGGTCGAATTCCGCTTCAACGTCTGAGATCGACCGGTTTCGAAGGATGGAGCGACAGTGAGTGACATCGAGATCCTCGACCCCGACGGTCGCGCGATTCCCTACGCGGTCGAGGGCGATGGCCCGGTCGGCCTGGTGCTGATTCCGGAGGCGGGCCTGGAGTCGGCGGCCCTCGGCGTCGTCGCTCATTACCTCGCCGAAGAGGCCGGCTTCCACGTCGTACGCGTCGGCGCGCGCGCGGACGCGGAGCATGTCGAGGACCGAGTAGAGGATATCCTCGCCGTCATCGACCACCTTCGACTCGAGCACACCTGGATCGGCGGGCACGGGTCGGGTGGGCGCGTGGCGCGCGAATTCGCCGGCAGCCATACGGAACGGGTGGATGGCCTCCTTCTGCTCGGCGTCGAGGAGGCTGACATCCCGCTTGCGCCGGTGATCCCGGTGCTGATCGTGCAGGGCACCGACGACGAGGTCAACCCACCCGAGAACGGCGAGCGTCTGAGGGTCACGGCGCCGGAGCGCGCGAGCATCAAGTCGGTCTCCGACGCGGGTCATCGCTTCCCCATGACCCACCCGATCGCGACGGCTGTGATCATCGAGGAGTACCTCGACTGGGATTGACTGCCCAGCTGTCGGGGGAAGCCCGCTCTGAGCCATCTCCGATCGCCGACTCCCGTACCCTCGGCGGTATGGTGACGCGGCTGCTCCTCATCTCCGACACGCACATCCCCGGACGCGCTCGAGCATTGCCGGCGGCCGTGCGGATCGCGGCGGATCACGCGGATCTCGTGATCCACGCGGGGGATTGGGTGGCGGCATCCGTGCTCGACGATATCTCCGAGCACGCGGAGGTCCTCGGTGTGTACGGGAACAACGACGCCGCCGATCTGCGTGCTCTGCTGCCCGAGGTCGCCGTCCGCGACATCGAGGGCGTACGGTTCGCGGTCGTGCACGAGACCGGTGACGCGAAGAGCAGATCTTCGCGAATGGATGCCGCGTTCCCCGACGCCGATGTTCTGGTGTTCGGCCACAGCCACATTCCGTGGGAGTCGGTCACCCCGGGTGGATTGCGGCTGCTCAATCCCGGATCGCCCACGGATCGGCGTCGTCAGCCTCGGTGCACCATGATGACGGTCACCGTCCAGGACGGCGCACTCGGTGACGTCGAACTCATCGCGCTCTGATGCTCCGGTGGGAGTACCGTTGCAGGAGAGGCGGTGAGTGGCTGTGAGTGCGTCGTTCGGCAGTGCGATCGAGACGATCGAGCGCGCCCCGGATCAGCCGGAACGCTACTGCGAGGCGTTCCTCTCGGTCTTTCCGATCACCGGTGCCGCGGTCTCGACGATCGGCGAGGTGCTGGGCAGCGAGACGCTCGCTGCGAGCGATGCGCAGTCCGCCCGGATCGACGAACTGCAGTTCGACCTCGGCGAGGGACCGTGCTGGGACGCGATGCGCTCAGCGCTCCCGGTTCTGGCCCCCGCCATACGGACGACGGGCCCGAAGAAGTGGCCGGCGTTCGCACAGTCCGTCATCAGGGAGGGCGTCAGCTCGCTGTTCGCGTTCCCGCTCACCGTCGGACCGGTGCGCTTCGGCGCGATCGACCTGTATTCCGCCGCGCCGGTGAGACTGAGCGACACCCAGACGAAGCAGGCCGGAGCGATGGCCGAGATGGTCAGCCGCCACGTGCTGCGGCGCGCGCTGACCTCGATCGGAGAGGATCCCGAGGCCGGGATCAGTGCGTATTCGCGTCGACTGATCCACCAGGCATCCGGCGTCGTCCTCGCTCAGATCGACGTGTCCGCCGACGACGCACGGCTCGTCATCCAAGGGCAGGCGTTCGCGGTCGGCAAGTCGATGATGGATGTCGCCCAGGAGATCCTCGACGGGCGATTGCGCTTCACGCGGGACGGAAGTCGGATCGAGGTGGCGGAGTGAACGACGTCACGCAGCGGGAGCTGCTTCAGACTTTCTCGAGGCTCGCCGACACGCTGGTCGATGACTACGACGTCGTCGATCTGCTGCAGGTGCTGGTCGACAGCTGCCGCGACCTGCTCGACACGACCGCCGCCGGCATCCTGCTGGCGGACTCGCAGGGACGGCTGGAGCTCGTCGTGTCCACGAGCGAGGCGAGTCGCCTCGTCGAGATGATGCAACTGAGCGCGGAGGCGGGCCCGTGCATCGAGAGCTTCCGCTCGGGAAGGCGCGTGTCCGTCCCCGACATCGAGCACACCCACGACGAGTGGCTGCAGTTCCGGGGAGCGGCCCTCGCTCAGGGCTTCCGGTCGATGGACGCACTGCCTCTCCGGCTCCGCGACGCGACAATCGGCACCCTCAACCTGTTGCGCGCCGCCCCAGGTGACGCTCCGGAAGACGACATCATGGCGGCGCAGGCCTTCGCGGACGTCGCGACGATCGGCATCCTGCACGAGCGCTCGATCAGGGAGAGCGAGGTGCTCAGCCAGCAGCTGCAGGCGGCGCTGAACAGTCGGATCGTGATCGAGCAGGCCAAAGGAGTCGTGTCCCATACGCGGGGGGTTCCGATCGACGAGGCGTTCACCCTGATGCGCGACTACGCACGCTCGCACA
>DASQLG010000036.1:0-5008 GCA_035630115.1 Microbacterium sp. | reverse complement strand
TCGAGCACGGGAGCATCCTCGTCACCGTTGATGTCGGGACCGTCGTAGGGAGTCACGTCGTCGGCGTGCACGGCGGCGTAGGCCGCGACCTCCTCCGCGAGGGAATCAGTGAGAACCTCGGCCGCAGCCTGGGCCTCGTCGGCCTTGTCGATGTTCAGAGCGTCGTTCACGATCGCGTCCGCCTCCGGGTCGTCGATGTCGATGTCGTCCAGATCCTCGATGGCGACCTCATCCTCGTCGACGATGTGCACGGCGAGGTGCTCGGCCGGCGTGTTCGCCCGCTCCTCCTCGGCGAGGATGTTGCCCTCCTGGGCTTCGTCATCCTCCGACGACTGCTCCGCGGCGGTCGCCCAGTCGGCGTCGTCGATATATCTTTCAGACAATTGCGTTCTCTTCCGTTTCGTGGGCGCCGGATTCGAAGATCCGCCCCGCGGTGAGGCTCAGGGGTCAGGCGGGAACGCCGAAGACGACGGTCGTCACCCAGACGAACAGCAGATCCAGCCCGTAGACCAGCGCCATCATGACGACGACGAATCCGAGCACGACTGCCGTGTACTTGATCAGCTCCTGACGGGTCGGCGTGACGACCTTCCGGAGCTCAGCGAACACCTGACGGATGAACAGCGCGATGCGAGCGAAGACGTTGGGCTTCTTCTCGCGAGGTGCACCACTAGGGACGACCTCGCCCTTCGGCTCGTCTTGGACCATCGAACCCACCTGATTACCTTCCGTGTATCAGCTTCGGCTGACGCGCAGGGCGGACAGGAATCGAACCTGCAACCTGCGGTTTTGGAGACCGCTGCTCTGCCAATTGAGCTACCGCCCTAGAGGCCCGCGGCCTCGGGATGCCCACAGTCTTGCACCGCAACCTGTATGAGAGGGAACTTGCCCGAGCGCCGGGCACGGCGAAAGAATGCAGACTTCAACTGCATGCTCCAGTGTACGGCATGGGGTGGATGCGGGCGAACCCGCACCCCTCTGCTCGGTGCCCACCCGGAGGGGCGCGGAGCCACTCCGACCCCGAGACAGGGGATCTCGTCGAGACGAGGAGCCGTGAAGCCCGGTCTCGACGAGAACCCCTGTCTCGCCGACGGGGATGCCGGGGCTCAGCCGACGCGGACGAGCTTCTTGTTCACGAACTCGTCGGCCGCCAGCAGGCCCATCTCCCGGCCGGTGCCGCTGCGCTTGACGCCGCCGAACGGAAGCTCCGGGCTGTCTGCCAGCACGAGGTTGACGTAGACCATTCCCGCGTCGATCCTGTCGGCGACGCGCTCGGCCTGCGCCTCGTCGGTCGTGAACACGTACGAGCCGAGCCCGAACGGGGTGTCGTTGGCGATCTTGACCGCCTCGTCCTCGTCGGCTGCGCGGTAGACGATGCCGACCGGTCCGAAGAACTCCTCGCGGTACGCGTCCATCTCCGGGGTGACATCGGTCAGCACGGTAGCGGGGTAGAACGCGCCGTCGCGCTCACCGCCGGCCACGAGCGTCGCACCCTGCGCGACCGCCTTGTCGACCTGCTCGGCGAGACGTTCGGCCGCGACCTCCGATGAGAGCGGTCCGAGCACGGTGTCCTCGGCGAACGGGTCGCCGAGCTTGGAGCCGGTCATGACGGCGGTGAACTTGTCGAGGAACGGCTGGTAGAGCTCGTCGGCCACGATGAAGCGCTTCGCGGCGTTGCAGGACTGACCGGTGTTGTCCAGCCGCGCATCCGCGGCGGCCTGCACGGCACCGTCGAGGTCGTCGGTCGACAGGAGGATGAACGGATCCGATCCGCCGAGCTCGAGCACGACCTTCTTGAGGTTGCGGCCGGCGACTTCGGCGACCGCCGCGCCGGCGCGCTCCGACCCGGTCACCGAGACTCCGTGCACCCGGGGGTCGGCGATGACCTCGGCGGCCTGCTCGTTCGTGAGGTACAGGTTCGTGTAGGCCCCGTCGGGGAATCCCGCATCCCGGTACATCTTCTCGATCGCCGCGGACGACTCGGGGCACTGCGAAGCATGCTTGAGCAGGATCGGGTTGCCGATCAGCAGGTTGGGCGCCGCGAACCGCGCGACCTGGTAGTACGGGAAGTTCCACGGCATGATGCCCAGGAGCGCGCCCAGCGGCGAACGACGGATCACGGCGGTGCCTTCGCCGAGGATGTCTATCGGCTGATCCTCCATGATCCGGTCGGCGTTGTCGGCGTAGAACTCGGTGATGTCAGCCGCGAAGTCGACCTCGCCGATCGCCGCCGAAAGCGGCTTGCCCATCTCGCGCACGATGATCGCGGCGAGGTCGTCCCTGCGCTCGCGATGCAGCTCAGCGACCTTGCGGATGAGCGCGGCGCGCTCGGCGACCGTGGACGTGCGGGCCCAGCCGTCGGCAGCGGCATCCGCCGCGGCGAGCGCCTGCTCCAGCTCGGCGTCCGTCGTGAGGGGGTACTCGGCGAGGGTCTCACCCGTGGCCGGGTTGACGACTTTGTAGTCACTCATGCTGTCTCCGTTCGGTGGTAGGCGGGTGGTTGCCGGTCACGCGCGCGGGCGGCGCAGGCTGGCGGGGGCGTCCAAAGAGAGTGTCTCACCGCGGAAGTAGGCGGGGCGCTTGATCGCCTGCCAGATCATGATGACGATTCCGAGGCCGATGATGCCGACGCCGAGGACGAAGACGCTCCCCAGGCCGAACCATTCGGTACCGCTGCCGTAGTCGGGGTCCATGCTCTCGACGAGCGTGATCACGAACAGGGCCGCGAGGATGACGCCGCCGATCAGGGGGAACAGCAGCGTGAAGAAGACGTTGCGCGCCGAGTCGAACCACTGCTTGCGGAAGTACCAGACACACGCGAACGCGGTGATGCCGTAGTAGAAGCAGATCATCATGCCGAGCGTGGTGATCGTATCCCACAGGACGTTCTCGTTCACGAACCTCATGATCGTGTAGAACACCGACGCCACGATCGCCGAGACGATCGTCGCGTAGCCCGGGGTGAAGAACCGCGGGCTCACTTCGGCGAATCGCGGCGGCAGAGCGCCGTAGTGGCCCATCGCGAGCAGGGTGCGCGCGGGCGAGACGAACGTCGACTGCAGCGACGACGCGGAGCTGGTGAGCACCGCGAGTGAGACGAGGAACGCGAGGGGACCCAGGATCGGACCCGACAGGAAGAAGAAGACGTTCGCCTGGATCTCCTCGTTGCCCAGACCGAGGCCCTCCGTGCCGGTTCCGGCGTATGCGAGCAGCGAGACCGAGATCAGCAGGTAGAGCACGACGATCGTGATGACGGTGAGCGTCGCGGCGCGACCGGGCGTCTTCTCGGGGTTCTTGGTCTCCTCGTTCATCGTGAGGGTGACATCCCACCCCCAGAAGATGAAGATCGACAGCGAGAGCCCCGCGACCACGGCCGTGAACGATCCGACGGCGAAGGGGTTGAACCACGACAGCTCGACCGGGCTGGCATCGAATGCATTTCCCTGCGCCACGTGGACGAAGGCCGCCACCGAGAAGATCACGAGGACCAGCACCTGGAAGGTGACCAGCACGTACTGCAGCTTCTGAGTGGTCTGCATGTCGCGGTAGGAGATGAGCGTCGCGCCCAGCATGAACAGCAGGCACACCGCGACGTTGATGAACGGATTGAAAGCCAGCTCCGCGATCGTGCCGGGGCTGCCGGCGATCTGGTCGATCAGGAGGAACAGGAACTCCACGGCGATGCCGGCGAGATTCGACAGCACGAGGATCGTCGCGGCGATGAGGCCCCAACCGGCCATCCAGCCGACCCAGGGGCCGAACGCGCGAGCCGCCCAGGTGAACGACGTACCGGAGTCGGGCATCTGCCGGTTGAGCTCGCGATACCCGAACGCGACCAGCAGCATCGGGATGAACCCGACCAGGATGATCGCCGGCACCTGGAACCCGACCTCCGAGACCGTCGGTCCGAGGGCCGCGGTCAGCGTGTAGGCGGGCGCGATGCACGAGATGCCGATGACCACCGCGCCGATGAGACCGACGGTGCCGGCGCTCAGCCCCTTGGCGGAGAGGCCCGTCGGGTCGCCCTTCTTGCCGACGGTGGCGAGAGGCGCCGCAGCGCCCAAGCGATCGCTCATCGCGATCCTCCTTCCGTGGTCCGCGTACGCGGCACCACGATCATGGGGACGGGGAGTTCGTGCAGCATCTTGGCTGCGGTCGACCCGAGGAACAGGCGGCGCGGCTGCGCCAGACGGCTGGAGGCGACGATCGCGAGCTCGCCGGGCTCCCAGCTGAGGTGCTGGACGGCGTCTTCGATGCTGTCGCCCCGACCGATGACGACCTCGGCGTCGACGACGCTCGACAGCGCTTCGCGAGCCTGGGCGAGCACCTGGTCGGCGTGGGCGGCTCCGGCGACCCGGATGACGCCCGTGTCGACGCTCGCGGGCAGATCGACGGTCACGAGCGAGAGCAGGCGCAGCTCCGCGCCCGTCGCCTCGGCGAGCGAGGTCGCCTCCTCGAGGAGGGCGTCGGCGCCCGGACGGGTGCCGATCGCGGCCGTGATGCGCGTGATGCCGATCGACCCGTCGACGCGTCGCGACCCCTCGGGTGCGAGCACCACCGGGACGTCGGACGAGTGCAGCAGCTCGGTCGCCACGGAGCCGAGTCGATGGCGCCCCCGGAGTCCGTCGCCTGCGGCTCCCACGACGATGTGCGAGGCGCCGGACTCCGCGGCGGCCGCGACGAGCCCCTCGGCGAACGAATCGGCGAACCGCACGTTCGTCCGGTGCTCAATCGAGTCGGGAATCCCCGCGGACGCCGACTCGAGCCAGACCGCCGCCTGATCCCGCAGGTAGCGGTCGTAGCTCGCATCCGGCGGCGTGATCACACTGCGGTCGTCTGCGGGCAGGACGAACACCACCTCGAGTGCGGAACCGGATGCCGCGGCCAGGCGCGCACCGAGGGCGACGGCATCCTCTCCCGCCTCGGTGGCCGTGTAGCCGACGACGATGTGACCGCTCATGCGCGGGCCTCCTCGATGATGTGCGAAGCGGCCAGTCGACCCATGCGG
>DASQLG010000035.1:0-12492 GCA_035630115.1 Microbacterium sp. | reverse complement strand
AGTGTCAGCAGAGCGCCCTGTTCAACCTTAGTCAACTCGCGTGCCCGCCCCACTGGGAGGGTTCCCAGGTGGAGCGGCCCGAATTGACGCCGCACGAGCTCGACGACCGGATGCCCGACCGCCGCCATCATGCGCCGCACGATGCGGTTGCGCCCGGAGTGGAGAGTCAGTTCGATCAGCGAACCGCCGCCCTCCGCTGAACTGGACAGCAGCCGCGCCCTGTCGGCCGCGATCGGTCCGTCGTCAAGGTCGATCCCACGGGTCAGCGTTGCGATGGTCTGCGCGGTTACCTTGCCCTCGACCTTCGCGACGTACACCTTCGTGACGCCGAACGAGGGGTGCGCGAGCACGTGGGCCAGCTCGCCGTCGTTGGTGAGCACGAGCAGGCCGCCCGTGTCGGCATCCAGTCGTCCGACGTTGTAGAGCCGCTCGTCCCAGTCCTGGGTGAATTCGCGCAGGTCGGGTCGGCCCCGCTCGTCGCGCATCGAGCTGACGACGCCCCGCGGCTTGTTGAGGATCACGTAGCGCTTGGTCTCGTCGAGCTGGATGGCCGTGCCGTCCACGTCGACGAGGTCGACCTCGGGGTCGATGCGCGAGCCGAGCTCGGTGACCACGACGCCGTTGACCCGCACCCGGCCTTCGACGATGAGGTTCTCAGCCACTCTTCTCGAGGCGACGCCCGCGCCCGCGAGCACCTTCTGCAGCCTGACGCCCTCTGTCGAGCGAGTCTCCTGCGGCGCGTCCCAGGTGTCATCGCTCATGCGCGAAGCACCTCATCGAAGCCGTCCGCGCCGTCGTCCAGGAGCGGAGAGATGTGCGGGAGCTCGTCGAGCGAGTTGATCCCGAGGTTGACCAGGAGCGCATCCGTCGTGCCGTAGTGGATCGCCCCGGTCTCGGCATCCGTGAACTCCTCGGTGATGAGCCCGCGCGCCAGCAGCGTGCGCACGACCGAGTCGACGTTCACGGCGCGGATCGAGGCGACCTGCCCGCGCGTGACGGGCTGCTTGTAGGCGATCACCGCCAGCGTCTCCAGCGCGGCCTGCGACAGGCGCGACGGCGCCTGCGTGTTCACGAACTCGGTGACGAGGTCGTCGTGCTCCTCGCGCACGTACAGTCGCCAACCGCCGCCGACCTCGCGCAGCTCGAACCCGCGTCGCGGGCCGCCGGCCAGACCGTCGTAGTCCTCCACGAGGCTCTCGATCGCCTGCCGGACGGCGGGCACGGGCGCGCTGACGACAGCGGCCAGGCTCACCAGGCTCTGAGGCTCCTCGACGATCAGCAGGATCGCCTCGAGTCTCCTCGCCACGTCCCCCGCCCCGCTCCCTGAGCTTGTCGAAGGGTCATCGGTCATAGTCGGCTCCCAAGCTTGCCAGGTTCTCATCTGACCACCGTTCGGCGGTCCAGCGCAGGGTCAGCTCGCCGAGCGGCTCGAGCTGTTCGAACGACAGGGCCCCGTGCCGGTAGAGCTCCAGCACGGACAGGAAGCGCGCGACCACCACACCCGGCTGAGTCGCCCCCGCCACGAGTTCGCGGAAGTTGAGGGATCCGGCATCCCGCAGCAGCGTCACCACGATCGCGGCCTGCTCGCGGATGCTGACCAGCGGCGCGTGCAGGTGATCCAGACCGACGTGCGGGATCTCCTTCGGCGTCATGGCCAGGATCGCCAGGGCGGCGAAATCGTCGAGACTCAGGCTCCACACGAGCTCGGGCACCGCCTGGCGGTATTTCTCGTCGAGCCGCACCGCACGCGTGTGCCGACGGTCTTCGGCGCGGAGGCGCTGCGCGAACCAGCCCGACACCTCCTTGAAGGCGCGGTACTGCAGCAGACGTGCGAACAGGAGGTCGCGCGCCTCGAGCAGCGCAACGGACTCGGCGTCGACGAGCTCGCCCTGCGGCAGGAGCCCGGCGACCTTCATGTCGAGCAGGGTCGCGGCCACCACCAGGAACTCGGAGGCCTGCTCCATCTCCTCGTCGGCATCCAGCTCGTGCAGGTAGGCGATGAACTCGTGCGTCACCGTGCTCAGCGACACCTCGGTGATGTCGAGCTCGTGCTTGGACAGGAGGGTCAGCAGGAGGTCGAACGGCCCGTCGAACACGCCGAGCGAGACCCGGAACCCATCGACATCGGAACCACCGATCCCTGACCCTTCGACCCCTGAGCCTGTCGAAGGGTCAGGAGTCGAAGGGTCGGACACCGTCGGGGCGTCGTCAGGCGACGGCACCACGCGCGACCAGCTCTCGCGCGAGCCGCAGGTATGCCTGGGCGGCCGCGTGCTCCGGCGCGAATTCGGTGATGGGCATGCCCGAGACCGAGGCATCCGGGAACTTGACGGTGCGACCGATCACGGTCTCCAGCACGTCGTCGCCGAACGCCTCCACGACGCGCTCGAGCACCTCGCGCGAGTGCAGCGTGCGCGGGTCGTACATCGTGGCGAGCACGCCATCGAGTTCGATCGACGGGTTGAGGCGGTCGCGCACCTTGTCGATCGTCTCGATCAGCAGCGCCACGCCGCGCAGAGCGAAGAACTCGCACTCGAGCGGGATGACGACCCCGTGGCTGGCGGTCAGCGCGTTCACCGTCAGCAGTCCCAGCGAGGGCTGGCAGTCGATGAGGATCACGTCGTAGTCGGGCGCGACCTTCCGCAGCACGCGCGCGAGGATCGTCTCGCGGGCGACCTCGTTCACCAGGTGCACTTCGGCGGCCGACAGATCGATGTTCGCGGGGAGGATGTCGAGGCCCTCGACCGAGGTCGGCACGATCACCTCACGCGGGTCGCGCTTCGTGTCCAGCAGCAGGTCGTAGATCGTGGGCACGTCGTGGGTCTGGATGCCGAGGCCCGCCGAGAGCGCACCCTGCGGGTCGAAGTCGACCGCGAGCACCTTGCGGCCGTACTGCGCGAGCGCGGCAGCCAGATTGATCGTCGTCGTGGTCTTGCCGACGCCGCCCTTCTGGTTGCACAGGGCGATGATGCGGGCGGGACCATGGCCGTTCAGCTTCGGCGGAGTGGGAAAGCCGTGGTACGGGCGGCCCGTCGGACCCATCACACCGTCATCGCTCTTCGCGTGTGCCGCCTTCATAGGGGCCGTGCCCTTCGTCGCGCTGCCAGCCACCCGGTCTCCCACCTTCACGTCGTGCTTGGTCGATTCTAGCCACCGCCCCGGCGCGCACCCGGCGCCTCGCGGGGCGAACGCACGGGACGACGACGGATGCCGCCCTCAGCGCGTCCGCGTCAGCGCGCTCGAGGGTGAGACGTCGCGTAGACGTCGCGCAGGGCGTCGACCGACACATGCGTATAGATCTGGGTGGTCGCGACCGATGCGTGCCCGAGCAGCTCCTGCACCACGCGCACGTCGGCACCGCCCTGCAGCAGGTGCGTTGCGAACGAGTGGCGCAGCGTGTGCGGTGACACGTGCGCGGTCAGCTGCGCGCGCTCGGCCGCGTGCTGGATGACCAGCCACGCGCTCTGACGCGACAGTGGAGCGCCGCGCGCACCGAGGAACAGGCGGGGAGTGGCCCGCCCGCGGCGGGACAGCTCAGGACGCGCCCGGGTGAGATACGCGTTCAGCGCCGCCCGGGCGTAGGAGCCGACCGGGATGATCCGTTCCTTCGACCCCTTGCCGCGCACGCGCACCACATCACCGTGCGCGAGATCGTCCACGTCGAGCTGCACGACCTCCGTCACGCGTGCACCCGTCGCGTACAGCAGTTCCAGCAGAGCGCGGTCGCGCAGCCCGATCAGGTCGCCCGGATCGGTCCCTGACGCTTCGACCGGCTCAGCGGTCGAAGGGCCCGCGGCCACCAGCAGCCGCTCGACCTGGTCGATCGTGAGTGCCTTCGGCAGCCGTCGCGCCGCCTTCGGAGGTCGCAGCCGCCCGGTCGGATCCTCGCTCTCGATGCCTTCGCGAGCGAGGAAGCGGTGCAGCCCCCGCACCGAGGACTGCAGCCGCGCGAGGCTGGATGCCGCAGGCGGGGGCTCGGCCGACGCCCGCTCGGCGGCGAACTCGCCGACCAGCGCGGCGGTCACCTCACCCGAATCGTGGATGCCGCGCGCGGTGAGCCAGTCGACGTATCCGGCGAGGTCGCGCCGGTACGCGGCGACGGTGTTCCCGGACAGTCCGCGCTCGATCGAGATGTGCCGCAGATACGCGTCCACCGCCCGCTCGAGCCGCACGTCAGTCGCCTGCGACTCCGGTCGCAGGTTCCCGCCGGATCGCCTCAGCGGCCGCCAGGACGCCGACGGCGAGGATGCCGTTGCGCAGGCGTCCCTCCAGCACGCCGGTGACGGCATCCTGCAGGGGAATCCATTCGATGCGGATGTCGGCCTCCTCGGCCTCGCGGGCATGTGCGCTGCCGACGGGCGTGAGATCGCGCGCGAGGAAGACATGCACCACCTCGTCGTTCCCGCCCGGCGTCGTGAAGATGCTCAGGAGCGGATTCCAGTCGCCGGCGGTGAGATCCGCCTCTTCGATCAACTCCCGCTGCGCGGTCTCGAGCGGAGTCTCCCCCGCGATGTCGAGGAGACCGGCGGGGATCTCCCAGTCGCGGTGGCGGATGGGGTGCCGGTACTGCTGGATCAGCAGGACGCGCTCATCGTCGTCCACCACCACGATCGCCGCCGCCCCGGGGTGATCGACGTACTGCCGCACGATCTCGCCGTCGCCGTAGCGGACCGTGTCGCTGCGGACATCCCAGACGAGTCCGGAATAGACCAGGTCGCTGTCGAGCACCTCGGGGTCGACCGGCTCGTCGTGCAGCTCAGCCATTGTCGACGTCGAACAGCTCGCTCGCGCGGTGACGCTCCAGCGCCGCTCCGACCAGACCGCGGAACAGCGGATGCGGATCGGTCGGACGGGAGCGCAGCTCGGGGTGCGCCTGGGTCGCGATGTAGTACGGGTGCACCTCGCGCGGCAGCTCCACGTACTCGACGAGAGCGCGGTCGGGCGAGAGACCCGAGAAGAACAGGCCCGCGCTGGAGAGGATGTCGCGATATGCGTTGTTGACCTCGTAGCGGTGCCGGTGACGCTCATCGACGCGGGACTGCCCGTACAGCTCCCGCGCGAGCGAGCCCTCCGCGAGCTCGGCCGGGTACATGCCGAGCCGCATCGTGCCGCCGAGGTCTCCCCCGGCGATGATCTCCACCTGCTCGGCCATCGTCGCGATCACCGGGTTCGTCGTGTCGGGGTCGAATTCGGTCGAGGACGCGTCGTCGATGCCGGCGACGTGACGCGCGTACTCGATCACCATGCACTGCAGACCCAGGCACAGCCCGAGCGTCGGGATGCCCTGCTCGCGGGCGAACTTCAGCGCGCCGAGCTTGCCCTCGATCCCTCGGATGCCGAATCCACCCGGCACGACGATGCCGTCGAGCCCGCCGAGCGCCTTGGCGGCGCCCTCGGGCGTCTCGCACAGATCGGACGGGATCCACGTGATGGTCAGGTGCGTCTCGTGCGCGAATCCTCCGGCCTTCAGCGCCTCGGTGACCGACAGGTAGGCGTCGGGCAGATCGATGTACTTGCCGACGAGCCCGATCGTGACTTCGTGCTTCGGGTTGTGGACCGCCTGCATCACGCGATCCCAGCGCGACCAGTCCACGTCGGCCGCCCTTTCCAGCCCGAGCGTACGGACGATGTACTCGTCGAGCCCCTGCTCGTGCAGCATCGTGGGGATGTCGTAGATGCTCGGCACGTCCACGGCGTTGACGACGGCGTCCTCATCGACGTCGCACATCAGCGCGATCTTGCGCTTGTTCGACTCGGTGACAGGGCGGTCGCTGCGCAGCACGAGCGCATCCGGCTGGATGCCGATCGAGCGGAGGGCGGCCACCGAATGCTGCGTCGGCTTCGTCTTCTGCTCGCCCGATGCTCCCATGAACGGCACGAGCGACACGTGAACGAAGAACACGTTCGCCCGGCCGAGCTCGTGGCGGATCTGCCGGGCCGACTCGATGAACGGCTGCGACTCGATGTCGCCGACCGTGCCGCCGATCTCGGTGATGATCACGTCGGGCTTCGGCGTCTCGTCGGCCTGCAGGCGCATGCGGCGCTTGATCTCGTCGGTGATGTGCGGGATGACCTGCACCGTGTCGCCGAGGTACTCGCCGCGCCGCTCGCGGGCGATCACCTGGGAGTAGATCTGCCCGGTGGTGACGTTCGCCGCCTGGCTGAGGTTGATGTCGAGGAAGCGCTCGTAGTGCCCGATGTCGAGGTCGGTCTCGGCACCGTCATCGGTCACGAACACCTCGCCGTGCTGGAACGGGTTCATCGTTCCCGGATCGACGTTCAGATAGGGGTCGAGCTTCTGCATGACCACGCGCAGTCCGCGCGCCGTGAGCAGATTGCCCAGGCTGGCCGCCGTCAGTCCTTTGCCCAATGAAGAAACGACACCGCCGGTCACGAAGATGTGCCTGGTGGTGCCGTTGAAAGATGTGCCGTTCGAAATACCTGCCGCATGAGTTTCCGCCACGGGCTTTTATCCTATCAGTCAGACTGAGCCCGAAGGCCCAGCAGCTCGCGGGCGTGGGTCAGCGCGGCGTCCGAATCGGGCATTCCGGACAGCAGCCTGGCCATCTCGGCCTCGCGGTCGGCACCCTGCAGACGCCGGACGTCGGATGCCGTCACCGACCCGTCACTGGCCTTCACGACCGACAGGTGGTTGTTCGCGAACGCGGCGACCTGGGCCAGGTGGGTCACGGCGATCACCTGCGACGAGCGCGCGAGGCGCTCGAGGCGACGGCCCACCTCGATGGCCGCAGCGCCGCCGATTCCGGCATCCACCTCGTCGAAGACGAACGTCGGCACCGGGTCGACCGCAGCGATCACGACCTCGATCGCGAGCATGACCCGGCTGAGCTCACCGCCGGATGCGCTCTTGGCGACCGGCCTGGGCTCCGCGCCGGTATGCGGGGCGAGCAGGATCGCGACGTCGTCGCGTCCTGATGCCGAGTCGGCGCCAGGAGTGACCGCGACGACCACGCGCGCGTCGGGCATAGCGAGGGCGTGCAGCTCTTCGGTGACCGCTGCACCGAGGCGTTCCGCCGCGGCGGTGCGGGCGGTCGTGAGGGCGGCCGCATCGTCGTCGAGGGCGGATGCCGCGGCATCCCGCTCGGTCGTCAGTCGGGCGATCCGCGCACCGTCGTCGTCGAGTTCGGCCAGCCGCGCCGACCCGGACTCGAGCAGCTCGATCGCGGCATCCAGCGAGCCGTGCGCGCGGATCAGACCGCCGAGCACGGCACGGCGCTCTTCGACGGCGGCGAGCTCATGCGGGCCGGTCTCATCGAGGTCGGCGAGGTAGCCGGCGAGCGACTGCGCGAGATCCGCGGCGCGATAGCCGAGGTCGGCGACCTGCGCGGCCAGTTCGTCGAGCGCGGGATCGTGGCCCCGTTCCAGCGCCCGCCGGGCCTCGGCCAGGAGCACACCCACGTCGGGCGCGTCGCCCTCCCCGGACAGCACGTCGTGGGCCGTCGCTGCGGCGACGCGCAGCTCTTCGGCGTTCGCGAGCCGCTCGGCGCGCAGCGACAGGTCGGCGTCCTCGCCAGGCTGAGGGGCGGCCCGCTCGATCTCGGCCAGGGCCAGCCGCAGCTCCTCGGCCTCGCGGGCGCGGGAGTCGCGGTCGGTCGTGAGCGTCGTCAGCTCGCGCGTCAGCTCGCGGGCGTGCTCGTACGTCGCGCGGTACGCCGCCAGCCGGGCCTCCACGGCGACGCCGCCGAAGCGGTCGAGCGCGTCACGCTGCGCGGCCGCCGTACGGAGCCTCAGCTGATCGGACTGCCCGTGCACGACAACGAGCTCGTCGGCGAGGTCGGCGAGCACCCCCGCGGGCGCCGCCCGACCGCCGACGCTCGCCCGGCTGCGACCCTCGCTGGACAGCGAGCGCCCGACGAGCAGTTCGGCCAACCCGTCGCCGATCGATTCGAGGTCGCCGCCCGCATCGCGCACCCGGTCGGCCACGGCTCCGTGCTCGGGAACTATCCAGGTGCCGTCGACGGAGGCCTGAGCGGCGCCGGCACGCACGGCGCCGGAGTCGGCGCGCTGCCCGAGGAGCAGGCCGAGGCCGGTGACGACCATCGTCTTGCCCGCTCCGGTCTCGCCGGTGATGGCGGTGAAGCCGGAGCCGATGGGCAGCGTGGCCTCCGCGATGACGCCGAGATCACGCAGGCGCATCTCCTCGATCACGGGGCCTGACCGATCACGCCCGTCGTGATGCTCGCCGGTCCTCGCCATCCCTCGACGGGGAGCCGGAACTTGCGAACGAGTCGGTCGGTGAACGCGGCCGGGTGCAGGCGCGCGAGTCGAACAGGCCGCTCGGAGCGTCGGACGACGACGCGGGCGCCGGGGGGCAGGTCGTGCGATCGGCGCCCGTCGCACCACAGCACGCCGGTGCCGTTCGTGCGCTCGAGCACTTCGATCGCCACCGCGTGCTCGGGTCCGACGACGAGCGGCTTGGCGAACAGCGCGTGGGCGGAGAGCGGAACGACGGCGATCGCCTCGACGGTGGGCCAGATGACCGGGCCACCGGCGGAGAAGTTGTACGCGGTCGACCCGGTAGGGGTCGAGACGACGACACCGTCGCAGCCGAACGACGACAGCGGTCTGCCGTCGATCTCGATGACGACCTCGAGCATCCGCTCCCGGCTCGCCTTCTCGACAGTGGCTTCATTCAGTGCCCAGGTGTCGTAGATCACATCGTCTGAGGCATCCTTCACACGCACCTGCAGCGCGAGGCGCTCCTCGACGGCATAGTCGCTGGCGATGGCACGGCTGACCGCGTAGTCCATGTCGTCACGCTCGATCTCGGCGAGGAATCCGACGTGGCCCATGTTGATCCCGAGCACCGGAGCGGTGCCCTCGCGCACGAGCTCGGCCGCGCGCAGGATCGTTCCGTCGCCGCCGAGGACGATGGCCAGCTCGATGTCGCCGACCGGCACGTCGATGCCGAGGGTGTAGACGGGGCCGAGCAGCGCCAGAGCGTCGCCGAGCTCTTCGCGATCGTCGACGGACAGCACGGGCCGCGCCCCCGCCGCCCGGAGCGCGGACACCACCCGCTGGGCTGCGGCGACGGTGTCGTCGCGGCGGGCGTGCACGACCACCAGGATGTTGCGTACGGCGTCGGTCATGGACTCCCCGTCAGTCGGTTCACGGTGCTCAACCATTCTGTCGGATTGCCTCCCCCACCCGTGCCGTCCCTCCCGCATCGGAAGTGGGCGATGTACTCCGCGTTGCCGTGCGTGCCGGCGATCGGCGAGGAGACGACGCCGCACGTGCCCAGGCCGGTGTCCCATGCCGCCCACAGCACTCCGGCGACGGCGTCCGCGCGGGATGCGGCATCCGTCACGAGTCCGCCCTTCACCGCGGTCCGGCCCACCTCGAACTGCGGCTTCACGAGCAGCACGAGATCGGCGTCTTCCGCGGCGACCGCGCGCGCGGCGGGCAGCACGTGGGAGAGCGAGATGAAGGAGAGGTCTCCTGTGATCAGCTGCGGGGGCACCGGGATGCCGCTCGCCTCCGCCAGGCTCTCCGGAGTCATGTACCGGACGTTGAACCCCTCGATCGAGATGACGCCGGGGTCGGACGCGACGGATGCCGCCAGCTGCCCGTGACCGACGTCGACGGCGATCACCGGGTCGGCGCCGCGCTCGCGCAGCACCTGCGTGAATCCGCCCGTAGAGGCGCCCATGTCCAGCGCGATCCTCCCCGTCACGACGATGTCGAACGCGTCCAGGCCCGCGGTCAGCTTGTGTGCGGCGCGGCTGACGTAATGGTCGGTCGCCGCCACCTCGATGAGCACGTCTTCCGACACCTGCGTGGAGGGCTTGACGACCGGGCGGCCGTCGACGGTGACCAGCCCCTCGGCGATCAGGGCGGCCGCGTGCGTGCGCGATCGCGCGAGTCCCCGCGCCGGCAGCGCCGCGTCGAGACGCACGATCATGCGTGTGCGCTGATGCCCGCCGGCCCCGCTTCGAGGCGGCGCGCGAGCGCATCGTGCAGCCCTTCGTAGGCGACCGCCCGGGTGGGAAGCGGCTGGTCCTCGATCACCTCGAGCATCGAGAGCAGGTCGTCCTGCTCCTGGTCCTCCGGCGCGGTCTGATCCATTCCCCCAGGATACGTCGGGGTTCGCCGGATGCGGCCGACCCTCACGGGCGATGGAACGGATCCGCGTACAGCCGCTCGGGCACCCGGAACCCGTAGATCGCGCGGCCCGTGTCCCAGATCGCCTTGGCGCCCGCGCGCAGCAGATCGACCGGCCGATCGCCTTCGGCCACGATCCGCACGTCCGGCCCTTCGACCCGCACCTTGGCGCCGCCGACAGTGACGATCCCGTCCCGCACGCTCGCTTCGGGGTAGGGCTCGTGCAGCTCACGCAGGTCGCCGAGGATGAAGGTCGGCTGCGATCCGGCGGGCGCCGCGAGCACGTGCTTGGGCCGGTCGATCCCGGTGAGGACGAGGGCGGCGGGGATGCCGGCGCGGTTCGCCCCGAGGATGTCGGTGTCGAGACGGTCGCCGAGGAAGAGCGGATGCCGCGCCCCGAACCGCGCGACCGCCTCTTCGAAGATCGGCACCTCCGGCTTGCCGGCGACGGTCGCGAGGCGGCCTACGGCGGTGTGCACCGCGGACACCAGCGTGCCGTTGCCCGGCGCGACCCCTCGGGCCTGCGGGATCGTCCAGTCGGTGTTGGTCGCGATCCACGGGATGCCGCCCTCTTCCTCGGGCAGCGCGAGGGCATACGCGGCTTCGGCCAGATGGGCCCAGCCCACTTCCGGAGCGAAGCCCTGGACGACCGCGGCCGGTGCGTCCTCCGCGCTCCGCGTGACCACGAAGCCCGACTTCTCCAGTTCGCTGACGAGTCCGTCTCCGCCGACGACCAGGACGGTCGAACCCGGCGCGATGCGCTCCGTGAGCAACCGCATCGCCGCCTGCGGGCTCGTGACCACGTCGGCGGGCGCCGTCGCGAGACCGAGTTCGCAGAGGTGGCCCGCGACCGACGCGTCGGTGCGCGAGGCGTTGTTCGTGATGTAGCCGAGACGGCGACCGGAGCGACTGCGGTTCAGGCTCTCGACGGCGTGAGGGAGCGCGCCGGTGCCGGCATACACGACTCCGTCGAGATCGGCGAGCACGACATCCACGTCGTCGAGCGGGGTGGGTTCAGCGGGGCGCCTGCCGAACAGCGCCATCAGTCCTCGCCCTCGGACTCGGCGGCCTCCTCGTCGAGCGGCTCGTCGCTTCCGGGCTCCTCGAAGATCTCCTCGACGAGCACGACTTCGAGGTCGCTGTCAGATCCGTTGGCCGCGTTCAGTGCGTCTTCGGCGACTTCGGCGCGCCGCTGCCATACTCTCGCTTCGTCGTCGCGACCGAGCTCTTCCAGCACGGCGGCGCGGGCGGCGAACAGCGAGGGGCTCCACTCGAAGGCGCGATCCGGATCCAGTTCGGGGATGTCGAGCTCCTGGAGTGCGCGCTCGGTCTCCCCCAGATCGAGTCGCGCCCCCGACATGGCGATCGCCAACTCGACGCGCACCGGCTGGGCCAACGTGCTGCGATCGACGGCGCGACCGACCTCGAGCGCGCGATCGGGACGGCCGACGCCTCGCTCGCTGTCGACCATCAGGGCGATCTGGTCGTCGCTGCCGGAGATGCGACGGTAGGTGCGCAGCTCCCGCAGAGCAAGCGCATAGTCTCCGATCGCATACGCGGTGATCGCCGCGGTCTCTCTCACGACTCCGATCCGGCCCGCCCGGCGGGTGGCCGCGACCGCGTGCCGGTGGGCGAGCTCGGGGTCGGCGTCGATGACCTCGGCCGCCATCGCCAGGTGCCGCGCGACCGCGTCGGCGTTCTCCTTGCTCAAGGTCTTCAGCTGGTTGCGGGCGCCGGCGTTGAGATCGGATGCCGTCACTTCGTCGGGCACGATCGGCTCGTCGAACGCGGCTCGCACTGCGCGCAGTTCTTCGGGGCGCGATTGGCGATCGTCACGCCGCTCGTGGCCCGTGCCGGCACGGGGCGGGCGGCTGCTGCCGTCGCGCGGCGTGTACGCCTTGCGCTCGCCTCCGCGAGGTGTGAACGGCTTCTTGTCGCCATCCCGCTTCGGGTATGGCTTCCGCTCCCCGTCACGAGGCGCGTACGGCTTCTTGTCGCCATCCCGCTTCGGGTACGGCTTCTTGTCGCCATCGCGCTTCGGGTACGGCTTCTGGTCGCCATCGCGTTTCGGAAATGGCTTTCGACCGGCGCTCGAGCGCGGTGACGCGCCCGGTGGGGGACCACTGCTGCGCCGCGCATCGCCCTCTCGAGGGCGTTGGGTCGGATCGTCGTCTGCCATGTCCTGATCCTCCCGGGTCGGTGCGTTAACGAGAAATGGCCACCCATCAATGGGTGGCCATTTCACGAAAGAAGTCCGGCGGTGTCCTACTCTCCCACAGGGTCCCCCCTGCAGTACCATCGGCGCTGTGAGGCTTAGCTTCCGGGTTCGGAATGTAACCGGGCGTTTCCCTCACGCTATGGCCGCCGAAA
>DASQLG010000034.1:0-12356 GCA_035630115.1 Microbacterium sp. | reverse complement strand
GACGGCGCGGTCACGGCATCCGACACCGCCGCGAAGCGGCCGAGGTACGCCCATCCGTCGCGTCCGCCCGCTCTCAGCGCGCGGACGTGCTTCAGTGCCCGCCGCTGCCACGCGTTCAGCACCCGGAGCACGAGCCGAGGGAAGGGCGCCGTCGCCTCGATGCCGACGTCGACGCGGTTGTGCATCGTGTGCACGACCGGCAGTCGATGGCGGGCGGCGAAGCGGTGCCCGGTGAACGCGCCCCAGAAGTCGGCCTGCACGTGAACGACATCCACCGGCGGCCGCGACGCGAGCGCCGCGTCGACGAAGCGATCGGTGCGGCGGCCTGGCCACGACATCGCGTACTCCCGGTCAGGGGTGAGGGGAATGGAGGGGGTGTCGACATATGCCGGATCGACCGCGGCGGCGCGTCGTCCGTGCATTCTCGGCGCGACGATCGTGACGGTGTGGCCCGCCCGCTCGAGGAAGCGGCGCTGGAGTCGCATCGAGACCTGCGCCCCGCCGAGCGACTCGACGTGCTGATCGCCGAACATCACGACGTGCATGGGCACCTACGCGGGCAGCGGTTCGTCGCGGTACAGCGCCTCGAACGTGTCGAGGGTGCGGTTGATGTCGTGGATCGCCACACCGTCGAGCGAGGCCTGCTGCATGCGTCGGCGCTCGCCGGGCTCGGCGGTGAGCACGTCGGTCAGCCGCGCCGCCAACTCCTGGACGTTGCCCGGCTCGAACAGGTAGCCGTTCTCGCCGTCGTGCACGAGATGGGGAAGCGCGACCGCGTTCGCGGCGACGATCGGCAGTCCGGAGGCCATCGCCTCCATCGTCGCGATCGACTGCAGCTCGGCGACCGACGCGATCGCGAAGAGGCTCGCGCGACTGTACAGCGTGCGCAGATCCTCTTCGGCCGCGTGACCGTGGAACGTGACGTGACCGTCGAGGCCGAGCGAATGGACGAGCGCCTCCAGGTTCTTGCGCTGGTCGCCGACGCCCACGAGGTCGACGTGGACGTCGAGCTTCGGATCCAACCGCGCCACGGCCTTCAGCAGCACGTCGATGTGCTTCTCGGTGGTCAGGCGTCCGACGAACAGGATGCGGTGGGCATCACGCGGCGTGAGATCAGGGCGGTAGTTGGACCGGTCGATCCCGCAGCTGATCGGGATCACGCCGGTGACGTCGATCGTCGACTCGAGGAAGTCCGCGGCTTTGCGGGTGGGCGTGGTCACGGCCCGCGTCATGTCGAACGTGCGCTTGGCGTCGGCCCACGCGAGTGTGAGGAAGACATCGTTGAGGGCGTGCGGCAGGGTCGTGAAGTCGAGGATGTTCTCGGCCATCACGTGGTTGGTGGCGATGATCGGGATGCCGCGTTTGCGCGCCTCACGCGCCAGGCCGCGGCCGATGATGATGTGCGACTGGATGTGCACCACGTCAGGCTGCACCGCATCGAGCACGCGGCGCGCGTGGTGCTTCGACATCCACGGCAGCACGAACGCGAGCCAGTCGTGCGGCCACCAGCGCCACGAGGGAAGCCGGTAGAGCATCATCGGCTGGTCTTCGATGACCTCGACGCCGCTGCCGCGCGACCAGTGCTTCGCACTCGGCGCCATCACGTGCACGTCGTGCCCGCGGGCGACGAGCCCGGCGGCGAGGCGCTCGGCGAAGCGGGCGGCGCCGTTCACATGCGGCCAGAACGTGTCGGCGCCGATCAGCACGGTGAGGGGTCGGTGACCGTCCTGCTCGGCGGCGCGAGGATCGTCGGGCGTCTCGGACGGGGTCACGGGATGCTGGTTGCCTATCTCTGCGCGGGGGGCGGGTCGCACGGGGTCGGTGCATGCGCGATCCCACTGTACCCGAGCGCCCTTCGAGCCTCGGGAGCACCTCCTCAGGCCCACCTCGTACGCTGGAGGCATGCCCCGACTCCAGGCCGACGCCGACAAGACGCAGTGGGTGGCCGTTACCGACTCGCTCGTGTTCGGCGGGCGCCGGCATCGCAAGGCCGCCATCCGGATGCTGCTGAGCCAGGCCGGCACCGCGCTCGGCGCCGACGCGAAACCGGGAAGCGGGCTCATGGCGTGGGCGATGAGCCAAGCGGCGCCGTTCCTCATGCGCAAGGCCGCCGGCAGGGTGCTGGTGTGGGTGTGGCGGGCCGACCCCGAACTGCTCGTCGTGATGGCCCAGGTGCAGACGGCGACGGCGCAGCTGCGGGCCGCGCGGGCGAACATGCCGATGGAGTACGACGACACCGAGACGTTCCGCGGCACCTACCTGGGCGTCGGGGAGAAGCTCGCGATGGCCCTCCCGCAGGACCAGCGGACCCCGCCGTTCGTGACCTACACCTGGGACACCGGCACCCACTTCGTCACAGTCACCGCCGTCTGCAGCGACCGCGAGCGGTTCGGCACCGTCATCGGTGCAGTCGACGAGCTGGCACGCACGCTGCGGGTGGTCGATGACCTCGCCCTCGGCGAGTCGCCGACCGTGCTGCGGATCGAGCCGTGAGATGACGGCCGAACTCATCCATCCGGCCGCGGACCGGCGTCTGCGGATCGGCGTGCAGCTCGCCCCCCAGCATGCGACCTACTCCCAGCTGCGCGACGCGGTGCTCCGCGCCGAAGACCTCGGTGTGGACGCGATCTTCAACTGGGATCACTTCTTCGCCCTCACCGAGCCTCTCGACGGCGCGCACTACGAGGCCTGGACGGTGCTCGCATCGATCGCCGAACTCACCGAACGCGTCGAGTTCGGGCCGCTCGTCAACTGCAGTTCGTATCGCAATCCCGATCTGCAGGCCGACATGGCCCGCACGGTCGATCACATCAGCGCCGGCTCGTCGGGCACCGGCCGGCTGATCTTCGGCACCGGCTCGGGGTGGGCGGAGCGCGACTACGACGGCTACGGCTACCCGTTCGGCACGGTGGGCAGCCGCCTCGATGCCCTGGCGGAGGATCTGCCCCGCATCCGACGGCGATGGGGCGCGCTCAACCCGCCGCCCACGCGCCGCATCCCGATCCTGATCGGAGGGCAGGGCGAGCAGAAGACACTGCGACTGGTCGCCCGCCATGCCGACATCTGGCACGCGTTCACCCGGCTCGACGACCTGCCGCGCAAGATCGGCATCCTGCACGACTGGTGCGCGCGGGAGGGACGCGATCCGGCGGACATCGAGCTGTCGAGCGGGTACACGATCCGCGGGTTCGGTCCGCTCCTCGAGGATGACGGCGCGGAGAGGCTCCACGCGCTCGGTGCGCGTCTCCTGATCCCGGCGATCGACGGTCCCGACTACGACCTGTCCGTGCTGCGCCCCCTGCTGCGGTGGCGGGACGACGTCAACCGGGGCTGAGCCGCTCGGAGACCTTGAGATCCTGCTTGGGCACGACGATCTCCCGGATGATCAGCAGTCCCGTCGCCATCACCGGGAGTGCCACCAGAACGCCGATGACACCGGCGAGCGAGCCGCCGACCATGGCACCGATGAGAACGAGCGCGGCCGGAATCGCGACCGCTTTCGTCATGACGCGTGGTGTGACGATGTACGACTCGATCTGGATGTACACGAGGTACGCGATCCCGAAGATCAGGGCCTGAGACGGGCTCGAGAAGAGTGCGGCGACGGTGGCGAAGACCCAGAAGATGACCGATCCGAAGAGGGGGATCAGGGTGACCACGAAGGCGATGACCGCCATGAGGCCCGCGTACGGCAGGCCGATGAGCAGATGCAGGACGAATACGACCGCGGAGTTGATCGCGGCGAGCGTGACCGATCCGAGCAGCGACCTGCCGATCGAGACCGTGACCCGTTCGGTCATCTCCGAGAGTTTGGGGCGGTTGTGCGCGGGTGCCAGAGAGTAGAGCGCCTGCTTCATCCCGGTGAGCGACGCGAGGAAGTACAGCGTCAGCGCGACGATGATGAACCCTGCGGAGATCGCCGAGACGAGGCCCACGCCCACCGCGAGCGCACCGCCCCCGATCGCCGCGATCGTCTCGGGCTTCGCGAGCGCAGCGGCCAGTTCGTCCAGGGCGGCACCCACCGCGTCCTGGTAATCGGGCGCGAGCGCGAGGAACCACTCGGACTCCTTCGCGGCGATCAGCGCCTGCGGGAAGTTCTGCACGAACTCGACGACCTGGGCGATGATCGGCGGCAGGACGAAGATGAAGAACGCGGCCGCGAGGAGCGCGAATGCGCCGAAGACGATCAGGATGCCGGCGCCGCGCTTCACGCCCCGCCGTTCCAGCATCCGCACGATCGGATCGAGCCCGAGCGAGATGAACAGGGCGAGCACGATGTAGATGAGGATCGTCGTGATCGAGACGATCGCCGAACCGAGCACGACGCCACCCAGCACGCCGAGCGTGGCGATGAACGCCACCACCAGCGGGCGATCGATCAGGGCGAGCACGCCGCGCCGTTCCGGCGCGTGTACGGCCGACGGGGTCGGCGCCGCGGGCGCGGCGTCGTCAGAGGGCGAGGACATGGGGGAACGATAGCGCCCCGCTCGTCGCGCGAGCATCATGCATACAGGGTGAGAGTCCGGCCGATGCGCCTGCTCGCGGGCGGACTCCTCACCCGGAGCCGTCGCGCCGATCGGGCTCGGCGGTGACGGCATCCCCCGACAGCCAGCGCAGCCAGCGCGTCCCGCGGTCGCCCTCGAGGATGAGTGCGCGAACAAGCAGCGTAAGCGGGATCGAGAGGATCGCCCCCAGCGGGCCGATGATGAAGGTCCAGAAGATGACCGAGAAGAAGCTCAGCGTCAGGCTGAGGTTGACCGCGTCGCTGACGAACTTCGGCTGCACGAGAACCTGCAGGGTGACGTTCACGACGCAGTAGATCGCGATCACGGCCAGCATCAGCGGCCAGCCGCCGACGACCAGCGCGAGCAGAGCAGGCGGGATGAGACCGATCACGAAGCCGATGTTCGGGATGAAATTCGTGACGAATGCCAGGATCGCCCACACCGCGGGCGCCGGCACGCCCAGAGCCCACAGCGCCAGTCCGTCGATGATGGCCACGACCGCACCGAAACTGGCGTTGACGACGTAATAGCGACGCACGCCCGAGTTGTACGACTGGAAACGGTGGACGGTGGGGCGGGCGATCGCACCGAAGCTCGTCTCCGCGCGCGCGTAGCGCGCCCCGTCCACGGCCATGAAGATCACGTACGCCAGCACGAAGAAGATCGCGGTCAGGATGCCGATCGCCGTACCGCCGAGCGAGGCGACGAATGTCATGATCGTCGACGGATCCAGGAGGGATGCCGCGGCATCCGACGCCTGGTCATCCAGCCCCAGCGACCCGAGCCAGGCGATGAACGCCTCCGCGGACGCCTGCAGCTCATCGGCGTAGTCGCCGACCAGGCGCACGAACTGGGTCCCTGCGAAGAACAGCAGCGCACCGAGCACCAGCAGGATCAGGTACGCGATAACGATCACACCCGTCGTCGCCGCCCAGCGCGGCCACCCCCACCGCTCGAGCGGATGCCGTAACGGATGGCAGATGATCACGATGACGGCGGCCAGCACGAGGGGTCCGACGAGCTCGCGGGCGAAGAACAGCCCCGCGAGCGCGATCACCGCCGCGGCAAGGCCGAGCAGCACCCGCAGCGCCGGAGAGAGCGCAGGAGGTGGCGGGACGGGCGGGGGCGTCGGCGCGGACCGGCCGAACAGGCTCATGGGGCGCCGGCGCTGTCTGCAGGCTTGACCGTCGCCTGTCGCTCGGCGCCGACGCGATCCGCCGCTGCCCGCAGCTCATCCGTGAGCGCACGAACGTCGGCCCGACTCGCCGGTACGGCATCGTCATGACCGCGGGACGCGCGCTCGACGACCCACGACGAGATCGTGGCGACGACGAGGCCGACCACGACGACGCCGCCCGCCATGAGGAAGACCGCGGCGAAGCGTCCGGGGATGGTGATCGGCACGTAGTCGCCATACCCGACGGTGGTCACCGTGCAGAACGCCCACCACACCGCGGCACCGAAGGTCGTGATGGTCGCTCCGGGCGCGGCACGCTCGAACTGCAAGACCATCAGCGAGATGTACCAGACGAGCAGCAGGGCCGACCCGACGCCGTAGATCAGCAGTCGGGCGCGGATGGAGCTTCCGGCCGTGCGGGTGAACGTCGTGATCCGGGTGAAGGCGTCGAGGAGCCGGACAGGACGAAGCGCCGGGATCAGCGCGAGCACGAGGTCGAACTTGTGGGTGCGGAACCAGATCTTCCGTGGGTGTGACAGCCGCAGCTTCACGAGGTAGTCGACGATGAACATCGCCCAGATGAGCGCGATCGTCGCGGTCGTCGCGACCCGCCATCCCCCCTGGACGTCTCCGATGACGTGGACGGTATAGGTCAGGAGGAACACCGCTGCGGCGATCGCCAGGGGCCAGTAGGTCAGCTGCGTCCAGCGCGCGGTGCGCTCGTTCTCGCCTCTCGCCGCCAGGGGCCCCGCCGGGGTGGTCACGACTGCACTCTAGGGGCGGACGACCGACGCGACGCGCCGACCCGCTGTGCACCGGGGAGCCGGCAGGTCACCCGTGCTCTTCGAGCCACCCCTCCGACAGCCGCTTGGGTGCCGTGAGCAGCCAGGCATCGGTGACGACCTCGCGGAGGAGATCGTCGTCGATGTTCGCGAGGCGGACCAGCACCGCCGGGTAGCCGTCGAAATGCGGGATCGTGAAGAACGCCTCGGGAAACGACCCGATCAGAGCTTCCTTGGCGTCGAGCCCGTCCGTGCGCACTCCGACCACGGGCCCGTCCGGCCACGCGCGCCCGAGGGCGGCCAGCGCCGTGAGATCAGCCTTGCTCGGTCCGCGCTCCCATGCGAACATGCCGGCGGACGTGCGCCAGCCCGCACCGCCGCGGTGCCCGTCGACCTTCTCGATCGTCTCCGGGAAGCTCAGCGCGATCGCGCGCACGTCGTCGAGGCTCGGCATCCGATCAGTCTGCCGAACGACCCCCCAACGCACCAACTTCCCGCGAGCGCTGTGGCTACAGCGCCGTCAGATCGAAGGAGCTTCCGAGCGGCACCAGCGGCGGCCGCTCAACCGTCGTCTCGAGCTCCACGCGAGCGCCCGCGTGCGCCGAGGCAAGAACGGCGGTCATGACCTCGAGAGTGTGCAGCCCGAGTCGTCCCGACGCGCGCACCTCTGCGTCGGTGGCCGCCGCGAGCATGTCGAGCAGTCCGATCCCCCGGGCCGCGTCGACGTAGCCGGCGCGATCGCCGACCGGCTCCCATTCGCGCGATCCGAGGGGGCAGAACAAGACGTCGCCTGAGAACATGTTCGGGTCGGGAACGGAGAGCGATCCCGTCTCGCCGTGGATCTCGATCGGGGCCGCGCTGCTCTTGACGCTGTCGAAGCTCGTCGTGAGTGTCGACAGTGCTCCGCCGGCGTGCTCGAGGATGCCGGTGACGTGCGTGTCGACATCGACCGGAATCCGCACGCCGGCGCGGGGGCCGGAGCCGATCACGCGCTCACTACGCATGCGGCTCGCCGAGCCCACGACCGCGGTGACGGGGCCGAGCAGGTGGACGAGAGCCGAGATGTAGTACGGGCCCATGTCCATCAGCGGACCGCCGCCCGGCAGGAAGTAGAAATCGGGACTCGGATGCCACGATTCCGGACCGGCCGTGGCCATCACGGCCGTGGCGGCGATCGGCCGGCCGATGCGACCCTCGTCGATGACCGCGCGCGCCGTCTGCGCACCCGTCCCGAGCACGGTGTCGGGCGCTGACCCGAGCCGCACGCCCGCGGCGGTCGCGGCATCCATCACCCGGCGTCCGCTCGCGAAGTCGACCGCGAGGGGTTTCTCGCCGTACACGTGCTTGCCGTTCGCGATGGCCGCGAGCGCGATGTCGGCATGCGCGGCGGGGATCGTGAGGTTGAGAACCACATCGACGTCCGGATCTGCCAGCAGCGCGGGCACCTCGAGCGCGCGGGCCCCCGGGATGCCGGCGGCCACCGTGGCCGCGCGGGTCATGTCGAGGTCGGCGATCGCGGTGACCCGGATGTCGGGTCGCTCGGTGAGGGTCTCCAGATAGATCCCCGAGATCACTCCGACCCCGATGATCCCTATGCGCGGCGCGTCGCCCACAGCATTCCTCTTTCGATGACGGTGCGCACCGACGGGTGCTCGAGTACGTTCACGCTGTGCCCGGGTGTCGTCACGACGACGCGGCCCGCGCCCCACTGCCGGGTCCAGATCGCCGGCGAGGTGACCGGGCGATGCCACGGGTGCCACGGCGGCGCGGGATGCGTGGTCGTCGCGAGCACGTCGGACAGGTCGTCGTGCAGCACCCAGTACTGCTCGGTCGTGAGCGCGAAGTCGTCGAGGCCTGCCGTGATCGGATGCCGGCGCCCGAGCTCGGTGAGCTCCATCGTGTAGTCGAGGTAGTTGTCGCTCGCCTCCCCGACGCGCTCGTCGGGGTGCCGGCCGGGGTGGGTGGCGAACTGGCCGCCGACGAGCTGCAGATAGTCGGTGGACTCACGGAACGAGTCCGCGATCCCCCCGTGCCAGCCGGTGAACCCGGTGCCGGCCGCGACGGCGTCGCGCAGACCGGCCACGGCCTCGCGCTCGATCGTCGACATCGTCACGCACTGCACGATGAGGTCGGCTGCCGCCATCGTCTCAGCATCCCCGTACACGCCCGGCGATTCCTCGACGCGGACGTCGTAGTCGTTGTCGCGCAGGAACGGCAGGAACAGGTCCGTCGCCTCGACCGGCTGATGACCGGCCCACCCGCCGCGGACGACCAGGGCGCGTTTCACCGACATAAGTCCCCTTCCACAACAATTACCTAGCCTACCCGTGTGCGGTCAGGCGGAAGGACGTGAGGTCACTTCTGAGCCGAATCGTCAGATGCAGCGCCACGGTCGTCCTCGATGGCCAGGCGCGGCCGCCACACGACGATGTCGGTCGCGCGCCGCACACGGCGGCCCTGCCGAAGGGTGACGACGGAGCCGGTCGCACCGGCGGCGAACACCCGCGCGCCGGGGCGGTTCTCCAGCTCGGCGCGCATGCGGGACTCGAGATCGCGGACACGGACGCGGAGCTCGCGCACGTGGTTCTCGAGCTCGATGATGCGGGCGATGGCGGGAAGGCTCATCCCGTCGGACGAAAGGCGCCCGACCTCGCGCAGCTGTTCGACGTGGCGCGTCGAGTAGCGGCGCGAGCCGCCCTGCGTGCGGGCGGGCACGACGAGACCGAGCCGGTCGTACTGCCGCAGGGTCTGCGGGTGCATGCCGGCGAGCTCGGCGGCCACGGCGATCGCGAAGATCGGCGCGTCCTCATCGATCTCTCGGTCCGGCATCCCGTCTCACCCCTACCCGCGCGCCCGCGCCATGAGGTCGGCGCGGGGGTTGTCCTTCGGTTCCAGCTCGTGGAAGCGCTCGAGCGCCTCGCGGGCGGCGTCGTCCAGGTGCGACGGAACGGCCACCTGAACTTCGGCGAGCAGGTCGCCGGTGCCCTTCTGCGAGTGCACCCCGCGTCCCTTGACCCGCAGCACGCGCCCCGACGGTGTGCCCGGGGCGACGCGCAGCTTCACGGGGTCGCCGCCCAGCGTGGGCACTTCGATCGTGGCGCCCAGGGCGGCCTCCGTGAAGGTCACCGGAACGGTCACGCGCAGATTGAGTCCCTCGCGTGTGAAGGCGGGGTGCGGACGAACGGCGACCTGCACGACGATGTCGCCCGTCTCGCCGCCGTCCGGCGACGGCCGGCCGCGGCCGCGCAGGCGGATCTTCTGCCCGTCGGAAACGCCCGCGGGGATCTTCACCTTGAACGGCTTGCCGTCCTCGCCCTGGAGCGTGATCGTCTCGCCCTTGGTCGCTGTGATGAAGTCGATCGTCGTCCGCGCGGTCACATCCGCGCCGCGCTGCGGACCGCCGTAGCCTCGGAATCCGCCCGAGGGCTGTCCGAACCGCCCGGAGCCGAAGCCGCCGGGCTGCTGCTGGTTGAACATGCTGAAGATGTCATCGAAGTCCTGAGGCGACTGGCGGCCGCCCCGGCCCTGACCGAACATGCTGAACACGTCCTCGAAGCCGCCCGGCTGATCGCCCGCCGTGAAACGCGCACCCGAGCCCATCGCGCGGATCTGGTCGTACTCCTTGCGCTGATCGGGGTCGGACAGCACCGAGTACGCCTCGCTGACCTCCTTGAAGGTCGCTTCCGCTTTCGCATCGCCTTGGTTGGAGTCGGGGTGGTACTTGCGGGCGAGCTTGCGATAGGTCTTCTTGAGATCCGCGTCGCTGACGTTCTTCTCGACACCGAGGGTCTTGTAGAAGTCCTTGTCGAACCAGTCCTGACTGGCCATACCCCTCCTCTAGGCCCCTGAGCCTGTCGAGGGATCTGCCGGCACCGCGACGACCACCTTGGCGGGTCGCAGTTCCACCGAACCCAGGCGGTAGCCGACCTCGACGACCTCGAGGATCGTCGGCTCGGTCACGTCGGGTGTCGGCGCCTGGAAGATCGCCTCGTGCTGCTGCGGATCGAACGGCTCGCCCGCGGCGCCGTAGGAGACGACCCCCAGCTTCTCGGCCACCGCGCGCACTTTGTCGCCGATCGCCGCGAACGCCGTGCCCTCGACGATGTCGCCGTGCTTGGTGGCGCGGTCGAGGTCGTCGAGCACCGGCAGCAGGCCCTTGACGGCCTCGCCCCTGGCCCGCTCGATCTCGCGCTCGCGCTGATCCTCGGTGCGACGGCGGTAGTTCGCGTACTCGGCCTGCAGCCGCTTCAGGTCGTTCAGCAGGGCCGACTCCAGCGCTTCGACACGCTCAGCGGGCCAGCCCCCGTCCTCCGCCGCGGCATCCACGTTCTGCTCGGCACCGAGGATGTCGTCGACGGTCAGCTCGTCCGCGGCGGAGCCGGCGGATTCCTCCGCCGGCTCCTGCGCGTCGTCAGGTCCCTCGTGACCCTGCGGGTCTTGGTGGTCCTTCTTCGACATGTATCTTCCTACTTCTTCTCGTCGTCCTCGTCGTCGACGACCTCGGCGTCGATGACGTCTTCGTCGGATGCCGCCGCCGATTCCTCCGAACCGGTCCCTGAACCCGTCGAAGGGTCAGCGCCGGCATCCGGCGCCGCCTGCGATGCCTGGCTCGACGCGTAGATGGCCTCGCCGAGCTTGCCCTGGCTCGCGTTGAGCTTGTCGAACGCAGTCTTCACCGCGTCGTCGTCGTCGCCGGCCAGAGCCGCCTTGAGCGCGTCGACGTCGGCCTGGACCTCGGTCTTGACCTCGGCGGGCAGCTTGTCGTCGTTCTCCTTGATGAGCTTGTCGATCGAGTAGGAGAGCGTCTCAGCCTGGTTGCGGGTCTCCGCGGAATCGCGACGCTTCTTGTCCTCGGCGGCGTGCTCCTCGGCCTCGCGCACCATGCGCTCGATGTCGTCCTTCGGCAGCGAGGAACCGCCGGTGATCGTCATCGACTGCTCCTTGCCGGTGCCCTTGTCCTTCGCCGACACGTGCACGATGCCGTTCGCGTCGATGTCGAACGTGACCTCGACCTGCGGGATGCCACGCGGCGCCGGAGCGATGCCGGTCAGCTCGAACGTTCCCAGCGGCTTGTTGTCGCGGGTGAAATCGCGCTCGCCCTGGAAGACCTGGATCGCGACCGACGGCTGGTTGTCGTCGGCGGTCGTGAAGGTCTCGCTGCGCTTGGTCGGGATGGCCGTGTTGCGCTCGATGAGCTTGGTCATGATGCCGCCCTTGGTCTCGATGCCCAGGCTCAGAGGGGTGACGTCGATCAGCAGCACGTCCTTGCGCTCGCCGCGCAGCACGCCGGCCTGAAGTGCGGCGCCCACGGCGACGACCTCGTCGGGGTTGACGCCCTTGTTGGGCTCCTTCCCGGCCTCCTGCTTGACGAGTTCGGCGACGGCGGGCATGCGGGTGGAGCCACCCACGAGCACGACGTGGTCGATGTCGGCGACCTTGATGCCGGCCTCGCGGATGACATCCTCGAACGGCTTCTTGGTGCGGTCGAGCAGATCCTTTGTGAGGTCCTCGAACTTCGCGCGCGTGATCGTCTCGGACAGCGACACCGGGCCGCTGTCGGTCAGCGACAGGTACGGCAGGTTGACGCTCGTCGACATCGAGCTCGAGAGCTCCTTCTTCGCCTGCTCAGCTGCTTCCTTGAGGCGCTGCAGAGCGATCTTGTCGCCCGAGACGTCGACGCCGGTCGTGTCCTTGAACTGCTTGATGAAGTAGTCCACGAGACGCTGGTCCCAGTCGTCACCGCCGAGGCGGTTGTCACCGGCAGTGGAGCGCACCTGGATCGTCGAGAAGTCGTCGTCCTTGCCCACCTCGAGCAGCGACACGTCGAAGGTTCCGCCACCGAGGTCGAAGACGAGGATGAGTTCATCCTCCTTGCCCTTGTCCAGTCCGTAG
>DASQLG010000033.1:0-21603 GCA_035630115.1 Microbacterium sp. | reverse complement strand
GACGAGCCGACGACGGGCCTGCACCTCGCCGACGTGGACAACATGCTCAGGATGCTGGACCGGCTCGTCGAGGCCGGAAACTCGGTCATCGTCATCGAGCATCACCAGGCCGTGATGGCGCACGCCGACTGGATCATCGACCTGGGTCCGGGCGCCGGGCACGACGGCGGCACGATCGTGTTCGAAGGAACCCCCGCCGATCTGATCGCGAAAGCGGACACCCTCACCGCGAAGCACCTCAACGCCTACGTCGGCGCCTGACCTACCGGCGGGGCCGTGGTCAGGCGGCGAAGTCGTAGCGGGCTCGTCCTCCGAGCCGAGGACTTCGTGCGGGGTCGACGTGTGGTGGCGGGATGAACCAGACCTTGGCGCTGACTCCGATGCCGTCGATGCGGATCTCCCACCCGTTGTCGTGAATGCGATGGTGACACGACTCGCATAACAGGACGCCGTTGTTCAGGTCGGTGGGACCGGCGTCTCTGGCCCACCACCGGATGTGGTGGACCTTCGTGTGGCCGGGTGGCGCGTCGCACATCGCGCAGCCGCCGTCGCGTTCGACCAGCACCAGCCGTTGGGTCGGAGTGAAAAGCCGCTTGGTGCGGCCCCAGTCGAGGACCAGCGAGTCCCCGCCGAGGACGCAGGAGATGATCTGCCCGCCGGCAGCCATGCGCCGTGCGGTGGCCACCGAGACGGGCGCGGTGACGCGGTCGATCGTCGCGTACCCGGTCTCGTTGACGAGGTCGTCGTGGTCGATGCGCACCGCGACGGTGGCGCCCTGGAGGGGGAGGTCTCTCTCGGCGCAGCCGAGGGCGTGCTCGCAGAGCCGTACCAGCGCGTCGGCCTGCATGTGCACGACGGATCTACGCGGGATGTCGGGGTCGGCGGTGCCATCCCGCTGAGCATCCTGAGTGGCACGCATCCCGGCGGAGACGATCGCTTCAATCGCGACCTTGACCGGGGCGCCGCTTTCCGGAGTGAGCTTGCCGTTGAACACGAACATGCCGTCGACTTCGCGCATGACCATCATCTGCTCGGACCGCAGCTCATCTTCGCGGGGCGCGACGCCGTCGGGATCGGGCCATGCTTCCGCGCGCACCAGGAGCCGGGACAGGTGATCCATCGACAGCCCGGCGCCTGCGCGGCCAGCGTCTTCTCCGCCGCATCGATCGCGTCGTGACCGGCGCGCAACGCGACCCGATCGAGCATCGCGATGATCGCGCCCGCGGCCTGAGCGGTCAACGCCGCGTTCGCGAGAGCCTCCGCGACGTGCGGGTGCCGCGCCGGCGCCTTCTCACCGGACAGCAGCTGCCGGGGTGCGGTTGCCTCACCGACCTTCACGAGCCGCGCCGCGTCACCATTGCTCGTCCCCCCGGTCGCGGCGATCAGCGCGGTCGGATTGCGGTAGCCCTGCGTCTTCGCCAACCCTCCGAGCCGAGCTCCGGCCGGGACCGGCGCGATCTCCGCCGCCAGCAGCGCTTGATCCGCGTCGAGCATCCGCCGCATCCGGCAATACCGCTCGTTGACTGCGATCAACTCGCCGTCACTCAGCGCCACTGCATCCGCGTCTCGCCAGATCGCAGGCACGGCCTCGATCTCTGCGTGCAGAAGATCCAGTGCCGGTGACATAGAACAAATGTACTAAGGACCTCCGACATCGCACCGGAGGGTTGCTCCCGCTCGGCGACCGAGGGGTGCGGCCGGTCAGCGGCCGGCGTCGAAGAGGTGGCGCCCGCCGTGACTGAGCACCTTCACGACCACACCGCGCCGGTGCAGCTCGGCGACCGTGCGGGTCTCCTCGTCGATGTCGCGGCCGAGCGCGTGCACGGTCGCCACGACGAGGACGTCGCCGGTGCGCAGGGTGCCGAAGAGGCGCACGAGTCGTTCCTCCCACGACTCGAGCGTCTCCGGAGCGGGATGACGGAATCCCTCGATCGGCACCCCGAAACGGGTGAGCTCGTCGCGCTGTTCAGTGACGCTGGGCATGTCGTCGCGGGAGATCACGAGTCCGACGAGCCGCGAGCCGGCCGGTCGCGCCAGCCACCAGTCACGATCCCGCTGCAGTTCGGTGAAGCACTTCGGGCAATCAGCCGCCTGGTGGGGCAGGTGGAGGGGGCTGGTCTGGCTGTGCGGGTCTGCGTCGAGCGCAGCGGACCGCGTCACCGCGGCATCCGTCGTCTCGCTCATCTGTCCATTCTCACCCGGACGCGCACCTCTTCGGTACCCGGCCCGGGGCGAATCGCGTCACACGTCGTCGCCGAGCCGCAGTTCGAGGCTCAGCTGGTCGGCGTCGAGCTCGGCGAGCGCGTGGCGCAGGGCGGCGGTGCTGAACGTGCCGTCGCGCGCGACGGAGTTCAGCCGCACGCGCATCACGGCGATGAGCGCGAGCCGGAGCTCGAGCACATCGTGTGCGAACGCCGTCGTGTCATCGTCGGGCGGTTGAGTCAGGCGAGAACCCACGACCTCGATCAGCTCGGGCGAGAACGCCGCACCGTCCCGCGTCGTCAGGCTCCCCTCCGTGAGGCTGGACGCCGCGGCCCGCCGCATCTCGTCGTCCAGGCGTCGCTGCTCCTGCGCGGTCGGACCGCCGCCGCCGCTCCCCTCGAGCCGCAGCAGCCTCACCAGCATGGGCAGCGTGAAGCCCTGCAGCATGAGGCTGCCCACGGCGACCAGGAACGCCACGAACACCAGCAGCGCCTGGATCGGGCCGTCCGGCAGCGTCTGAGCGGCGGCGAGGGTCACGACACCGCGCATGCCGGCCCAGACGATCACGGTGCCGTGCTTCCACCCCAGCGGCGAGGACTGGTAGTAGTCCAGATCGGCCAGGGCGCGGGTGACGCGGCTGCGCATCTGCTGCAGGCGCCTTTCGTTGCGCTCGGGAGACGACGCCCGCCGCCTGCCGCCGGTGGGAGGTGCCGTGGCCGCGGCGTCGATCCGGTCTGTGAAGCTCTCCAGGCGGGCCCGGTCGAGCCGCCGCGCTCGTCGTCCCTGCGCCGCGACCAGGACGGCGACGTAGCCCGCTCGGACGAGCAGGATGATCGCGATGGCGGATGCCGCGAGCCACGCGCCGTGCCACAGGCCCTCGTGGTCCTCGATGTTGGCCTGCACGATCTCTTTGAGCTGCAGGCCCATCACCAGGAAGACCGCCCCCTCGAGCATGAGCTCCACGGTGCGCCAGTTCAGCTCGTCCGAGAGGCGCTGCTCGGGGCTGAACCACCGGGCCGCGCCCTGGCCGGTGACGATGCCGGCGACGACCGCGGCCACCAGGCCCGAGCCGCCCAGCTGCTCGGTGGGAAGGTAGGCGACGAACGGCACGATGAAGCTCAGTGCGGTGTTGGCGGCCGAGTGGCCGACCCAGGTGCGCACGCGGAGGGCGAGGAGTCCTACGAGCGCGCCGATCACGACAGCGAGGATCACTCCCCACACGAAGGCCCAGACGGCCTCACCGATAGACACGCTGCCGACGGCGATCGCGGCGATCGCGGTGCGCAGCAGCACGAGTGACGTCGCGTCGTTGAGCAGGCTCTCGCCCTCGAGCATCGTCACGACGCGGGGCGAGATGCCGAGCCTCTTCACGATCGACGTGGCTACGGCATCCGTCGGGCTGAGCAGAGCACCGAGCGCGATCGCGAGATACACGTCGATTCCCGGGATGACCAGCACGAAGAAGACGGCGAGCGCGGCGGTGCTCACCAGGACGAGGAGGATCGACAGACCCGCGATCGGGCGGAAGTCGCGGCGGAACTCGATGGCGGGCAGCGAGACCGCAGCCGAGTAGAGAAGGGGAGGCAGGACGCCGACCAGGATGATCTCCGGGTCGACCTCGAACGGGGGGAAGAACGGGAGCAGGCTCACCGCGATCCCGATCGCCACGAGCGCGAGGGGGCCCGCGATTCCGACACGCGGTGCGAGGGCGGTCGCCAGGGCGACCACGATCACCCCGACGACCGCGACGACGAGGGCTTCCATCGCCGCTACAGCACCCCGAGGGCTCTGACCGCGTCGCGCTCGGCCGCGAGTTCGGCGACCGACGCGTCGATGCGGGCCCGGGCGCGATCGTCCAAGGGAAGCCCTTCGATCACACGGTAGCCGTCCCCGTCGGAGAAGACGGGGAACGAGCTGACCAGCCCCTTCGCAACGCCGTATTCGCCGCGAGAGACGACCGCCGCCGAGGTCCATGCCGTGCCGGCCTGTTCGTCGCGGACGTGCTCGATCGCGGCGTGGGCGGCCGAGGCCACCGACGACGAGCCGCGCACCTCGATGATCTCGGCCCCGCGTTTCGCGACGCGCGGGATGAAGACGTCGTCGAGCCAGGCATCGGCCGCTGCGCGCCCTCCCCAGCGGCCGGCGAGCGCGTCGATCACCGGCTCACCGCGGAAGGTCGCGTGCGAGACGTCGGGGAACTGCGACGCGGAATGGTTACCCCAGATCGCCAGCCCGTCGATCTCATCGGGCCGTGCATCGAGAGCCTCGGCGAGCTGACCGAGCCCACGGTTGTGGTCGAGTCGTGTCAGCGCGGTGAACCGTTCCGCCGGGATGTCGGGGGCGGATGCCGCGGCGATGAGCGCGTTCGTGTTCGCCGGGTTGCCGACCACGACGACGCGGATGTCGTCGGCTGCCACGGAGTTCAGCGCCGCGCCCTGCGGCCCGAAGATGCCGGCGTTGGCCGCGAGGAGCTCGGCCCGTTCCATTCCGGGGCCACGGGGTCGCGCGCCGACGAGGAGCGCGATGCTGGAGCCGTCGAATGCGGTGCGCGGGTCATCGGTCACCTCGACCTCGTGCAGCAGCGGGAACGCGCAGTCCTGCAGCTCGAGCGCGGCGCCCTCCGCGCTGCGGACCCCCTGCGGAATCTCGAGCAGCTTCAACCGCACGCGGCTATCGGGCCCCAGCATCTCCCCTGCGGCGATGCGGAACAGCAGGGCGTAGCCGATCTGTCCTCCCGCACCGGTGATCGTGACGGTGACCGGGGGAGATGTTGGCGTCATGACCCGAGCCTATTCCCGGGCCCGCGGGCCCGCGCGGCGGCAGCCGATGGCCGATCCGGACCAGCGAGCATAGCAATCCGCACCGCGGTAGGGAATGTCTGGGTCGCGCCCCACGCTGACCGGTACCGTGAACGCATGACTTTCAACGACAACGCGAGCGTCGGCGGCAACACCGCTCGGCGACGCGGTGGCGGCATCGCCGCGGCGGGCGGTGGCATCGCTGGCCTCGGAGCGCTGGCGGTTCTGCTGTTCCAGCTGTTCACCGGCACCGACCTCTCCGGGCTGCTGGGCGGCGGCGGCGTGCCGAACCCGGCCGACACCGGCAGCGAGATCGCGAACTGCGAAACCGGAGCCGACGCGAACGCGAGCGATGACTGCCGTCTGGCCGCGGCATCCCTCTCCATCAACCAGTTCTGGGCCGAGAACGTCGAGGGCTACCGCGAGCCGCAGCTGATCATCGTCGACGGCTCCACGAGCACGCAGTGCGGCACGGCATCGAATGCCACCGGACCGTTCTACTGTCCGCCTGAAGAGGGCATCTACGTCGATCCGACGTTCTTCGCCCTCCTCCGCGAGCAGTTCGACGCCACCGCGGGTCCACTCGCGCAGCTCTACGTCCTGGCGCACGAGTACGGCCACCACATCCAGCAGATCACCGGGATCATGCAGCAGAACCCCAACGACGGCACCGGTGAGGACAGCAACGCCGTGCGCATCGAGCTGCAGGCGGACTGCTTCGCCGGCGCCTGGGTGGCGGCCGCGTCGCAGACCGAGGACGAGAGGGGTGTGCCCTACCTGGAGCCCCCGACGTCGCAGCAGATCAACGACGCGATCAACGCCGCGCAGACCGTCGGCGACGACCACATCCAGCAGCAGTCCGGTGGCGGTGTGAACCCGGAGACCTGGACCCATGGCTCGAGCGAGCAGCGCGCGCGCTGGTTCAACGCCGGCCTCGACGGCGGCGTGCAGGCGTGCGACACGTTCTCGGTCCCCGGAAGCGGCCTGTGAGCGACCCGAACGAGCTCGACTGCCTGTACCCGGCGATCGAGCCCTATGAGTCGGGAATGCTGCTGGTCGGTGACGGTCACCGCATCTACTGGGAGCAGAGCGGCAACCCCGAGGGCAAGCCGGTCGTCTTCCTCCACGGCGGACCCGGCGCGGGTACGTCGGCGTGGCATCGGCGGTTCTTCGACCCGGAGAAGTACCGCATCGTGCTCTTCGACCAGCGCGGGTGCGGTCGCAGCACGCCGCACGCGAGCGACCCGGCCGCCGATCTCCGCTTCAACACGACCTGGCACCTCGTCGCCGACATCGAACTGCTGCGGCGGAACCTCGGCATCGAGCGCTGGCAGGTTTTCGGCGGGTCGTGGGGGAGCGCGCTGGCGCTCGCGTACGCCGAGACCCATCCGGATGCGGTCACCGAACTGGTGCTGAGAGGCATCTTCACGCTGCGCCGCCATGAGCTGGAGTGGTTCTACGAGGGCGGGGCGTCGGCGATCTTCCCCGACCTGTGGGAGGAATTCATCACCCCGATTCCGGTGCTCGAACGATCGCGCATGATCGAGGCCTACCATCGCAGGCTCAATGACCCCGACCCCGCCGTGCACGTGCCGGCGGCCGTCGCGTGGTCGCGGTGGGAGGCGTCCACCCTCACCCTCCGTCCGGACCCCGCCCTCGTCGCCGCCATGACGGAGCCGGCCGCCGCGACGGCGTTCGCGCGCATCGAGAACCACTTCTTCCTGCACGACGGCTGGTTCCGGGAGCAGCAGCTCATCGATGACGCCGCCACGTCGCTGCGCGGCATCCCCGCGGTGATCGTTCAGGGACGCTACGACATCTGCACGCCGATCATGACGGCGTGGGACCTGCACCGGTCGTGGCCCGCGGCCGAGCTCGTCGTCGTCCACGACGGCGGACACTCGGCGGCAGAGCCGGGGATCGCGGCGGCGCTCGTCGCCGCGACCGATCGCTTCGCGGGCTGACCTTCAGCGACCCCGGATCAGGTCGGCGGCCACCTCGCCGATCACGATCGAGGCGGCGTTGGTGTGGCCGCGGATGAGCGAGGGCATGACCGAGGCGTCCGCCACGCGCAGGCCCGCCACTCCCCGCACCCGCAGCTCGGTGTCGACGACGGATGCGGGATCCGATCCCATCCGGGCCGTGCCGACGGGGTGATAGAGGGTGTGCGAGTAGCGCCGCAGCGAGAGCTCGGCGCGTTCGTCCGGCGTCATGTTCTCGCCGCCTTCGGGAACCACCCAGCCGCCGGTCGTCACCGCGCGCAGGGCGTCGGTCGCGAGGAGTCGCTCGCACGCCGCGAGGCCCGCGAGCAGCGTGGCGCGGTCGATGCCGTCGGGATCGCTGAGGTACTTCGGGTCGATCTCGGCTTTGTCGTGCGGGTCGGACGAGCGCAGTCGAATCGTGCCGCGGCTGTGCGGACGCAGCAGGATCGCAGCGACGGTGAGGCCTTCGGCGGGCAGCGGCACGAGTCCTTCGCCGACATACGGCGCCGACGCGAAGAGGATCTCGACGTCGGGAAGCGCGTCGGGCATCGACGTGCGATCCGCCACCTCCGTGCGGACGAAGCCGTAGGCCTCGCCGACGTTCGAGGTCAGCATCCCGCGGCGAGCGATGAGGTAGCGCGCCAGCTCTCCCGCCTTCTCCGCACCGAACAGGGTGCCGCCGTGCGCGGCGGGTGCGAGGCCCGCGACGAGGTGGTCCTGCAGGTTCGCACCCACGTCAGGACTGTCGACGACGACCGGGATGCCGTGCTCGGTGAGGTGCGCGGCGGGGCCGACGCCCGACAGCATCAGCAGCTGCGGGGTGTTCACCGCTCCGCCGGCGAGGATCACCTCACGCCGGGCGCGGGCCTGGCGGGTGATCCCGTCGATCTCGACGTACACCCCCGTCGCCCGACGGAGGGCACGTCCGGCAGAATCGATGACCCTTTCGGCAGGAAGGGCGGCGAAGGTCACTCGACGCACGAGCGCCCCTGTGATCACGCGCAGATTGCGGCGTCGTCTCGCCGGCCGCAGGTACGCGTCCGCCGTGGACGCGCGCGCGCCGCGGCGCTGCGAGACCATGGTTTGCGAGAAGCCCTGACCCGCGGGGAGGTTCGGACGGGTCACCGTGTGCCCGGCCTGCGCAGCCGCGTCGAGGAAGGCGGCGGTGTGCGGGCGGGGGTCGCGCTGGTGCTCCACCGACTGCGCACCGTCCGTTCCCTGCGTCGGGTCGACGGGGCCCTGCGTGCGCTCGACGCGGCGGAAGTAGGGGACCAGGCTGCGCCACGACCAGCGCTCGCCCGCCTGAGCCGCCCAGTCGTCGTAGTCGGCGGCGAATCCGCGGACCCAGATCATCGCGTTGAGCGACGACGAACCGCCGAGGGTCTTACCGCGCGGCCAGTAGATCGTCCGGTTCTCGAGTCCAGGTTGCGGGACGGTGTCATAGTTCCAGTCGTACTCGCCACGGAACAGCTTCGAGAACGCCGCCGGAACGTGCAGCTCGAGCGCGGTGTCGCGCCGGCCCGCTTCGAGGAGCAGCACCGAGACCGCCGGATCCTCGCTCAGGCGCGCCGCGAGGGCTGCCCCCGCCGAGCCCGCTCCGACGATGAGGTAGTCGGCGGTGAGGTCGCGGGCGACCCGACTCATGCGCGCAGAGCCTGGATGAACGTGCCCGCCAGCCGCGCGAGGTTTCCGTCCATCCGGTACCGGGTGAAGCCCTCGCTGACGACGGCGCCGGTGCGGGAGTGAACGAACCACGGGGCCTTCGGCAGCACGACGGCGGCCGACAGGCTGCCGGCTCGCAGTCCGGCGCGAATCGAGCGGGGGAACGGGCGGAACGGGCCGCGCGTCACCGTCCGCTCGACGCGGTCGAGCAGCAGCGCGTTGTGGACGATTCCGATGCCGCTCTCCACGTCATCCAGAGTGCCGCCCGGATACCCGCCCCACGTGAGCGTGGGCGTGAGGAACGCGAGCGCGGTCCAGGAGTTGATCGAGACGGCGCCGTAGCGGAGATCGGCGATCGCGCGCTCGAAGCCGTCGCCGAGTGCACCCTGGGTCGCCGGGTCGATCAGGACGTTGGCCCCGAGAGTTCCGGGGAGCTTTCCGTTCGCGTGCGCCACGGCAGCGTCGACGAACTCCTGCCCGTTGCCGCCGAGTTCGACGACACCGAGCACGGGAGCGAAGTACTCGATCGTCTCCAGGGCGGTCGCGTCCTGCCCCGGGCCGACTTCGATCAGCAGGCGGCTTCCGCCGCCGAAACGTGTCGCATCGGGGTAGCTGGATGCCGCCTCTTCCATCCGGTCGGCGCTGTGCGGGTACCAGGTCGGGCGGTCCGGTGCGTCGGCGAACGCCGTGCGCAGTGCGGTGAGGAACGCCTCGCGCTGCGGCCAGTCGGCGCTGATGAGAACGACCTGGCCCGCGAGGCAGTTGTGGCCGCTGTTGTATAGGCGCATCGTGACGATGTGCTCGGCCTGGTAGCGGAGGTCGGCCTCATCCCACTGACCGGGCACCACGATGATCGGCGAGACACCGCCCAGCTCCGCGGTGATCGGCTTCGTCAGCTGCGGGTCGCCGTCGCGGCGGCGGCGAGCGGTTTCAGCGGTCCCTGAGCCTGTCGAAGGGCCCCACACGATCGCGTCGAACGTCGGGGTGGCGCCGGTGATGTGCACATGGTCGATGCCCTCGTGACCGGTGAGGTAGGCGCCGACATCGCCTCCCCCACGGACGATCCGCAGGAAGCCGGGCTCGATGAGAGGGGCGAGCGCCCGCTCGTACACGGGAACCATCGAATCCTGGGTCGGATTGACCTTGAGCAGGACGACCCGGTTGTGGGCCACCAGCTCGTACAGCACGTCGAGCACGGAGATGGACGTCACGTTGCCGGCGCCGAGAACGAGCCCGACCCCGCCGCTCCGGGTCGGCGTCAGCTGACCGAGACCGGCCGACTCGCGTGCCTCGGCGATCGTCACACCGGGCTCGAACCAGACTTCGCCGGTGTGGCCCGCGACGAGGACGGCATCGGCAGCGTGCAGCGGGAACGCGTGAGCCCGCACGCGTCCGCCCGGCGCGGCATCCATCTTCACGTCATCGAGCGGGTTTCCTCCTTTCGCCAAGGCCTCTACGGACTCCCGGTACGCCTCTAGCGCGACGAGCGCGGCATACGGCCCCGGGAGCCACTCTTCGCCTCGTCGTGGGTGGCCGGGCTCCATGCCCGTCGCGAGGGCGGCCGTGTCGGCCCACTCCTCGGCGGTGGCAACCGTCGCCGCGTGCGCACGCTGGAGGAGCCGAGCGCGCTGATCGAGCGTGAGGTGCGACCACGCGCGCGCGCCGATGCGGAGGTCGGCGATCGCAGCGTCCAGCCTCTCGCGCTCCGCCTCGGGCACCGCCGCAGCAGGGGTGGCAGGCGGGGCTGACACCGTCTTCGCGGTGGCTGATTTCGCGGCTGCCGTCACGTGGCGCTCTCCTTCGGGCGGAGCCTCCAGCTTACGTGCGGAACCCGGTCCCACCCGGTGTGCGCCTGGATCTCACGCGGCGGCATGGGTGCCGGCGCGGCGCAGTCGGTCTATGAGATCTCCGCATCGAGCGCGGCACGGACGGCGTTCATGCCGCGGACAGTCTCGGTGAAGCTCGTCGACAGCGGCGAGAGGCCGATGCGAAGTCCGCCCGGGTCGCGATAGTCGGGGATCACATCCCGGGCCCACAACCGCGCGGTCACGGCGCGCATCGACGGATGCTGCAGGGTGATGTGACTGCCTCGCTGGGCGGCTTGTCGTGGTGAGGCGACCGTCACGCCGAACGGCGCGAGCAGTTCGTCGGCAAGTCGGATCGCGTACTCGGTGAGGGCGATCGACTTCGCTCTGATCGCGTCGATCCCGGCGGTCTCGATCAGCGCGAGCATGTCCTGCAGCGCCAGCATTCCGACGATCGGCGGGGTGCCCGACAGGAAACGGCGCATGCCGGGAGCGGGCGAGTACTCGGGACCCATCGCGAACACGTCCGCGCTGCCCATCCACCCCTGGATCGGCTGGGTCAGCGTGCGCTGATGGCGCGTGGCCACATACGCGAAGGCGGGTGAGCCGGGTCCGCCGTTCAGGTACTTGTAGGTGCACCCGACCGCGAGGTCGAAGCCCCAGACGTCGGATGAGATCGGGACCGAGCCGGCGGAGTGGCAGAGGTCCCACAGGATCAGAGCGCCGGCATCGTGGGCGATCCGCGTGAGAGTCGGAGCGTCCGCGAGGAAGCCCGATCGGTAGGCGATCTGGCTGAGCACCACCACAGCGGTCTGTGGACCGACGGCGGCGCGGAGCGCGTCAGCTGTCACGCCCGAGGAGCGGTCGACCTCGATCCAGCGCACACGACCGCCGCGCTCGGCGGCGATCCCCTCGACCAGGTAGCGGTCGGTCGGGAAGTTGTCGGTGTCGACGACGATCTCCACGCGGGCGGCGTCAGCGGCGTGCTGCGCGTCGAACGCCGCACGGATGAGCTTGTAGAGCAGCACGGTGGTCGAGTCGCCGATCACGGTCTGACCAGGGGCGGCGCCGATCACCGACCGGCCGAGTGCGTCGCCGATCTCGAACGGGAGATCCATCCACGACTCGTCCCACCCGCGGATGAGGCGGCCGCCCCACTGCTCGTGGACGAAGCGCTCCAGCCGCTCGGCGCTGCGGCGCAGCGGCCGCCCGAGGGAGTTGCCGTCGAAGTACACCAGCGACGACTCCGCGCCGGTGAACTCGGAGCGCAGGCCCGCGAGCGGATCGGCGGTATCCAGGGCCGCCGCCTCGGCCGCGAGCTCCGTGAGTCCGTTGCGGACGGTCGCATGGTCACCCGTGGTCATCGTGGATCAGCTCCTCCGTGGGGACGACGGTGGCGCCGGAGAGCCATGCCGGTATGTCATCCAGCCCCGCGGGCGGATCGCCCGGAACGAAAGTCGAGACGCCACGCGAGCGATCCTTCCGCGGCCAGGGGTCGGTGAGCGTGGCCAGCAGCTCCTCGCCGCGCAATCCGACCGCGTGCAGCGCGGCCAGCTCCCGCCCGTTGACCCCGACCGGCAGGTCGCCGTTGCCCAGATCCGTTCCGTAGAGCACCGCTCCGCCGGCGCGGACGAACACGGCCAGGTTGGCTGCGGCGGTCTCTCGACTCCGCTCGTCGTCGCGGTGGATGTCGAGTGTGGAGATCCACCGCTGTCCGGAGCGCACCGCCCGAAGGATGAGCCCGTGGTCGAGCAGCTCGGTGAAAGGCGTGTGCGCGAGCACATCGAGCCCCGCCGCGATCGCGGCGCCGGCCATTCCCGCGCCCTCGGCATGGGCGACGACGGGGAGGCCGTGCAGCCGGGCCGCCGTCACGATGGCCGTCAGCGTCGGCACGTCGGGGACGGGGCCGGCTTCGGCGTTGAGCGCGACCTTGATGACGGATGCCCCGAAAGAGGCCTGTTCGTCGACCGCCGTCGCAGCGCCGCCGGAGACCCCGGGATGCGCGGACGGATTGCTCACCTCTCGGACGCATGCGGCGGGAGCCCACCCGCGACCGACGGGGTAGCCGCCGGGAGCTGTAAGGAACGCGCCGGCATATGCCACTCGAGGCATGCTGTCGCGGGGACGCTGCGCGAGGGCGACGGGATCTCCGCCCAGGTCGAGAACCCCCGCGATCCCGTGGGCGCCGAGGTCGCCCTCCTCGATCAGGTGGAGGTGAACGTGATGGTCGACGAACGGAGGCAGCGCGACGCCGACCTCGCCGCCCAGTGCGCGGCGGCACAGGCCGGCATCAGGTCCCACGAGCTCGCGAAGGGAGTGGTTCGACACGCGCCGGGCGGTGCCCACAGACCGGCTGCCGCTGGAGTTCATTGACCGATCTCGGTTCTCACTGCGAACAGCTCGGGGAAGAAGGTGAGCTCGAGGGCCTTCTGCAGGAACGGCACGCCGCTGGATCCCCCGGTGCCCTTCTTGAAGCCGATGATGCGGTCGACGGTCTTCAGATGCCGGAAGCGCCAGAGCTGGAAGTTGTCCTCCAGATCGACGAGCTCCTCGCACGTCTCGTACGCGGCCCAATGCGCCTGCGGGTCGGCGTAGATCGACGCGAAGATCGGCACGAGTTCAGGTGTGAAGGTCCACGCCTTCGTCACGTCCCGCTCGAGCACCTCGTCGGGGATCGGGTACCCCGATCGGGCGAGCATGCGAAGAAATTCGTCATACAGGCTCGGCGCCTCCAGCGCCTGGCGAACGAGCGATTCCGCCGCCGGGTCTGTGGCGAAGACACGCAGCATGCCCGCGTTCTTGTTGCCGAGGGTGAACTCGACCGCGCGGTACTGCGCGGACTGGAATCCGCTCGCGTTGCCCAGGACGCCGCGGAACTGCGCGTACTCCGCCGGCGTCAAGGTCGCGAGCACCGACCACTGCTCGGTGAGGGTCCGCTGGATGTGCTTGACCCGCGCGATGCACTTGAGCGCCGGCGCGAGTCGATCGTCGCGAAGGAAACGGCATGCGGCCGAGAGTTCGTGCAGGACGAGCTTGAGCCAGAGCTCGGTCGTCTGGTGCTGGATGATGAACAGCAGCTCGTCATGATGCTCGGGCGAGCTGAGCGGATGCTGCGCGGCCAGCAGGGTGTCGAGCTCGAGGTAGCCGCCGTAGCTCATCCGGTCGGAGAAGTCGGTGACGACCGAGCCTTCGATCGCCCGCGTGTTGCCCTCTACACCCTTGCTCACACTGCGCCTTCGCTCACCTGTTCAGACTACTGAGCGACGCAGTGCGAGATAAGGCAGTGCTAGATGAGGGAGAGCGCCCGCAGCTTGGTCTCGACGTCGGCGTTGGAGGGCTCGACGTGGTGGGACGAGTCGGGGTATACGACGACGGGGATGTTCGTGCGACCGGAGATCTCCCGGGCGACGTCGGCGGCGGCCGGGTGGGCCATGAGGTCGACGTAGTCGTAGGACACACCGAGCGAGGAGAGCTGGTTCTTGGTGCGGACGCAGTCGCGGCACCAGTCTGCACCGAACACCGTTATCGTCGAGGGGGAGGAAGTCATCCGTCCATTCTTCCGCATGGATGCTGAATGCTCGCCGGACGCTGCAGGCGTGCGGCGCGGCATCTGGGCGTGCGCACCCTTATCTCGCGTGCGACGATAGACGCTCATGCAGCTCTCGATCATCGTCCCGACGTACAACGAAGCTCCCAATGTCGCGGAGCTCGTTCGTCGTGTCACGGCCGAGACGCACGGCATCGACGCGGAGATCGTCTTCGTCGACGACAGCACGGATGCCACGCCCGACGTGGTCCGCGAGGTCGCGACATCCGCCGGCATGCCCGTCCGGCTGATTCACCGCGACCGCCGCAGGGGCGGCCTGGGCGGAGCCGTGCTCGAAGGGATCGCCGCGGCCGAGGCCGACGTGTGCCTGGTGATGGACGGCGACCTGCAGCACCCGCCCGAGGAGATCCGCGACATCTACGCCCGCTTCGCGCAGGGCGATGTCGACGTGGTCGTCGCCTCCCGGTATGCCGGCGACGGCACGTCCAGCGGCTTGGCCGACCGCACGCGCGTCCTCGTGTCGAAAGCCTCGACCGCGCTCACCCGCGCCATGTTCCCGATCCGCCTCAAGAACGTGTCCGACCCGATGACCGGGTTCTTCCTGATCGACCGCAGATCCGTCGACTCCGCCACGCTCAAACCCCGCGGTTTCAAGATCCTGCTGGAAATCCTGGCTCGGCAGAATCTGCGGGTGGCTGAGGTGCCGTTCGACTTCGCCGGCCGGCACGCGGGTGAGTCGAAGGCGTCGATGCGCCAGGGGATGCACTTCCTCACCCAGCTCACCGCGCTGCGGTTCGGAAAGATGTCGCTGTTCGCGGTGATCGGCGGGCTCGGCGCGATCGCGAACGTGGCCATCGTGTGGGCGCTGAGCCAGCTGGACGTCAACTACATCGCCGCGGCCATCATCGCGTCCGAGGCGACGATCATCGGCAACTTCCTGCTGCAGGAGCGCTTCGTCTTCCAGGACATGAAGGGCGAGGCCTCAGGGGTCTGGTCCCGCTTCGGGAAGTCGTTCACATTCAACAACGCCGAGCTGCTCATCCGCATCCCGATCTTCGCGCTCATGGTCTCCGAAGGGCACATCTCCGTCGTGATCGCGACCGCCATCACGCTCTTCGTCGCCTTCATCGTGCGGTTCGTGTTCCACTCGCTGGTCGTCTACGCGCCGCGCAAGCCGGGCGTGCAGGTCAGCAAGGCACGGCAGTTCGTCGAGGAGCTCGACGCGCAGGCCATGTCTCCCGGCGAACTCTGACCGACGCGATTGCCACCCCGCCAGCATCGCGCGACCTTCAGCCGATGAGACCGATCAGTGCATCCAGACCCATGCCGTAGTTGATGCGCGCCACCGGCAGCGCGAGCTTGTCCGTGCCGATGGTGACATAGCCCGGCTCGATCGTGCGGCCCATTTCGTACCCCGCCTGCCGGAGACCTTCCTTCGCGGTGTCGTTGTGGTGGCCGAACGGATACGCCATGACCTCCTTGACGCCCAGGACGGCGGCAGACGCCTCCATGTCGGCGGCGATCTCCGGCACCGCCCAGTTGACGATCCGCCCTTGGCCGTCGTCGCCCGCCTGGTGCATGTCGTGCGTGTGGGAGCGACGCAGGACGTAGGCGTTCGGAGGGGGGTCCTGACGGTAGGCGGTGATCATGAACGAGGTGGTGATCAGCTTGTACTTGTCGACGATGGGTGCGGCCAGGTCGAACCAGGTCTGGTCGGCGTCATCGTCGGTGATGATCACCGAGTGAGTCGGCAGGAACAGTCGCCCGTCGATGAAGGCGCTCAGCTCATCCCACGTGGGCAGGTAGAACCCCGTCGTGGCGATGTGGTTCATGTGGGCTTCGAAGTCGCCGATAAATGCGTAGTTGCCGCGCAGCCATCCCTCCTCGCCCGCAGGATTGGTCGTGAACTGGTGGTACATCAGGATCGGGATCCGCGCGTCCTCGGCGAGGTTCTCCTCGGGGGTCTTCCACGACCCGTGCAGCGTGACCTCCCGGTCCGTGCAGGAGACGAGCTCCGCACCGTTGACCCTGCTCGCGACCGTGAAGGCGGCGGCATCCGCCTGCGTCGCGTACCAGCCCGCGAAGACCAGACCATCGCGCTGGGGGATGGGCAGTCGGTCGTAGAGCGCTCCCTGGGTCTGGAGCATGGGTCCCTCGGCGACTCCGTCACCGGCGAAGCTCACGGCGCACGCGGAGGGGTCGTCGGACGACGCGAGCAGCTCCTGTGAGGCGGTGAGGGTTGTCGGGTCGGGCGCGCGGCTCGGCGGCGTCGTGATCGGCGATGCGGCCAGGTCGGCCGCGACACCCGGTTCTCCCCGGGTGGCCGCGATCACCGACACCGTCGTGACCAGAGCCGCGACGAGTACCGCTGCCGAGATGAACGCGACCAGCCGGCGACGGCGCCTTACGCGCGCGGAAACTCGGTGCGTGCGCGCACCGTTTCGTGTGGATTCGGTCACAGTTCCCTATCCCCGGAGAACGAGTGGCGCCGCGGATGCCCCAGGTGCGCCCCAACGGACATGGTACGGCGTCCGCGTGGGCACCCTGTGGAGCCGCGAGTACGGCGCGCTCCGGATGCGCGAATGCCCGACGGCTCCAGCCGCCGGGCATACACGGTCATGCCGGTGAGCCGCCGGGGCGGCCCACCGGGCATGCATCAGCCGAAGGTCGCCGCGAAGGCGTTGAGTGCCTGCACGACAGCCGAGTCCGGCGCTCCGGCCTTGCGGGCCGCGTTGTCGAACTGGGCCACGATCGACCGCGGGTTCGCCGACGTACCCGCCAGCTGCTCGGCCTGGTCGACGTGCTTGCGCACCTCGGTCAGCGCCTTGCCGCTGAGCGAGCCGTCGCGCTCGGCCTGATCGATGTACGCACGCGTGACGGCGAAGCTCGGCGCGTTGACGATCTTGGTCTGCAGCTGCGCGTTGAACTGCGCCTGCTCGACCTCCTGTGCGGCCGCAATCTCGTTGACGGACATCTGCGCGCTGGGCGTCAGGCCGAGGCTGTCGAAGCCCCGGGCGATCTCACTGGCCAGGACGTTGCCGTTGTACCAGTAGGTCGACCAGTAGCCGCCGAGGTTGAGCCCGGTCGGGCTGGGGAAGTTGATCGGCCCGCGGTCGTAGTACGCGATCTCGGTGGGGTTCTCCGTGTCGGTGAAGTCGATGATCGACAACCCGCCCTGATACCAGGCCTGCACCAGGATGTCGCGTCCCGGAACGGGCACGATCGAACCGTTGTGGGCGACGCAGTTCTCCTGTGTCGTCTGCGGCACGGGAAGCTTGTAGTAGCTCCTGAACTCCAGCTTGCCGTCCACGATGTCGAAGAGCGCGTTCGCTCCCCACTCCGGCTGGTCGGCCGCACGGCACCGCGCCGCCGTTCCGCCTCCCCACTCATCCGTGAAGATCACCTTCGTGCCGTCGTTGTTGAACGTCGCCGAATGCCAGTAGGAGAAATTCGGGTCCGCCACCGCATCCACCCGCACCGGGTTCGCCGGGTCGGAGATGTCGAGCAGGATGCCGTTGCCCTGGCACGCGCCCGCGGCGAGACCGATCTCGGGGTAGGCCGTGATGTCGTGGCACGTGTTCGTGTTGGGCGAGGGTGAGTACGGAACCCCGGACGGGTGGAGCGGCTGGGTCGGCCCGTTCTGCAGACCGTTGAAGGCGCCGGTCGCCGGGTCGGTGAAGATCCGCGGCTGGGACACGACCGCCGCCGTTTCCGGAGTCGCGAGCGGCACCTTGATGACGTCGATGCGCCACTGGGTGGGGTTACCCGTCGTGACCGGTGTCGTGGACGCCGGTGCGTTCTCGCAGCCGGTCAGTTCCGCGGCCGGTCGCACGGTCGACGTGCCCGAGTTGTAGATGTAGATGTTTTCCGGATCCTCGGGGTCGGTGACGAGTGTGTGCGTGTGCGATCCACGGCAGGTCTGGACACCCGGCAGCTGCACCGGGTTCTCGATGTCGCTGATGTCGAAGATCCTGATTCCGCGGAACCGCTCGAGGTTGACCGCTCCAGAAGCGCCCTGCGTGCCGCAGTCGATGCGGCCGCGCGTCTCCTCGACCGACATGAATAGCAGGTTCCCGAATACCGAGACGTCGCCCTGACCGCCGGGGCAGACGAACGAGGCACGCAGCGTCGGACCGGCGGGGTGGGACACGTCGTAGACCTGGAACCCGTTGAAGTTGCCGACGATCGCGTTGTCGCCCGTGAAGGCCAGGTCGGAGTTGACGAATCCGAAGTTTCCCGGATTCGCGTCGAAGGGAGCCACGCGGGGGACGTTGGCGAGCAACTCGATGTTGCTCGCGGCGACGCCGGCCTCCTGGTTGCCGGTGGGTACGCCGACTTGGTAGCCGCCGGGGAGATCGACCCGGGGGTCTTCCTCGGCGGTGGCGGCGGTTGCCGACAGGAGCGACACACCCAGGGCGAGCGCGCCGGCGACGGCGAGCGCGCGTCTGCGCCACGGGTGGGGGGAGTTGCTGGTCATTCGAGGAACCTCTCTGTTCTCGCGTTGACGTGCCGAATACCTCCGCTGCCCGGGGAACGACCGTGTGCCACCGACCAGCGTGAGGCTCTATGTGCTCGAATCTATCCATCCGTTCGTGCCCGTGACTAGGATCAAAAACCGGAGCGAAGAGGCTCTGCGACGCTTCTGGAGGTGTCCGATGGTCGCGACCGCCCCCCGGGTTGCTGCCGTGGTTCTCACGTTTCTCGTCACGCTCGGAGTCACGGCGTGCACCGCGCAGGATGCGCCCGAGCGCCTGGTCTCCGATGCGCCGGTAGTGCAGCTCGGCGGACCCGGCGAAGACAATCGGACGCTCGACGAAGACGAGCAGCTCGTGCTGCCCGAAGTCGCCCACCTCCCGGCCGACGCCGACTTCGTGAGGTCGATGCTCCCGCACCACGCTCAGGCGCTCGTGATGACCGGCTTCGTCCCCGAGCGCACGCAGACCCGAGCCATCCTGCTTCTGGCGGAGCGGATGCAGATCAGCCAGGACGACGAGATCACCGTGATGGAGCGGTGGCTGCAGGAGCGTGGCGAGCCCGTCCGCGACCCCGACGGCGCACATGAAGAGCACGCCGCGGCGATGCCCGGGATGCTGACGGATGCCGAGCTGGCCCAGCTCGAGGCGGCCTCGGGTGATGAGTTCGACCGGCTGTTCCTGGAGTTCATGATCCGCCACCACGAGGGCGCGCTGGCCATGGTCGCCGAACTCTACGCGGCGGGCGGCGGGCAGGAGCCGGCACTCGGAGAGATGGCCCGCCACATCGAATCCGACCAGGCGATCGAGATCGCACGGATGACCACCCTGCTGGCCACGTCAGCGGCGCCATAGGCCCGGGTGACGGCGGTCGCTACGCTTTCCCACATGACAACGCTCGTGCTCACCGTCGTCGGAGCTGACCGCGCAGGACTCGTCGCAGCCGTGGCCGACGCGGTCGACGCGCACGGCGGCAACTGGGAGAACAGCGAGCTCGCCGAGCTCGCCGGGGCGTTCGCGGGCATCATCCAGGTCTCGGTCGCGCCGGAACGGGTCGAGGAGCTCAGAACGGCGCTCGCCGCCCTCGACGGGCTGCTGACCGTGACGGTGCACACCGGTGGTGCGTCGGCATCGGATGCCGCATCCTCGCGTCAGTTCGGCTTCAGCGTGCTCGGCAACGACCACCCGGGCATCGTGCGCGAGATCTCGTCGACGCTGAGCGCGCACGGCCTCAGCATCGAGCGGATGTCGAGCGAGACCCGCGATGCGGCGATGGCCGGCGGGCGGCTCTTCGAGGCGACGATCATCGCGACGGTGCCGGCATCCGTTGATGTCGACGCCGTTCGGTCCGCACTCGAGCGGCTGGCGGCGGAGATCCAGGTGGACGTCACGCTCGGATCCTGAGCGGCGGCCAGGTGCACCGCGGCTAGCTGATCTTCGCCGCGGCGACGAGAGCGGGAAGGGCCCGTTCGATCGTCTCCATCGTCGCGGTGAGGGAGATGCGGAAGTGCTCGGGGCGATCGAACACTGTGCCCGGCATGACGTAGACCCGCTGCTCGGCAAGCGCGTCGCAGTAGGCCTGAGCATCGTCGCCCGGTGCGCGGCCCCACAGGTAGAACGTCCCTTCTGGACGCGTGAGCGTGTACCCCGCGTCGATGAGGGCACCGTAGAGGCGGTCGCGCTTGCGCGTCAGCTCGGTGACGTCGATGGACACGCTCTCCAGCGCAGGCACGCTGTACTGCATGAGCGCGTTGGGGAAACCCCACCCGATTGCGAGTTGGATCGGCATGAATGCTCCGCGGAGCTCTTCCCGCTCGGCCGATGGCAGGAGCGGCGACAGTGCGAGATAGCCGAGGCGCTGACCGGGTGCAAGCAGCACCTTGCCGTAGCTGTAGTCGATCATGGACCACGGATATGAGCCGACCGGGCTTGCGAAGCCGATCCCGTCGAAGCGGATCCGACGGTACGGCTCGTCGGAGAGCAGCCAGATCCGGCGTCCGTGTGTGCGGGATGCCTGCTCCAGCACGCCCGCGAGCTCGTCCCATGTCTGCTTCGGGAACACCCTGCCGGTGGGGTTCGACGGAGAGTTCACAATCACGACGCGCGTACGCGGTGTGATCGCGCGCTCGATCGCATCGATGTCGAGCGAGAAGTCCGTCGGATCCAGCGCCGCCGGGACCGGCAGCAGGTTGGCCGCGAACAGCATTGGGTCGTAGCAGAACCACCCGGGCGCCGGGATGACCACTTCGTCGCCAGGGTCGGCGACCAGCGCAAGAGCCAGTGCGATCGCACCGAATGCGCCTTGAGTCATCGCGATGTCGTCCGGCGCGAACTCGAGCCCGAGTTCGCCACTGAGCCCTGCGGCCACGGCCTCCTGCGCCGGGCGCTCGTTCGCCTTGTAGGCGTACCAGTCGACGGATCGCGGTTCGAGCTGCGCGCGCATGGCGTCGGTGAGGCCCGCCAGTGCCATCTCATGCGGGTTGCCGAAGGTGAAATCCAACGCGTCAGGATCCTCGGTGAGCGCCTGCATCTTCGAGAGGTATGCCGTCACCGGCTCTATTGAGGACCTTGCCCTGATCGCTCGCTCCGACATCCCCATGTTCGCCGCCCTTCCCGGTCCGCTCGGTGCGGGCCCGGGGGTCAGACTTCCAAGTCGCGGGTCGGCCGTCAATGGGTCGCGTCGCGCGGGGGTGGCGGCGGACGTCCGGGAATGAAGAAACCCCCTCCTGTAGAAGCCAGAAGAGGGTTTCCGTGGCTCCGACGGGCGTCGATCCCGTGACCTCACGATTTTCAGTCGTGCGCTCTACCAACTGAGCTACAGAGCCTCGCGGCATCCGAGAACGCCGCGTCCGAGACGAAGGGCCCTTCTCGAAAAAAGGGCCCGTCGCTGTGGAGCGACCCTGACGGGACTTGAACCCGCGACCTCCGCCGTGACAGGGCGGCACGCTAACCAACTGCGCTACAGGGCCATGCGTATGAAATTGTGTGTCGGGCGTGACCCCAACGGGATTCGAACCCGTGCTACCGCCGTGAAAGGGCGGCGTCCTAGGCCGCTAAACGATGGGGCCGGATGAACCCCAGCATCCGCGTTGCTTTGGATGAAGTGCTCACCGTTACCGACGCTCAAGCATACGC
>DASQLG010000032.1:0-12281 GCA_035630115.1 Microbacterium sp. | reverse complement strand
CCGCTCGTGCTGCCCCTCGGTCACGGTCAGTGTGTACGCCTTGATCCGGTGCTCTTTGAGCTTCGCCTCGATCAGCGCGAGGGTCAGGCCGGAGCCGATCAGGGGGATGTCCTGCTTGAGCTTGAGCAGGTACGGCACCGCCCCGATGTGGTCTTCGTGGCCGTGGGTGAGCACGACGCCGACCACGTCGTCGAGCCGGTCCTTGATCGGCTCGAAGTCGGGCAGGATCAGGTCGACGCCGGGCTGGTGCTCCTCGGGGAACAGCACGCCGCAGTCGACGATCAGGAGCTTGCCGCCGTACTCGAACACGGTCATGTTGCGGCCGATCTCGCCGAGACCGCCGAGGGGCGTGACGCGGAGCGTCCCCGCCTCGAGAGCGGGCGGGTCGTAAACGGTGCTGGGCATCAGACACCTTCCTCGGGATGCCGGAGCATCCGCTTTCGCGCGCGCACCCGCTCAGCGGGCCGCGCGTCGCATCATCTTGTGGTTCCTGAGACCTTCGGCAGGGCGCCGCCCGCGGCGGCGTTGCGATCGGGGCGGAAGTTGGAGAAGTCGGCGCCGGCGACGTCGCGGACGAGTGCGAGCTCGTCCTCGATCTTCGCGGCCTCCCACTCCTCGGGGCCGACCAGGGGCAGACGCACGCGAGGGCTCCCGATCCGGCCGAGGCCGTGAAGGATGTACTTCGCCGAGACGGTGCCCGGCACGTGCGTCATGACCGCCCTCACAAGCGGTTCGACCTGCTTGTGCGCTGCGGTGGCGGCGATGAGGTCACCGCCGTTCACGGCATCCACGATCGCGCGATAGGGCTGCGCGGCGATGTTCGCCGTCACGCCGATGAGGCCCGTGGCGCCGATCGAGAGGTGCGGGAGCACGTTCGCGTCATCGCCCGAGAAGTACATCAGGTCGGTCTGATTGAGCACGCGACTGACCTCGCTGAAGTCGCCCTTCGCGTCTTTGACGGCCAGCACGTTGGGGTGCTTGGCGATGCGGATGATCGTCTCGTATTTGATCGGCACCCCGGTGCGGCCGGGGATGTCGTACAGGATCACCGGAAGGTCGGTGGCGTCCGCGACGAGCCGGAAGTGCGTGAGGATCCCCGCCTGGGTGGGCTTGTTGTAGTACGGCGTGACGATCATGATGCCGTCGGCGCCGACCTTCTCGCTCGCCTTGTACAGCTCGATCGCATGGGCGGTCTCGTTCGAGCCGCCTCCGGTGATGATCTTGGCGCGGCCGGCGGCGACGTCCTTGCCGACCTCCACGAGGCGGATCTTCTCGGCATCCGTCAACGTGCTCGTCTCGCCGGTGGTACCCGTGACGACGATGCCGTCGGCGCCGGCGGTGATGACGTCGTCCATGTGCTTCTCGACGGCAGGCCAATCGACCTCGCCGTCGGCCGTCATGGGCGTGACGAGCGCGACGAGCACCTGACCGAAGGGATTGCCGGTGTGCGTCATGACTTCAGGCTATCGGCTCGGTGCGGGCCGGTCATCCGCCGCAGAGGTGGGTGGTGAGTGTTCCCGGGCGGAAAGCCCGCAGCTCGTCGGTGACCCGGGGTCAGCGGCCGCGCTCGCCCGCCCTCGCGACCAGGCTCGCCGGCACGAGCCGCGTGAGCCCGATGATCGCCTTGTACCGCAGTGAAGGAACCGAGACGGCCTTCCCTCTCGCGACGTCTCGGAGCGACTCGGCTACCACGTCGCGGGCCTCCAGCCACATCCAGTCGGCGATCCCCTCCTCGCCGGGCGGAATGCCTATCCGCTCGTGGAAGTTCGTGTGCGTGAAACCCGGGCATACGGCGGTGACGGTGACTCCGCGACGGGCGTAGCGGCCGTTTGCCCACCGGCTGAAGCTGATGAGCCAGCCCTTGCAGGCGCCGTAGGTCGAACGCGGGATGAACCCGCCGACCGATGCGATGTTGACGATCCGTCCGCTCCCCCGTTGCAGCATCGGCCCGAGCGCGGCGTGCATGAGCCGCATCGGAACCTCGACGAGGAGGTCGAGGTGGCGCACCTCGTCGTCGATGTCGTTGCGCTCGAACGCCAGAGGCAGCCCGAAGCCGGCGCTGTTGACGAGCATGTCGATCGGATGCAGGAGGTCGGCGAGCCGCTCCGCCACCAGTGCGCGCTGCTGCGCGTCGACCAGATCGGCGACGAGCACGTCGACTCCGATGCCGTGCTGCGCGGTGAGCGCGTCCGCCAGATCGCCAAGGGCGTCCCGGTCGCGCGCCACGAGCACGAGGTCGGTGCCGCGGGCGGCGAGCTGCCGGGCGTACTCCGCACCCAGACCCGAGCTCGCGCCCGTGATCAGTGCGGTCCTCGCCATGCGGACGAGCCTACCGAGCCCCGCCGGTGATGCTGCCGACGAGACCCGTCGGCAGCACGCGGCTGAGCACGACCGCGATCTTGTAGCGCAGCGTCGGCACCGAGCGGGCCCTGCCGCGGGCGATGTCGCGCAGGGAGCCGGCGACGACAGCGCGCGCGTCGAGCCACATCCACGACGGCAGGCCCATGTCGCGGACGGCGAGTCCCATGCGCTCGTGGAACCGGGTGTGGGTGAAACCGGGGCAGACGGCGGTCACCGTCACACCGCGAGCGGCGTACCTCCCGTTCGCCCAGCCGCTGAAGCTGATCAGCCAGCTCTTGCATGCCCCGTACGTGGAGAAGGGGACGAAGCCGGCGACGGACGCCACGTTGACGATGCGTCCGCTCCCCCGTGACAGCATCGGTGCCAGCGCGGCGTGGGTGAGCCGCATCGGCACCTCGACCAGAAGCCGGAGCTGGCGCACCTCATCGTCGATCTCATTGCGCTCGAAGTTCAGGTGCAGGCCGAAGCCGGCGCAGTTCAGGAGCATGTCGACCGGGCGATCGGGCTCGGCCAGCCGGTGCACCACCCTGTCGAGCTGCCCCTGCACCAGCAGGTCGGCGACGAGCACTTCGACCTGAACCCCCAACCGGTCGACGAGCCCCGCCGCGAGCTCGGCGAGCGCCTCCTCCTCGGGGGACACGAGGACCAGATCGGTTCCGCGCGCCGCGAGCTGGCGAGCGTACTCTGCGCCCAGGCCGGAACTCGCCCCGGTGATCAGCGCGGTTCGGGCCATGCCGGCGCACCTCGGGCGGGCGCGGCGCGCTCGTAGCGGAGGAATCGATAGCGGATACCGCTGCGCGACATGTGCGCACCGTCCGGCGGATCGGCATCCGCCATGGCGTACAGGCCGGAGTCGATCGCCGGCGCGCGAACGTCGCCCTCCGCGGGCGAGAACCCGGCCGGGTGAACGAGCTCGGTCACCTCGAGCCGGTCGGCGTCGGCGATGGTGAGGGCGAAGATCGAGCCGCCGCCGATGACCCAGATCCAGTCCGGCTGGTCGGATGCCGCCAGCCGAAGCGCCTCCTCCACGGAGCCGGCCCGGTCCGCGCCCGCGGCCGACCACCCCTCCTGCCGGGTGATGACGATGTTGCGGCGGCCGGGGAGCGGTCGCCAGCGCGGGTCGAGTGAGTCCCAGGTTGCCCGGCCCATCACGACGGGTGAGCCGAGCGTGATCTCCTTGAAGTGGGCGAGGTCTTCGGGAACGTGCCAGGGCATCCCGCCGCCGCGCCCGATCACGCCGTCCTCGGCCTGCGCCCAGATCAGACCGATGCGCGGCGCATCGTTCATACCGCGACGGCTCCGCGGATCGCCGGATGGTGCTGGTAGTCCTCGATGACGAAATCGTCGTATTCGTAGTCGAAGATCGAGTCGGGCTTGCGGGCCATGCGCAGGCGGGGCGGGGCGAACGGCTCGCGTTCGAGCTGGAGCCGCACCTGTTCGAGGTGGTTGTCGTAGATGTGGCAGTCGCCGCCGGTCCAGACGAAGTCGCCGACCCCGAGACCGGTCTGCTGGGCGACCATGTGCGTGAGCAGGGCGTACGAGGCGATGTTGAAGGGCACGCCCAGGAACAGATCGGCGCTGCGCTGGTAGAGCTGGCACGACAGCCGGCCGTCGGCCACGTAGAACTGGAACAGCGCGTGGCATGGGGCCAGCGCCATGTCGGGGATGTCGGCCGGGTTCCACGCGGAGACGATCAGGCGCCGCGAGTCGGGGTCGCGGCGGATCTCCTCGATCACGCCGGCGATCTGGTCGATGGTCGCCCCCGACGGAGTCGGCCACGACCGCCACTGGACGCCGTAGACCGGGCCGAGTTCTCCGTCCGCATCGGCCCATTCGTCCCAGATGGTCACGCCGTGCTCCTGCAGCCAGGCGACGTTCGACTCGCCGCGCAGGAACCAGAGGAGTTCGTACGCGATCGACTTCATGTGCACGCGTTTCGTGGTCACCAGCGGGAACCCCTGCGACAGATCGAACCGCAACTGGCGCCCGAACACGCTGCGCGTGCCCGTTCCGGTGCGATCGGTCTTCACGGCGCCGTGCTCGAGCACGTCACGGAGCAGGTCTTCGTAGGGCGTCGGGATCGTCTCGGACATCGAGTCGATGGTATCCCTCCACCCGGACGCCGGGATGAAGGCGCCGTGTTACGCGCGGCGCGTCACAGGAACGACATCGTGCTCGTATTCAGCCGCAAGCAGTTAGCCTGGGATGCTGTGACCCTCGTCAACGCACTCATCGGCCTCGCTCTGCTTCTGGCGGCGACCATCGCGCTGGGTGTCTTCGTGCAGTGGCAGCAGGGTCGTCCCCGCCGGCACATCCCGCACGAGGTGGTCGAGCCCGGTCGCCTCGGCGCCGACTCGCTCGGCGACACGGCCACTCTTCTGCAGTTCAGCACCGAACTCTGCTCCCGCTGCCCCGGCGTGCACCGGACTCTTGCCGCGGTCGCGGATTCGCGAGAGGGAGTCTCCCACCTCGACATCGACGTGACGCATCGCCCCGACATCGCGAAGCACTTCCACATCCTGCAGACACCCACCACGCTCGTGCTCGACGGCGACGGGGCCGTGCAGACCCGCTTCGGCGGTGTGCCCACACGCGACGTCCTCGAGCTCGAGCTCAATCGCCTCACGGGAGAGACGGCCCGTGTCTGATCGAACGGATGCCGCCGGCCGGCCTCGCGGGATCGATCCGCGTGGTCCGCGATTCGCTGCCGGAATCACCGCGCTCCTCCTGCTCGTCGACGTCTTCCTCGGACTGACCACACCGCTCGGAGCGACCGTCGCCCAACGTGCCGGCGAGCCGGCGTTCCTCCTTCTCCTGGTCATCGCGCTCCTGTTCCTCTGGGGAGTCCTGTCGCCGCGCACCGCGCCCTGGGGCGCGCTCTATCGCTCGCTCGTGCAGCCGCGTCTGCAGCCGCCGACAGACCTCGAAGACGCGCGCCCGCCGCGTTTCGCGCAGGGTGTCGGTCTCTTCGTCGTGACGATCGGCCTCGTCCTGCACCTCGTCGGCGTGCCGTGGGCACTGCCGGTCGCGGCGGCCGCCGCGTTCGTGGCCGCCTTCCTCAACGCCGTCTTCGGGCTGTGCCTCGGCTGCCAGCTCTACCTGCTGCTCCAGCGCGCCGGCGTCATCGGGCGGGAGCGCCACGCAGCGGCCTGAACCTCTGCGATTCGGTCGCACACCCCCACCCGCACGATTAGGCTGACCGCGAGGCGCCCGGTGCGCGGGTGCACGTCGACCAGGAGGTTCTGATGACTGCCACGAGCGAGGCCACCGCTGTCTGGAAGGGCGGTCTCATCGACGGCTCCGGCCAGGTCACCCTGCAGTCGTCGGGCAGTGGCACCTTCGACCTGAGCTGGAAGGCACGCAGCGAAGGCTCGACGTCCGTCACCACGCCCGAAGAACTCATCGCCGCGGCGCACTCGTCATGCTTCAACATGGCGTTCTCCCTCGCTCTGGCCGAGAACGGCACTCCGCCCGAGTCGGTCGAGACGACGGCATCCGTCACGTTCAAGCCCGGAACCGGCATCACCGGAAGCCACCTGAACGTCAATGCCGTCGTGCCCGGACTCGACCGCGAGGCCTTCGACCGCATCGCCGCCGATGCGAAGGCCAACTGCCCGGTCTCGCAGGCCCTTGCGGGCATCGAGATCACGCTGGAGGCCACGCTTGCCTGACCCCGCCACCGGTGGGCGCCGGGTCGTCGTCCACGGGTCATCGGGTCTCGTCGGCTCCGCCCTCGTGGACAGCCTTCGGGCGGATGGAATCCGCGTCACCACGCTCGTCCGTCGCCCGGCCGAGACCGCGGACGAGGTCGAATGGCTCACGGACGACCGTCCACTCGACCCGGCGGTGATCGAGGGCGCGGATGCGGTCGTCGGCCTCAACGGTGCGTCGATCGGGCGTTTTCCGTGGACCCGGCACTACAAGAACACCCTGCTGTGGTCTCGCATCACCCCCACCCGCGCCCTCGCGCGCGCCATGCGCGAACTGGGCGCCGACGCACCCGCGTTCGTGTCGGCATCCGCCGTCGGATACTACGGATCGGCACGCGGTGCCCTCCTCGACGAATCGTCCCCGCGGGGCGAGACGTTCCTCGCCGACTTGTGCGGCGAATGGGAGGCGGCCGCATTCGCCTCGGGCGATCACGCGCGGGTGGCCGTGCTGAGGACCGCTCCGATCGTGCATGCGCAAGGGGTTCTGAAGCCCCTGGTGCTGTTGACGCGGTTCGGAGTGGGCGGACCGGTCGGGCGCGGCACGCAGAAGTGGCCGTGGATCTCGCTCGAAGACGAGGTGCGCGGCATCCGTCACATCATCGATTCCGACATCGCGGGGCCGGTCAATCTCGTCGGTCCGACGATCGCCAGCGCCAACGATCTGGGGTTCGCTCTCGCCGTGCGGATGAACCGCCCTTTCCTCGTTCGCGCTCCGGAGTGGGCTCTGAAGCTCGTCCTCGGGGTCGACGCGACCGAGGGGCTGCTGACGACGGATGCCGCCGTCCGGCCGAAGGCACTCGAGGAGTCCGGCTTCACGTTCGCCCACCCGACGGTGGAACAGGCGGTGGATGCCGCGGTGCCTGCGCCCCGCGGCTAACCCCGGCGCTCTGCCGTCTCGAGCCGGATCGCCTTGCGCACAGCCTCCCGCGCGCGACGGCGATCGCCCGCCGCGTCGTACGCGAGCCCGAGCCGGAACCACGCGCGCCAGTCGTCGGGATGAGCCTCGACGTCGGCGCGGTATGCGGGGAAGACGGCCTCGCCGTCGTCGCGCATCACCCGGCCGCTGGGCCGCACCGCGACCTCTTCGTCGGGAAGACCGCCCTCGGTCTCGAGCCGACGGCCGAGCGCCTGTGCCCGCACGCCGAACCACAGTTCGCGCCCCAGCGCCCAGGCGGCGATGATGGGCAGGACGACCAGCCCTGCGCCCATCGCGACCGCGATCGCCTCGCCGCTCGCGAGCAGCAGCCAGGCGCGCTGCGCGACGAGCACGATGTACAGGACCAGCAGCGCCGCCATGACGGCGACGCCGATGCGTGCGGTCATGCTCCGGTCGCGCGCGCGACCTGGCCGGGCACGCCGCCTTCCTCCACGGGACGCTCGCGCTTCGGCTGGGGAACGCGGATGCCGATATCGAGGAAGCTGTCGAGGCCGACGACCACTCCGCGCGAATCTCGGGCAGCAGCGAGGGCGACCCGGATGCCCGGGGCATAGGCGAGCGCGGGCTCGACCGTGTCGTGGGTGAGCGTCAGCGACTCGCCCGGGCCCGACAGGAGGACCTCCTGCCGTGCGACGACGCCGGGCCGACGCAGCGAGTGGATCGGAACGCTCGCGACCTGCTGGCCGCGGGCACGCTGATCGACGTGCGGCGACTCGACCGGGCCGACTTCCGCGCGGGCGGTGGCGATGAGCTCGGCGGTGCGGACGGCGGTGCCGCTCGGCGAATCGACCTTCGTCTCGCGGTGGGCCTCGACGATCTCGATCGAGGGGAAGAACGGCGCGGCGGCGGCCGCGAGCGCCGAGCCGAGCACCGAGCCGAGCGAGAAGTTGGGGATGAAGACGGCACCGGTGCCGGCGGCATCCACGAGCGGCCGGATGAGGGCGATGCGCTCGGCCGACCAGCCGGAGGTGCCGACGAGCACGTTGATGCCGCGCTCCACCGCCGCCCGCACGACGTCGATCGACACCGCGGGCGTGGACGCGTCGACCACGAGGTCGGCGCCGTCGAGCTCGGACAGCTCGGAGCGGGAACTCAGCGTCGCGACGATCTCGAAGCCGTCCTCCGCGTGGATCACGTCGCGGATGATGCCGCCCAGCTTTCCTGTGCCGCCGACCAGGGCCACGCGCGTCGTCATGGATCCATCGTAGGGGCGGCGGGGGCAGCGCCCGGCGCCGACCGCCGCGGGGTTACGCTCGACGGCATGCCCACGATCACCCCGGTCCCGGTCGACTCTCCGGACGCCCGTGCGCTCCTCACGGACTACTTCGCTATGCGCACCGCGACCTTCCCGGGTCACACGTACACGACGGTCTTCCCCGACGCATCCGTCTTCGTGCAGCCGGCCGGCGTCTTCGTCCTCGTGCGGGACGACGAGGGCGAGCCGGTCGGGTGCGGCGGCATCCGTCGCATCGACGACGGCCCGTGGGGGCCCCGCTACGAGGTGAAGCACCTGTATCTGCGTCCCGAGACCCGCGGCCGCGGCTGGGGCAGACTCCTCATGGCAGACCTCGAGCAGCGCGCCGTCACGCTCGGCGCGACCGAACTCGTACTCGACACCCATCACACCCTGGTTGCGGCGGGTGCGCTGTACGCGGCATCCGGCTTCAAGGCGGTCGACCCGTACAACGACAATCCGAACGCGACCCGGTGGTACGGCAAACCACTGGGCAGCGTGGGCTAGACCGGATAGACCTCAGGCAGACCGGTGCGCAGCTCGACCGGCAGGTGGGCGAGATCGTTGTGCGAAAGAAGCGTCCACGGTCGCCCCTGCTTCTGGGCGATCACGGTCAGCCCGCAATGAGCCTGGTTCAGCGTCATCCAGCGCCACTCGGGAGCCTGCAGCACCTCGCGGACGATCCACCCGATCACGAAGTTGTGGGTGATGAGCAGCTCGTGCACCTCACCGCGCTTGCGGACGAGATATTCGCTCGTGGCATCGGCCATCTGCGCGCTGCCGGCCTCGATCTCGGCCTCGGTCACACCTCCGAAGAACGGCTCGAACACCGCCGGCGTGTCGGGTGTCATGCCGCTCGGGACGCAGTCGAACAGCAGGGCGGACGGCTGGGGCGAGAGGGACGGCATCCGCTCGGCGACCGCGCGCGCGGTCTGGCTCGCCCGCTCGAGCGGTGAATGCCACACCGCATCGAACGGGACGCCGGACAGCCGATCGGCCAGGAGCGCGGCTTGACGTCGGCCACGCGGAGAGAGCGGCCCGTCGATCAATCCGTGCTCGGCATCCTGATGTTCGCCGTGCCGCACGAGATAGATGTAGTGCGTCACGCCAGCTCACTTCGTCGGAGGAATCGGTGCCCCGAAGGCACCTTCCCACCCTAGGACACGGCACGCGGAAGGGACCGGAGACCGGGCCCGTGCCGCTCTACTCGGAGGCTCGGGCGATGTCGGCGAGCTGGCTGCGGCTCAGCCGTACGCCGATGCCCTGCACGAGCTCGTCGACGTGGTGCGGCGCGTACGCGTTGACGATCGGAGCGGTCACGAGCTTCTGCGAGAGCAGCCAGGCGACCGCCACCGCGGCATCCGGCACGCCGAGATCGGTGCCCACCGCGTCGAGTGCCCGCAGTGTGCGACTGCCCCGCCGGTTGATGTTCGCCGCGATCTGCGCACCTCGGACCGACAGTCCGCCCCGCAGCCTGGTGCGGTGGCGTCCGGCCAGGAAGCCGTGCTCGAGCGCGTGCGACGGCGTGACGGCCATGCCCTGAGCTCCGGCGACCAGCCGGAGGTCGGCGTCGAACTCGTGGCGTCGCAGCACGTTGAACGGCACGTCCAGCACCGTGATGCGCGGATAGCCCGCGGAGACGTAGATGCGCGCCTCGACGAGCTGCGCAGCCGTGAAGCCGGCGGCTCCGAGGGCGCGGGCCTTGCCCGATTCGACGAGCCACTCCGCCGTGGCGAGGGTCTCCTCGAGGTCGCTGCCGCCCGGCGCCGCGTCGAGGTAGAGCACATCGATGCGATCCGTGCGCAGGCGCGTGAGCGACGCCTCGACCGCGCGGACGAGGTTGACCGGACCGAGCCCGGGGTTGTCAGGGTGTCCGCCGACACGGACGCCGAGGGTGATCTCATCGCGGAGCCCACGGGAGTGCATCCACTGGCCGATGATGTGCTCGCTTCGGCCACCCGCGAAGCTGTCGGCGGTGTGGAGTGCGTTTCCGCCGCGCTCGATGTAGGCGTCCATGATCTCGTGGCTGGATTCCAGGTCGACGTTCCAGCCGAATTCGGCGCCGCCCAGGATGAGCGGGAAGATCTCCGCACCCGTCTCGCCGAGCGCGACACGCACGCTCTGACCGATGGGCGGGCCCTGCACGGGAATCGGGGCGGACGGGTGCACGCTGCCGGGCGCGGAAACGAGCGGCATGCTCTCCGAAGAGACAGCCGAGCCAACGCCGAATGTACTCATGTCCCACCCCCTCACGTCGACTTCGGGATCGGAGCCTTCGTGTCTGCGAATTTCGCGCCCCCCGGCGCTTTCTTCGAGGTTAGGCCGTTCGCGGGCGGGAGCCGGTCATTCAGGCGACCTGTCGGTAAATATTGGATAACGCTTAGGTCACGAAGGCGCTATGATGCCTGCCTTGTCCTCCGTTCGGGGGACACCCGGCTGAAAAGACGGACGCCCGCGCCCTCCGGCAGGAGGAAGCGGGCGTCCGGATGAGTCAGACTCAGGCTTCGGTGGAGCTTTCTGCGCCGGCACCGGCCGAGACGAGGGCCCCCTGGTCGGCGGTCTCCTCGATCACGGGCTCGAGCGACAGCTTGCCGCGGTCGTCGATCTTCGTGATCTTCACGAGGATCTTCTGGCCGACGTTGAGCACGTCTTCGACGTTCTCCACACGCTTGCCGCCGGCGAGCTTGCGAACCTCGCTGACGTGCAGCAGTCCGTCCTTGCCGGGCAGCAGCGAGATGAACGCGCCGAAGGTCGCGAGCTTGACCACCGTGCCGAGGAACTGCTCCCCCACCTCCGGGTTGGTCGGGTTCGCGATGGCGTTGACCTGGGCGCGGGCCGCCTCGGCCGAGGGGCCGTCGGTCGCACCGATGTAGACGGTGCCGTCCTCTTCGATCGAGATCTGAGCGCCGGTCTCGTCCTGGATCGCGTTGATCGTCTTGCCCTTGGGGCCGATGAGCTCGCCGATCTTGTCGACGGGGATCTGCACGCTGATCACGCGCGGAGCCGTCGGCGCCATCTCGTCGGGCGCGTCGATCGCGGCGTTCAGGACGCCGAGGATTGTGAGGCGCGCCTCGTGAGCTTGCTGCAGCGCGGCAGTCAGCACCGACGACGGGATGCCGTCGAGCTTCGTGTCCAGCTGGATCGCGGTGACGAACTCGGACGTTCCGGCGACCTTGAAGTCCATGTCGCCGAGCGCGTCTTCGGCGCCCAGGATGTCGGTCAGCGCGGCGTATCGCGTCTGGCCGTCGACCTGGTCGGAGACCAGGCCCATGGCGATGCCCGCGACGGCAGCCCGGAGGGGCACGCCGGCGTTGAGCAGCGACAGGGTCGAGGCGCACACCGAACCCATGGACGTCGAGCCGTTGGAGCCGAGGGCCTCGGACACCTGACGGATCGCGTACGGGAACTCCTCGCGGCTGGGCAGCACCGGCACGAGCGCGCGCTCGGCGAGGAAGCCGTGCCCGATCTCGCGACGCTTGGGGCTGCCGACCCGGCCGGTCTCACCGGTCGAGTACGGCGGGAAGTTGTAGTGATGCATGTAGCGCTTGTGCGTCACAGGCGACAGCGAGTCGATCTGCTGCTCCATCTTGAGCATGTTCAGCGTGGTGACGCCCAGGATCTGCGTCTCGCCGCGCTGGAAGATCGCCGAACCGTGGACGCGCGGGATGACCTGCACCTCGGCGTCCAGCGGACGGATGTCGGCCAGGCCGCGCCCGTCGATGCGCACACCCTCGGAGAGGATGCGGCCGCGCACGATCTTCTTGGTGACCGACTTGTAGGCGGCCGAGAACTCGAGCGTGGCGACGGCCTGCAGCTCGCCGGACTCGACGGCCGCGAGCAGCTGGCCCTTGACCTCGTCCTTGAGCGCGTCGTCGGCGTTCTGACGCTCGACCTTGTCGGCGATCTGGTAGATCGACACGAGGCGGTCGTAGGCACGGTGCGCGACGAAGTCGTAGGTCTCCTGGCTGTAGGGCAGGAAGACCGGGAACTCCTTGATCTCCTTCGCCGCAGTGCTCGCGACGACGTTCTGCGCGGCCAC
>DASQLG010000031.1:0-19537 GCA_035630115.1 Microbacterium sp. | reverse complement strand
GTGATCCTGGTCTTCGTCGTGCTCTTCGCGCGAAGGATCGCCGAGAAGTCGCAGCGTCAGAACATCCGCATCGACGTGTTGAGTGTCCTGCTGTCGGCGCTCGGCCTCGTAGGTGTGGTGTTCGGGATGCTGCAGAGCAAGGTGTGGGGCTGGATCGTGCCGCTGCACTCCCCCGAGATCAACGGCGTTGAGATCGCGCCCCTGGGAATCTCGCTCACCGCGTGGTTCATCGTGCTCGGCATCGTCCTCCTGGTGCTGTTCTTCGCGCGGCAGCGGAGCCTCGTCGCCCGAGGACGCGATCCCCTGCTCCATGCCGACCTGCTCTCGATCCGGCAGCTGCGCAGCGGCCTGAGCGTGCTGGGCGGCCAGTACGCGATCATCGCGGGCCTCTTCTTCATGGTTCCCGTCTATCTGCAGATGACGCTCGGCTTCGACGCGCTCCAGACCGGCTGGCGCATCTTCCCGCTGTCGATCTCCCTCATCCTCTTCTCGATCTTCGGCACCCGCCTCTCGACGCGCTGGTCTCCGCGCCGCGTGGTGCGCGTCGGGCAGTGGATCCTCGTCGCGAGCGCGATCCTCCTGCTGACGGCGATCGATCCCGAACTGTCGAGCCCGGCTTTCGGAATCGGGATGTTCTGTGCCGGAGCGGGCCTCGGGCTGCTCGCCTCGCAGCTGGGCAACGTCAACATGTCGTCGGTGACAGCCAAAGACACCAGCGAAGTGGGCGGCCTGCAGGGTGTCTTCCAGAACCTGGGCTCGTCACTGGGCACCGCCCTCATCGGCTCGATCCTGATCGGTGCCCTCGCGTCGTCGTTCGCGAGCGGCGTCGCGCAGAGCACGCTTCCCGCCGAGACGCAGGCCATCATCAACGAGCGAACCGAGGGCGGCGTCGCGATCATCCCGGCATCCACCGTGCAGAAGATCGCGACGGACTCGGGTCTGACCGCCGATGAGGCCGCGACGCTCGAGGCGATCTACATCGACTCGCAGCTCTCGTCGCTGCGCATCGCGTTCTTCGGTCTCATCCTGCTCGCCCTGGTGTCGCTGCTGGTCTCGCGCGGCATCCCGAACGAGGTCCCGCTGCCGCGGGCGAAGCCCGCACGCGCCGCCGGTCCGAAGCCTTCGGGGCCCGGCGGCGCGCACGGGCACGTCGGCTAGCGTGGGACGGTGACCACCGACGCCGCACCCGCCATCCCTCCCGTCGCCGCACGCAACACCATCGTGCGAAGCCATCACGGCGATGACGTGGAAGACGCATACGAGTGGTTCCGCGCGAAGGAGGACGCCGCGGTCATCGCGCACCTCGAGGCGGAGAACGCCTACACGGCGGAGCGCACGGCGCACCTCGCGACTCTTCAAGACACGATCTTCGGCGAGATCAAGGGTCGCACGCAGGAGAGCGACCTCTCGGTTCCCACGCGCCGCGGCGACTGGTGGTACTACGGCCGCACGGTGGAAGGCAGCCAGTACGGCATCCAGTGCCGCGCCCCGCTCGCCTCGGCCGACGACTGGACCCCGCCGGCGCTCTCGCCCGACGTCGCGGTCGAGGGCGAGCAGATCCTGCTCGACGGCAATGTCGAGGCCGCGGGGCACGACTTCTTCTCGCTCGGCAGCTTCGAGGTGACCACCGACGGAGCCCGGATGCTGTACGGAGTCGACATCGCCGGCGACGAGCGCTACACGGTACGGGTGCGCGACCTCGCGACCGGCGCGCAGCTGCCGGACGAGATCCCCGGAACGTTCGCCGGGGCGACCTTCTCCCCCGACGGTCGCTTCATCGTCTACACGACCGTCGACGATGCGTGGCGGCCCGACACCGTGTGGCTGCACGAGCTCGGAACCCCCATCGAGGACGACGTGAAGCTCTTGCACGAGCCCGACGAGCGGTTCTGGCTCGGCGCGGGCTTCACCCGCAGCGACCGCTACCTCGTGATCGGCATGGGCTCGTCGATCACCTCGGAGGAATGGCTCGTGGATGCCGCCGACCTCCGCTCCGAACCGCGTCTGGTCTGGCCCCGCTCCGAGGGTGTCGAGTACGACTCGTCCCACGCGGTGATCGACGGCGAGGACGTCCTGTTCATCCTGCACAACGACGGTGCCCTGGACTTCGAGCTCGTCCGGGTCACGGCATCCGACCCCACCGGACCGCGTGAGGTCGTGGTGCCGCATCGCCCCGGCGAGCGGCTGCTCGGCGTTTCGACCTTCCGCGACTGGGGCGTGCTCGGATACCGGCGCGGAGGCCTCGCACGGCTCGGGATGCTGGACTACACCGACGGCTCGGTCAGCGAGCTGGAATTCGACGAGCCGCTGTACTCGGTCGGCTCCGGCGGCAACCCCGAGTGGGCTCCGCCGCTGATCCGCCTCGGCTACGGCTCTTTCGTCACCCCCGGCACCGTGTTCGACTATGAGGTCGCGACGGGTGAGCTGCTGCTGCGCAAGCGCCAGCCGGTGCTCGGCGGCTACGAGCCGGCCGACTACGCCCAGTCGCGTGTGTGGGCGACCGCTCAGGACGGCACGCAGATACCGATCTCACTCGTCTGGAAGCGGTCGTTCGGCGACGCCGGCGCCGCGCCGCGACCCCTGCACCTGTACGGCTACGGGTCTTACGAGCACTCGATCGAACCAGGCTTCTCGGTCCCGCGGCTGTCGGAGCTCGACCGCGGCGTGATCTTCGCCGTCGCCCACGTGCGCGGCGGCGGCGAGATGGGCCGGCAGTGGTACGAGGACGGGAAGCTGCTTCACAAGCGCAACACCTTCACCGACTTCGTCGACAGCGCGCGGCACCTGATCGACGCCGGGTACACCACGGCCGACCGGCTCGTGGCCGAAGGCGGCTCAGCCGGGGGCCTCCTCATGGGCGCCGTGGCCAACCTCGCGCCCGAGCTGTTCGCCGGCATGCTGGCGGACGTGCCGTTCGTCGACGCGCTCACCTCGATCCTCGATCCGTCCCTCCCGCTCACGGTGATCGAGTGGGACGAGTGGGGCGATCCGCTGCACAACGCCGACGTCTACGCGTACATGAAGTCATACTCGCCCTATGAGAACGTGCGGACGGATGCCGCGTACCCCCGCATCCTCGCCGTCACCTCGCTCAACGACACCCGGGTGCTGTACGTCGAGCCCGCGAAGTGGGTCGCACGGCTGCGGGAGGTCGGTGCGGACGCGCTCCTGAAGTGCGAGATGGTCGCCGGTCACGGCGGCGTGAGCGGCCGCTACAACGCCTGGCAGGAGCGGGCGTTCGAGCTGGCCTGGCTTCTGGACGTCCTGGGCGCCGCCGACGCCTGAGCTGCGGCATCCGCTCAGTCCGCTGCTTGCGCCGAGACAGGCACTCTCGCCGAAACAAGGGCGCTCGGCGCCATGCCTCGACGGAATCCCCCGTCTCGACGGCTTCAGAATGAGCGTGGATTCGTCGCCAGCGTGGCGAGGCCGCGCCGGTCAGGAGACCGACCGGGCGAGAGTCCGGCCGCGCGCAGGGCACGATCGAGCGGACGAGCGGCCATCGTGTCGGCCCAATCCCAGCGGGCGAACGGATGACCGTTGCGTCGCAGCCGGTCTTCGCGGCGCTTCTCGGCGACGAAGTGGAGCTTCATCGCCTCAGGGTCGTCGGCGTCGTACTTTCCGTAGCCGTCTGATTCCGCAATGGCCTGGGTGCTCGGAAACAAGAAGTCGACGCGATCCTCCACGCCTTCATATCGAAAGGTGACCTGGGCTCGAGGGCGCTCGTAGCCCAGCCATCCGGTGACTGCTCGACTCACGGACTCGCCCGCCGACTCGGCGAGGGGATCGGCGTTCTCGTCGATCCAGTCCAGCTGCCGCACGCCGCGGCGGTTTGCCTGCTCACGTCCCCGCTCGCCCAGAGGTCGCCCCCTGCCTCCCCACCGGAAAGCCCGGTCGGCGACGCCGAGGGCGAACGCGGGAGGCAGCACCCTGCACAGATCCAGTGTCGTGTCTGCCAAGGGTGTCACCAGCATCCCGTCACGCTCACTCACGTCGCGCTCGTCTCTGGTTCCATGCACGACCACGTCGCCCTCACGCCACGACAGACCACCGGGACCGAGGAGGTGGATCCACCGCGGCTCACCGAAGATAGGGAGGTTGTGCACCGTCGCCGCGGCCTCCAGGCAGAAGACCGGCGCGGTCCAGGTTGCCGCGACGGCACGCACTCGCATCCGATACCGGTCCCACGGCGCCAGCCCGTCCCACGCTGCACGCTCGATGTAGACGCCCGCGCGGATGCGGTGCAGGCGCGAGTCCCGATCAAGGCGGCCCAGCGTGCTCGGCCGGTCTCGCGCGAACAGGAGATGACTCTCCTTGCTCCGCGCGTTCTTCGACATGCCTCAGCATCCGCCGCCGTCGTCGCGGGCTTGCGGCGGGCACGACGATCTGTGGACTCAGCCCGACTCAGCGACCTCGTGGAGGAGCGCACGAAGCCCCGCCAGCGCGAACCAGGGGATTCCGCCGAAACCGGGACTCGTGTCACCCTGCCTCGGCGGGATCACTTGACTCGGCGACTTCACGTGCGCCGGGTGACGCACGACGACGGATACCGCGGCCCGCGGCATCCGCTCAGCCGAAGAGCGCGGCCGCTTCTTCGTAGCGGTACAGCGGCACGGAGTTGAGCTCGCCGAGCGCCTCGGCGAAGGGCACCCGCACGATGTCGGTGCCCCTGAGCGAGACCATCTGCCCCCAGGCCTGGTCCATCACCGCGTCCGCCGCGTGAAGTCCCAGGCGGGTCGCGAGCACCCGGTCGAAGCCGGACGGCGAACCACCGCGCTGAATGTGGCCGAGCACCGTGGCGCGCGTCTCGATCCCGGTGATGCGCTCGATCTCGGGAGCCAGCACTTCGCTGATCCCACCGAGACGCGGGCGGTTGAACGCGTCCAGTCCCTTGTCGCTGTAGGCCTCGTCCATGCCCTTGAGCGTGAATCCCTCGGAGACGACGACCAGGGGCGCGCGGCCGCGGTCGTGCGCCTTGGAGACGAGCTCGCAGATGTCGTCGATCGTCAGCGGCACCTCGGGGATGAGGATGGCGTGCGCGCCGGCCGCGATGCCCGCGTGCAGGGCGATCCAGCCGACGTGGCGGCCCATGACCTCGGCGACCATGCACCGCTGGTGCGAGTCGCCCGTGGTCCGCAGGCGGTCCATCGCCTCGGACGCGATGTTGACCGCGGTGTCGAAGCCGAATGAGTAGTCGGTGGCCCGCAGATCGTTGTCGATCGTCTTCGGGACGCCGATCACGTTGATGCCGTCGGTGGCCAGTCGGTCGGCAGCCGCCAGAGTGCCCTCGCCGCCGATCGCGATGATGCCGTCGATCCGGTGACCGTAAAGTGTCTTGGCGATGTTCTCCGCGCCGCCGCGCGAGCCGTCGTACGGGTTGGTGCGGCTCGTGCCGAGGATCGTGCCGCCGACCTTGGACAGGCCCTTGACCTCGTGCCGTGTCAGGGGGAAGAAGTCACCGTCGACCACGCCACGCCACCCGTCGCGGATGCCGACGAACTCGAGACCATAGGCCGTCGTGCCCTTGAGCACGACGCCGCGGATGACGGCGTTCAGTCCGGGGCAGTCGCCACCGCTGGTCAGGATGCCGATCTTCATGCTGTGATCCTCGCTGTCGGATGAGTGAGTCGGCGACGCTGCCTCACCCGAGGTTAGCGCCCGACGCGGCGCACCGCCCACGCCGGCGACCCGGCGGTGAAACCAGGCCCGCCGCCGCGTGATCAGTCGGCGCCGAGCGCCTGCCGGACGAGGTGCATGAGAGCCGACAGCTGGACGGAATCGCTCGACTGCGGGTCGACGGCTTCGCCGTCGAGCGCGCGCTGGGCCAGACCCTGCTTCGAGTCGATCAGCTCGGCGATCTTCGTGTCGATCGTGTGCGCCGCGATGATGCGCCATGCCGTGACCGGCTCATCCTGTCCGATGCGGTGCACGCGGTCGATCGCCTGCGTCTGCTCGGCAGCGGTCCACGACAGCTCCGCGAGCACGACGTTCGACGCCGCCTGCATGTTCACGCCGACGCCCGCCGCCGTGAGCGAGCAGACAGCGATCCCGACGCCCGGGTCGTTGTTGAAGGCGTCGATCGCCTGCTGACGCACGGGGGTGGTCTGGTCGCCGCGCACCGAGATGGTCCGCAGCCCGGCGGCTGCGAAGTGAGCCTCCGCGGCATCCATCACGTCGATGTGCTTCGCGAAGAACACGACCTTGCCGACCGAACGCTGCAGCTGCACGGCGTAGTCCGCCGCCAGCAGGGCCTTCGCCTGCCCGATCTTGCGCACCATCGTGAAGACGTTCTCGGATCCGTTACCCGCAGCCTTCGACTCGTCGAGCTCGTTCTGCGCGACCAGCCGCACGATGTCGGCGTCGACGTCTCCGGGAGCCAGGCCCCGGTCGCCGCGGGCGTCGATGATGCGCTTGTACCGATCGGCAAGCCGCGTGCCGAGTTCGCGCTCGGCCTGGCGGATGGAGCGTCCGAACTCGTCGTCCAGCTCGACCGGCAGGTCGGCGATCATCTTGTCGGGGAGGTCTGCGGCGACGTCCTTCTTCTTGCGCCGCACGATCCCCATCGAGATCACGGCGTCGCGCGCTTCGGGGTAGAACGCCTTGTCGGCCGGTGTGAGGCCGGTCGCGTCGAGACGCTCCATGAGCTGCGGACCGGGCTTCTCCCCCGTCGTCCAGCCGAGGAATCGCCAGATCGCGTCGAAGTCCTCGACGTCGTTGATCAGAGGCGTGCCGGTGAGGGCGAGCAGCAGCGGGTTGCGGACCTGTTCGCGGATGCGGGCAGCCAGCGCGAGCACGTTCTGCGACCGCTGCGATCCCAGGTTCTTGATGAAATGCGCCTCGTCGACGACCATACCCTTCAGGCCGATCGAGCTGAGCCACGCCAGGTGCCGGTCGAGGATCTCGTAGTTGACGATGAAGACGTCCGCGAACGCGTCGATGTCCTCGCCGTCGCCTGTGATCACGGTCGCGCGTCGTTGGGGCGTCCAGCGCTCGACCTCGCGCGCCCAGTTCATCTTCACGACGTTGGGGACGACGGCCAGCAGCGGGTACGCATCGGCGACGGATGCCGCCAGCACGGACTCCGCGGTCTTGCCGAGCCCCGGCTCATCGGCCAGCAGGAACGTGCGGTGACCCTCGCGGACGGATTCGAGGAACCTCGACTGGTGCACCATGATCTCGGAGCCCTTGGGCGAGAGCCGATCGAACTCAGGGACGGAGGGCAGGTCCATCGAGGCCTGGCCGCCGCCGGCGCCGGTCTCGAAGGCTTTGTACAGCGGCCCCATCAGCTCCCAGCCGTCCAGGCGGCGCCGCGGCGTCTCCTTGGGCGCCCGGGCGCTGAGGTCGGGGGCGAGGAAGGGGTTGGCCATCTGGCGGGACTCGATCGTCGGCGGGATGACCTGGCGCTCGGCCAGGGCGGCCGGGACCACGTTCGCCGTCTGCGGGGCGACGTCGGTGATGATCAGCTCGTCGGGGGCCAGTTCCGCACCCGACTCGAGCAGCCAGTCGCGGCGCATCCGCCGGGCGACCGGGCTCGCGGCCTGATCGACCTCGAGGAGCTGGATGAGCGAGGTGTCGCGGGCGGCGGTCTTCGCGAGGATCGTCGCGACGCCGTCGAGGCGCTTGAGCAACTCCGAGCGGGCGGAGTCGGCCAGCGTCGTGTCGGCCTTCACACGGGCGCGCTCCTCGCGCACCAGGAAGGCGATGACCTGGAACTTGACCCGGTTCGTGGGGCCGAGCTTGCCGCGCTGGGCCTTGGCCTCGACCTCGCGCACCTTACGGGCGAGGATCGGGATGATCGGGGCCTCGTCGTCGCGGCGCGACGATGAGGGCTTCCTGCGCCGCTGGTTCGTCGAGCCCTGGCCCGTCGACTTCTGCGCGGCAGATGCCGTGGTCGGCATGCTCCTCCTGAGCGTGAGTGCCGGAATGCTCCGGCGGTGACCGGTCGGGACCGGCGAGGTCGGCGTGCTCCCGGGGGCGGCAGTGCCGTCACGAACGCGGGACGGGATGTTGTCACCTCCGGCCGCGGGCACTCGCTTCTGCGAGCTGCGGTGATGTCGGTGACGAGATCCTCGGCTGTCAGTCTAGCGGAACTCGCGGGATTCAGCCCCAGAGCGTCGCCATGATGTCTTCGGTGTACCCCTCCGACCCGAAGTTGATCGTTGCGGTGGACACCCAGGCGTTCGCTCGCAGGGCGTGCGTCTCCGTCAACTCGACGAGGTCGTCGTCGAGGTCGACCATCGTCTGCGTGTATCTGCAGACGGTCGCGGCGTCTCGGGACTCGCATGCGAAGCCGGCGTTCGCGAGCGCTGTCGCGATCGCCGCGGACTGCGCGGCGTCGACGATCGACACGTTTGTCGCAAGACCGGTCTCGCTCGGAGCGCCCCAGGTGCAGCGGATCGTCGGGATGCCCGATGTCAGAAGTTCCAGCGCGTCGACGGTCTGGGTGGAGGTCATGGTCACCCCGGGATCGTTCAGCGGACCCTTCTGCTGAAGCGATGCGAGCATTCCCGACGAGTACAGCTGTTCGCACCCGGTGGGCAGCTCGATGTCCTCACCGGCCTGCGCCGACTCGGTCGGCGCGGGCGTCGCCACGGTCGGCGAGGCGGAGGCCGTAGGCGATGCGGAGGGTGTCGGAGTCACGCTGGCGGAGGGGCTCGGTGGCTCAGGCTGGCATCCGACCATCACGAGGCAGATCACGCTTGCGGCCGCGGCGCCTGCGGCGACGCGCCTCGGCGATCTCGGACGCCTGAACGTGGTGGACATGGCACCTCCGGGGTCGCGATCCCCGTCGAGGCTACTGCTGGCCTGCGACGCCCTGCTGCCAGATCGAAAGAGTGGCGGGATCGTCGGTCACGATACCGTCCACACCGAGCGCGGTGACGGCATCCCACTGCGTGTCGCTGTTGAGCGTGTACACGACGACGCGGATGCCGGCGGCATGCAGCTCGTCGACGACCTCGGGCCGTTTCAGGAGCGCGCGGCGCTCGACGACGAGCCCGCGCACGGTCGCTTCGGTCGCCGCCTGTACGACGTCTTCGGGCAATTGGCGCAGGATGAACAGTCGCGGCACCACGGTCGAGGCGGCGCCGGCCATGGCGAGGGTCCGGGCATCGAAACTCGACAGCGCGACACGCCGCTCGAGCCTGCGGGCGGTGACCTCGTCGACCGCGGCCTCCACGGCTGCGGCATCCCACTCGCCCTTCAGCTCGATCAGGGCGCGATGCCCCGATGCATCCAGCACGTCGAGGAACTCGGCGAACGTCGGCACCCGCGTTCCGGCATACTCGGCGTCGAACCACGAACCCGCATCCAGAGCCTGGACCTCGGCGAGCGTCAGATCCGACAGGCGGCCGTGCCCGTTGGTCGTGCGGTCGACCGCCGCGTCGTGCATGAGCACCGGATGCCGGTCGGCGGTGAGTGCGACGTCGACCTCGACGTAGCCGAAACCCGCCGCGAGCGCCGCGGCGATTGCCGGGAGGGTGTTCTCGGGCGCTGTCGCGCCGCCGCCCCGGTGGCTCGCGATGAACGCCTCGTCACCGGCCGCGCGGGTCTCGCCGAGCAGCTCCGTGGCGCTGACGCGGGCGGGAGAGGCGCCGATGAAGGCGATGACGAGGCTCGCCACGGCGAGCACACAGACGATCATCAGCGCCTGCAGTCGATCGCGCGCAGGACCGACCACGGGGTCGTCGGGCATCGGGCATGTCCTCCGGTGGTACACGCGTCGACATCGACGCGTGCGTCCACCCTACCTGTCCCGTTACCTTTCCGTTACCGAATTTCCGCTCAGGATCGAGGACGGCGCTACACCATGCTCTTGGTGTGCCACACCGTCTTCGTCTCAGTGAACACGCTGATGCGCTCGAGGCTCGGAGCGGCGGCATCCGCTCCCTCTTCGGGCGGAAGGACGCGCTTGAGCGTGTCGGCGGCGGCGATCTGCAGGTCGACCCAGTCGAGCGCCGAGGCGCCCACCAGATCGAGCGCATTCACGTCGGCGTGGGAGGCGAGCCAGGGGGCGATCTCGGCGGGCGATCCGGTCAGCACGTTCACCACACCGCCGGGCACGTCGGAGGTCGCGAGCACCTCGGCGAGGCTGATCGCCGAGAGCGGGAACCGCTCGCTGGCCACCACGACGACCGTGTTGCCGGTCACGAGCGGAGGCGCGACCGCCGAGACGAGGCCGAGCAGCGACGAGTCCTGCGGTGCGATGACCGCGACCACGCCGGTCGGCTCGGGCACGGAGATGTTGAAGTACGGACCCGCCACCGGGTTCGCGTTGCCGGCGACCTGCGCGTGCTTGTCCGCCCATCCCGCGTACCAGACCCAGCGGTCGATCGCCTCGTCGACCTGAGCGGACGCCGCGGCGGCGCTGATGCCCTCGAGGCGGGTGATCTCGTCGACGAACTGCGCACGTCTGCCCTCGAGGAGCTCGGCGATGCGGTAGAGCACCTGGCCCCGGTTGTAGGCGGTCGCGCCTGCCCAGCCCTTGACAGCGCCGCGCGCGGCCACGATCGCGTCACGCGCGTCCTTGCGGGAGGCCTTGGCGACGTTCGCGACGAAGTCGCCTTTCACGCTCTCGACCTCGTAGGTGCGGCCCGACTCGCTCCGCGGGAACTTGCCGCCGATGTAGAGCTTGTACGTCTTCGGCACGGCCAGGCGGGTCATCGCTTCGCTTCCTTCTTCGATAGAGCCGGCTTCTTCGCGCTTCGGGTCGCTCGCGCCGAGGCCGATGCGGTCGCCCCCGCCGTGAGAGCCGTCTGGCGGGAACGGGGTGCGGTCGAGCCGGGTGCGAGGTATGCGGCCAGGCCGTGGCGCCCGCCCTCGCGGCCGTAGCCTGACTCCTTGTAGCCGCCGAAGGGCGACGACGGATCGAAGCGGTTGAACGTGTTGGCCCAGATCACACCGGCGCGCAGGCGATCGGCGACGGCGAGGATGCGGGAGCCCTTGTCGGTCCAGATGCCGGCCGACAGCCCGTAGGGCGTGTTGTTCGCCTTCGCGATCGCCTCGGCCGGCGTGCGGAACGTGAGCACCGAGAGCACCGGGCCGAAGATCTCCTCGCGGGCGATCCGATGGCTGGCCTGGACGTTCGTGAAGATCGTCGGCGCGAACCAGAAGCCGTTCTCGGGAATGACGCAGTCCGCGGTCCATCGCTCGGCGCCCTCCTCTTCGCCGATCTTCGACAGCGCCCGGATGCGATCCAGCTGCTCGCGGGAGTTGATCGCGCCGATGTCGGTGTTCTTGTCCAGCGGGTCGCCGAGGCGCAGCGTGGACAGGCGATCCTTGAGTCGGGCGATGACCTCATCGTGGACGTTCTCCTGCACGAGCAGGCGGCTGCCCGCGCAGCACACGTGCCCCTGATTGAAGAAGATGCCGTTGACGATGCCCTCGATGGCCTGGTCGATCGGCGCGTCATCGAAGACGATGTTCGCGGCCTTGCCGCCCAATTCGAGCGTCAGCTTCTTGCCCGATCCGGCGGTCTCCTTGGCGATCGCGCGACCGACGCCGGTCGAGCCGGTGAAGGCGACCTTGTCGACATCGGGGTGAGCGACCAGGGCGGCGCCGGTCGCACCCGCGCCCGTCACGATGTTCACGACGCCCGGCGGCAGGTCGGCCTGCTGGAGGATCTCGGCGAAGACGAGAGCGGAGAGGGGCGTGGTCTCGGCGGGCTTGATGACGACTGTGTTGCCGGCCGCGAGTGCGGGGGCGATCTTCCACGCGAGCATGAGCAGCGGGAAGTTCCACGGGATGACCTGGCCGGCGACCCCCAGCGCTCTCGGGTCGGCGCCCAGACCCGCGTAGTCGAGCTTGTCGGCCCAGCCCGCGTAGTAGAAGAACCAGGCGGCGACGAGCGGCACGTCGACGTCGCGGCTCTCCTTGATGGGCTTGCCGTTGTCGAGGCTCTCGGCCACAGCGAGCTCCCGCGCCCGCTCCTGCACGAGTCGGGCGATGCGGAAGAGGTATTTGCCGCGGTCGCGGCCGCTCATCTTCGACCAGGTCTTGTCGTAGGCGCGACGAGCGGCGGCGACCGCTCGGTCGACGTCGGCCTCGCTCGCCGAGGAGATCGTGGCGATATGGGTCTCGTCCGCAGGCGAGATGGTGGCGAAGCTCTCGCCCGTGCCGTCGACGAACTCACCGTCGATGAAGAGACCGTACGCGTCGCGCAGGTTCAGGATGGCGCGCGACTCGGGCACCGGTGCGTATTCGAGAAAGCTCATTGTGGGTCCTCAGTCGCCTGTCTCTTAGTCGATCGTCACGTAATCAGCGCCGGAGTAGGCCCCGGTGCGCAGCTTCTGCCGCTGCAGCAGCACGTCATTGAGCAGGCTGGAGGCGCCGTAGCGGAACAGATGCGGCTGCAACCATTCCTCACCCACCGTCTCGGCGACCGTGACGAGGTACTTGATCGCATCCTTCGAGGTGCGGATGCCGCCCGCCGGCTTCACGCCGATCTTCTCGCCGGTCGCCCGGTGCCAGTCTCGGACCACCTCGAGCATGAGGAGCGTCGTCGGCAGCGTCGCCGCCGGCTGGACCTTGCCGGTCGAGGTCTTGATGAAATCGCCGCCGGCAAGGATCGACAGCCACGACGCCCGCTTGATGTTGTCGTAGGTGGTCAGCTCACCGGTCTCGAGGATGACCTTGAGGGATGCGTAGCTGCCGTCGGCGCGGCGGCACGCCTGCTTCACCCCGGCGATCTGGTCGAACACGAGGCCGTATCGCCCGGCCAGGAACGCCCCGCGATCGATCACCATGTCGATCTCGTCCGCACCGTCTGCGACGGCATCGGCGGTGTCGGCCAGTTTGATCTCGAGCGATGCCCGCCCGCTTGGGAAGGCGGTGGCAACGGCCGCCACCGAGACGAGTCCGTCGTCGGGGTCGCCGTGGGCCGCGCCGAGCGCGGCGACTGCGTGCGGCACCATGTCGCCGTACACGCAGACCGCGGCCACGCGCGGGCAGGTCGGGTCCGCGGCATCCGGATTCAGTGCTTTCGCCACGAGCGAGCGCACCTTGCCCGGGGTGTCCGCGCCCTCGAGTGTCGTCAGGTCGATGAGCTCGATGATCTTGTCCAGCGCCCAGGCCTTGGAGGTCGTCTTGATGGAACGGGTGCCCAGGCCTGCGGCGCGCTGCTCCAAGCCGACCGCGTCGACCCCGGCAAGCCCGTGCAGGTAGCGGCGCAGGGTCGTGTCATCCGGCTCGCCGCCGAGCAGTTCGACGGCGCGCTCCGGAAGCGTCTGCAGGGCTGTTCGGCTCATCGGTCTCTCCCTCTCGTTGTCGGTCCTGCGAGGGCGAGCGTGCTCACCCGCCGGCGTGCGAACCGGTGCCGGATATCGCCCGTGTGTGCCGCAGCATCACGATCACGCCGATCGCGACGACGATCACGAAGGCGATCGTCAGGCACGTGAACGCGAACCAGTTCTCGTCCAGCGCCAGGACGATCCCCGCCGAGATCACCGCGATCGCGGCGGCGGCGAGCTTCGATCCGAACTTCAAGCCTACCCCCGGGGTGAGTCTGCCCGCCGGTGCGTCATCGCGCGCGAGGATGAGGTCGGCGAAGCCGTCGAGGGTGGCCAGCAGCGCCGCGGAGTACGCGACTGCGCAGCCGAGGGCGCCCCACAGGTTCACAGAGTCGACCGGCGCGGCATCGACCACGGCGCGCAGCAGCATGAGGGCATCCACGGCTCGATCGTAGGGGGCGGGATGCCGCGGGTCTACGGTGCGACGCCCGCCCCGCCGAGGGGACTACGTCAGCGCAGCGCGCACCCGGCCGACGTCGTCGGTGATCTGCGCCACGAGCGCCTCGACGCCCTCGAACGCCGCCATGCCCCGGATGCGCCGCACGAACTGCACTTCGACGCGGTGGCCGTACAGGTCCAGGTCGGTCTCGTCCAGGACGTAGGCCTCCACCTGACGGACGGCGACATCGTCGAAATGCGGGTTGACGCCGATGGAGATCGCCGCCGGATAGCGGATGCCGGAACGCAGGCCGTCTGCCGAGCCCTCGTCGATGAGCCAGCCGGCGTAGACGCCGTCGGCTGGGACGAAGCCCTCCAGATCGGGGGACAGATTCGCGGTGGGGAACCCCAGCGCGCGGCCACGCTTCAGCCCGTGCACCACCTCGCCCCACACCGACGCGGGGCGACCGAGGAGCTTCGCCGCCGTCTCCACGTCGCCCTCGGCGAGCAGTTCCCGGATCCAGGTCGAGGAGACGCGTCGACCCGCTCCGATCGCGCGGACGTCATCGACGACGTCGACGTCGAACCCGAGTTCGCGACCCAGCTCCCGCAGCACATCGGGGTTGCCTGCTCCGCCGCGTCCGAACCGGAAGTCGCTGCCGACCATCACGGTCCGCACGCGGAGCGCGTCCACGAGGACGCTCTGCACGAACTCGCGCGCGGTCAGGCTCGCGAGGTCTTCGTCGAAGCGCAGCACGAGCGTCGCATCGATGCCGGTCTCGGCGAGGAGCTGCACCTTCTGGTGGACGCCGATCAGATCCTCCGGGCAGAGCTCGGGCCGCAGCAGCGCGAGCGGATTGCGGTCGAACGTCACCGCGACGACGCGCGCACCGCCGGTGGCGGCATCCACCCGAGCACGATCCAGGACCGCGCGGTGACCGGAGTGCACGCCATCGAACTTGCCGATCGCGACCACGGACGGACCGAAGCCGGCGGGCACCTCGGACGGATCGCGGAAGACGATCACGATGCCACCGCGGCGGCCGCGGCATCCTTCGCCTCAGCGGATTCCCCCGGTCGGTGTGTCGCGAGCCACCAGATTCCGAAGAAGGGCAGGACGAGCGGGACGAACAGGTAGCCCATGCCGAACCACGACCACACCGTGGGGTGCGCGAACAGTTCCGGCAGGAGGAGGCTCAGCGTTCCGATCACGAGCACGCCCACCAGTTCGAAGCAGATCGCCACCCACGCCGTGATGTACCAGCCTCTCGACCCGGCGAAGACGAGCGCGAGGGTCGCGAGGATGTAGACGACGGCGGATGCCGCGGACAGCGTGTATGCGAGAGGGGCCTCGTCGAAGCGCTGCGCGATCTGGACGAACGACCGGCCGGTGGCGGCGAGGGCCATGATCGCGTAGACGATCACGAGCACGCGTCCGACGCCGGTCATGCGGGGGCGGGGTGACGACGACATGACTGCTCAAGCTTAGGCGGTGCGGCGTGACTCGCGCCGACCGTCAGGCGACCTGGATGGTCCAGATCGCCTGCATGCGCCACACCATGACGGCGACCGCGAGCGCGGCGACCCCCATGATCACCGTGCTCCACCGACTGCGCTCCAGCAGCGCCCACGCCACGGCGGCGGGCGGGATGAGCGCGGCCGAGACGAGGTACACCCAGAACTCGAGCAGGCTGCCCGTCGGCGGGTTGCCCGCGAACGGAGCGATGATCGCGATCACGATCTGCATGACGAGCAGGAGCTCGAGGAGGGCGAGTCCCGCGACGCTGAGGTCGCTGGGGCGGCGGCCGGCGAGCCCCAGGACCATGCAGAGCAGCCCGGCGGCGACCGCGACCACGATCTGGGCGATCGTGAACCACAGGATCATCCGGAAGCCTCCCCCGGGAGATTCATGAGGCTCTTGATGTCTTCGCCGCGGCGGTCCACGATGCCGACGAGCGCGCCGGCAGGGTCGATCGCCGCCGCCGGAGTCGCGTGCAGGCGCGCGGCAGCGCCGGCGAGGCGCTTGCCGTGACGCAGATCGCGCGCTTCCTCGGCCGAGACGTGAACGGCGCCGAGCACCGCCGACGCGACCTCGGCCGGGTCGCTCAGCGGTGCCGTCGCGAGCACGTCCACGGATGCCGCGCCTTCCACGCCGAACGGACCGACCCGCGTGCGTCGCAGTGCGGTCAGGTGACCGCCGACGCCGAGCGCAGCGCCGAGATCGCGCGCGAGGGCGCGGATGTAGGTGCCGCTCGAGCAGTCGACGACGACGTCAAGCTCCCGGAACTGGGCGGAGCCGGAGCCGGCGGGAACAACGCGCTCGCCCACCACCTCGAAGCGCGAGACCGTCACGGTTCGCGCCGCGAGCTCGACCTGCTCCCCCGCGCGGGCCAGGTCGTAGGCGCGGCGTCCGCCGATCTTGATCGCGGACACGCGACTGGGAACCTGCGAGATCTCGCCGGTCAGGTCGGCGATCGCGGCCGCGACGGCAGCGGAGTGGACGGCCGCGGCATCCGTCGTCGCGACGGTCTCGCCGTCGGCGTCATCCGTGTCGGTCGCCGCCCCCAGCCGGATCGTCGCCTCGTAGGTCTTGTCAAGCCCCACGATGAACGTCAGCAGCCGCGTCGCCGCCTCCACGCCGAGGATCAGCAGGCCCGTCGCCATCGGATCGAGGGTGCCGGCATGGCCGATCTTGCGCGTGCCCACCGCCTTGCGGGCACGGGCCACCACGTCGTGGCTCGTCATCCCGCCGGGCTTGTCGACGAGCAGCACACCTGCAGCTGCCATCAGCAGGAGTCCTGGAAGACGCGGCGGGGGTGGGCGAGATCGGTGTTGTCCACGATCGCGGATGCTTCGGCCCGGGGCTCTGCCTCCTTCAGATACAGCTCCTGGCCGTCGCGGTACCGCGCGTTCGAGGGCGCACCCGGATTCGGGTCGGAGCCGTCGCGCAGTGCGAGACGCCGGGCGGCGACGTCGACCGGCACGTCGAGCCAGACCGACCAGTGCCACAGGCCCCGCAGTTCGGGGCGGTGCAGGAAGATGCCGTCGACGATGAGGACGGCATCCCTCGGCGCCGTCGTCCAGGCGGACTCGACGGGGGTGTCGCGCGCGACGTCGAACGCCGCGAGCTGGAATCCGGTGGTCGCTCCGGTCTGCCCACCCTCGCGGAACGGATCGATCAGCGCTCGGCGGAACGTCGCGTAGTCGTACGAGTCGCGGTAGAAACCCTCCGGCGAGCGGCGGCCGCGTGCATAGCGCTCGGCGCGCGGGCGATGGAAGTCGTCGATCGACGCACGAAACACGGCTGATCCATCCTCGGCGAACACCTCGGCGAAGGCATCCGCGAACACCGTCTTGCCGGCCCCGTCGATGCCGTCGACCGCGAGGAGGATGCGCCCGCCGCGATAGTGCTGACGCACCTCATCGCGCAGCCCGCGCAGAAGCGTCGTGGCAGGGGTGATCGGAAGGCGCATGGCTTCCAGCCTACGGTTCGCGACCGGACCCCTAGGCTGATCCGCATGCCCGAGATCGCCGCGCCGCTCATCGCGTGGTATCGGCGGAACGCCCGGGAGCTGCCCTGGCGGGCGCCGGACTTCGGGGCGTGGGGCGTACTCGTGAGCGAGTTCATGCTTCAGCAGACGCCGGTGAACCGCGTGATCCCGCACCTGGAGGCGTGGCTCGCGCGGTGGCCGACGCCGACCGCGCTGGCCTCGGACGCACCTGCCGAGGCGGTGCGCCAGTGGGCGAACCTCGGCTATCCCCGACGGGCGCTGTGGCTGCACCGCGCAGCCGTGGAGATCCGCGACCGGCACGGCGGTGCGGTGCCGCGCGACGTCGACGCGCTGCTGTCGCTCACCGGGGTCGGCGACTACACCGCGCGCGCGGTCTCGGTCTTCGCGTACGGCGATCGGCATCCGGTCGTCGACACGAACACGCGACGCGTGATCGCGCGAGCCGTCGAGGGGCGCTCGCAGCCGGGCCCGCCGACCCGGACCGATCTGCCCGCCATGGCGGCGCTGCTGCCGGCGGACGACACCGCGGCGGCGGTCCTGAACGCGGCGATGATGGAACTCGGCGCGATCGTGTGCACAGCACGATTGCCGCGGTGCGCCGCCTGCCCGATCTCGCAGCTGTGCGCGTGGCGCGCGGCCGGCTACCCCGACACCGGCGACACCCGGCGGAAGCAGGCGCGCTACGACGGCAGCGACCGTCAGACGCGGGGAGCGGTGCTGAAGGCGCTGCGGGATGCCGCGGCCCCCGGCATCCGCTCAGACGAACTCATCGCAGGCTGGCCGGACCCACTCCAGCGCGACCGGGCGATCACGTCGCTGGCCGAGGACGGTCTCATCGAGCTGATCGACGGGCGCGCGCGACTGCCGCACTGACGCGGTCAGTCCTCGGTACGAGCCAGGCCCTCCGCGTCGGCTTCGTCCTCGGCCTCGTCGAACTCGCGGGGCTTGACGTACGGGTCGGCGTCGCCGGCGTACTGTGCGGATGCCGCGAGGCCGGCCACGGCCTGGTCGCGCTCCCGCGCCTCGCGCAGGAGCGCGGCGATGTGATCGGCGTTCTCGGGGATGGCGTCGAGGATGAATTCGAGCGACGGGGTCAGGCGGGTGTTCAGGTTCTTGCCCACCTCGGTGCGCAGCAATCCGGTCGCGGACTTGAGCGCAGCGGCGGTGTCGGCCCGGTGCGCCTCATCACCCATGACGGTGTAGAAGACCGAAGCGTGCTGCAGATCGCCGGTCACCTTCACGTCGGTGATGGTGACGAAGCCCAATCGCGGGTCGCGCAGGCCCTTCTCCAGCCGTTCCGCGAGCACGACGCGGATCCGGTCCGCGACACGTGCCTGACGTTCTCCAGCCATTTCTGCTTCCTCCCTGCTCACCCGCCGACCGTGACCGGCGGTGGGCGGCGGATGTCCTCCCCGGCGGGAAGGACATCCGTCGCGTCCGACTCTAGGAGCGCGGCTTCTCGACGAGCTCGGTGGTTTCGATCTCATCGCCGATCTGGATGTCGTTGAACTTGCCGAGACCGATACCGGCCTCGAAGTCCGTGCGCACCTCGGTGACGTCGTCCTTGAAGCGACGCAGCGACTCGATTGCCAGGCCATCGGCGATGACGACGCCATCGCGGATGACGCGCGCCTTGGCGTTGCGAGTGATCGTTCCGGAGCGGACGATGACACCCGCGATGTTGCCGAACTTGGAGGAGCGGAACACCTCGCGGATCTCGGCCACACCCGACTGGACCTCTTCGAACTCCGGCTTGAGCATGCCCTTGAGGGACTGCTCGACGTCGTCGATCGCGTTGTAGATGACCGAGTAGAAGCGCGTGTCGACGCCCTCGCGCGACGCCCGCTCGCGGGCCTTCGTGTCGGGCCGGACGTTGAAGCCGATGATGATCGCGTTGTCGATCGTCGCCAGGTTCACGTCGGACTCGGTGATCGCACCTACACCGCGGTGGATGATCCGCAGCTGCACCGAGTCGTCGACCTCGATCTTGAGGAGTGACTCCTCGAGCGCCTCGACGGCACCCGACACGTCACCCTTGATGATGAGGTTGAGCGATTCGACCTTGCCCTCTTCGAGCGCGCGGGTGAAGTCCTCGAGCGAGATGCGCTTGCGGGCCTTGGCCAGCTGCGCGTTGCGCTCAGCGGCTTCACGCTTCTCGGCGATCTGGCGGGCGGTGCGATCCTCTTCGGTCACGATGAAGGTGTCACCGGCGCGAGGCACCGAGTTGAGACCCTGCACCTGCACGGGGCGGGACGGCCATGCCTCGAGAACTGCCTCGCCGTTCTCGTCGGCCATTGCCCGCACACGACCGTACGCGGTTCCGGCGACGATGGCGTCACCGACCCGGAGCGTTCCGGACTGGAT
>DASQLG010000030.1:0-2139 GCA_035630115.1 Microbacterium sp. | reverse complement strand
GCGCCACGATCGCCTTCGTCGCCTTCGAGGATGCCTTGCGGCGATTGGGGCGATCGAGGTAGGTGTCTTCGTTCTCGTCTTCGGCCATGACGCTCGACCCTATTATCTTCACGCCGCAAGCGCGGCAGTTTCATACCCGCGCGCGGGCGTGGCGGAACTGGCAGACGCGCCGGTTTTAGGTGCCGGTGCCGGAAACGGCTTGGGGGTTCGAGTCCCTCCGCCCGCACTGCTGCGCTAGGTGGCGCGCACCGCTCGCACGATGACGGCGATGATCGCCAGGAGCACGGCGAGCACGCCGAGCCCGATCTCCAGGAACAGCCCGATGAAGAACGGCGCGTACTCCACGCAGAGGCCGTCCACGCAGTCAGGCTCCGGTCCCCCGATCGCGTACCCGGCCGCGAGCGCGACGACGAGGACCACCACACCGGCGCCGGCCAGCCACCAGGCCGTCTTCCGCCAGGCGCCGCCGCACGCGACCAGGACCGCCAGGGCGACGATCGGCAGCCAGGGCGCGACGTTCTCCACCGGGCTGACTCTACGGCGTAGCCTCTGCCCGTCATGACGCCCGACGAGTACATCGACGCGCTCGAGGAGCCGCGGCGCGGCGAGATCCGGGAGCTCCACGACCTGATCCGCGCGACGGTGCCCGACCTCGAGCCGTACGTCGCCTCCGGCATGCTCGGCTACGGCCCGTTCCACTACCGCTACGCGTCCGGCCGCGAGGGCGACGCCTCGCTGCTCGCCCTGTCCAGCCGCAAACGCTACATCTCGCTCTACGTCCTCTGCGTGACGGACGGCGGGTACCTCGCCGAGCAATACGCCGAGCGGCTCCCGAAGGCGGACATCGGCAAGAGCTGCGTGCGCTTCAAGCGCACCGGCGACGTCGACCCCGGCGTGCTACGCGAGCTGATCGCCGAGGCGGGGAGGATCGGCCCGGCCGCGGAGGCGTAGGCCTTACCTCTCAGGTCATGGACATCGCAACCGGATCCGTCAGGATGCGGCAGCGATGAGCCAGCCGACCCGCGCCGAGATCATGCGCTCCTTCGTCCCGGCCTCGCCGTTCGCGAAGGAGCTCGGGATCGAGATCGTCGACCTCCGCCTCGATCACGCCGAGCTGCGGCTGCCGTGGTCGCCGCGGCTGGCCACGATGGGCGAGGTCGTGCACGGCGGCGCGATCGCCACGCTGCTCGACACGGCCGGGATGGCTGCGGCCTGGTCCGACGACACCGTGCCCGAGAACCTCGCCGGCGCCACCGTCTCGATGTCGGTCTCGTTCGCGGCCGCCGCACGCGCGACCGACCTCACGGCCCGCGCCACCGTCGTCCGCCGCGGCCGCTCGCTGTGCTTCTGCGAGGTGACCGTCACCGACGCTGAGGGCGGGGTCGTCGCCCACGGTTCGATGGTCCACCGATACGGCTGAATCAGCGCTTCGGACCGACGAACGAGTCGAGCAGCGCGACGCTTCTGCGGTGCGAGACCGAGATGTTGCGCGGGTTCGATTGGGTCCACCGGATGCCGAGCTTCTCGCAGTACTCGCAGAACAGCGCGCGGATGTCAGCCGACTGGTTCGAGAAGAAGTAACGGGGATAGGCGTACTCCGCGACTCGACCACTCGGCAGCAGGGTCTTGAACCGGTTGATCGTGCGGCAGCCGTCCGAGAACAGCAGTCCCCGAACGAACGGATGCGGGTGCTGGTCGACGATGTCGCGCTGCCACCGTGCGAGCACGATCGGACGCAGATGCTTCCGGCCTGGACCGTGCTGGGGGAAGATCTCCGCCCACAACGGCGACGACATCTCGACGATGACACCGCCGTCCGTTCGTCGCGGGCGGACGCGGACGCGCGCGTCCGGCAGCACTAACTTCGCGGCGGTCGCACATTCATCGACGACCCCGGGGTAGGCACCGTCGAGCACGACCCGCAACTGGTACGAGCGCCCCGTGCTCGCGACGCAACCATCGCCTAAGTAGAACCCGAGCAGCCAGCTGTAGCTATACGGATCCGGCGGTCGCCAGGGTGCCAAAGACCGCTCCATTGCTGGGATTCTCCCGGCCGACCCGGACGGTAGACTGCCGTTTCGGAGTCCTCAGGGGGACTGGTCTAATGGTTACGATGGCGGTCTCCAAAACCGCAGATTG
>DASQLG010000029.1:0-5356 GCA_035630115.1 Microbacterium sp. | reverse complement strand
GCCCCTCCACATGCGCACTCCCAAGCTGCGCGGGTTCAAGAACCCGTTCCGCGTGGAGTACCAGGTGGTCAACCTCGAGAAGCTCGCGGAGCTCTACCCCACGGGTGGAGACGTCACCGTCGGCGACCTCGTCGCCAAGGGTGCCGTCCGCAAGAACGAGAAGGTCAAGGTGCTCGGCGCCGGCGACATCGACGTGAAGCTCACGGTCGCGGTCGACAAGGTCTCCGGCTCGGCTGAGCAGAAGATCGTCGCGGCGGGCGGATCCGTCAAGTAGTTTCACCCAGCGGGGGCCGGAGCATGCTCCGGCCCCCGCTGAGTTACCCTGGAGGCTGACGCGCCCCGTCGCGTGTCGGCATCCCCTCTGGAGGCATCCTCTTGTTCAGCGCCATCGCGCGGGTCTTCCGTACACCCGACCTTCGTCGGAAGATCGCATTCACTCTGGCCATCATCGCCATCTATCGCCTCGGCGCGCACATCCCCGCGCCGTTCGTCGACTTCCCCAACGTGCAGTCCTGTCTGCGACAGAGCTCGGGCACCGAGGGTCTGCTGTCTCTCGTGAACCTGTTCTCGGGCGGCGCGCTGCTGCAGCTGTCGATCTTCGCCCTCGGCGTCATGCCGTACATCACGGCGACGATCATCGTGCAGCTGCTGCGCGTGGTCATCCCGCACTTCGAGACCCTCTACAAGGAGGGTCAGGCGGGCCAGTCGCGGCTGACGCAGTACACCCGGTACCTGACGATCGCACTCGCACTGCTGCAGTCGACGACCCTGGTGACGGTGGCCCGCAGCGGCCAGCTGTTCGGCACGACCGGCATCCCGGAGTGCGAGCAGCTGCTCACCAACGACGTGTGGTGGGCGCAGCTGCTCATGATCATCACGATGACCGCCGGCACCGGCCTCATCATGTGGTTCGCCGAGCTGGTCACCGAGCGGGGCATCGGCAACGGCATGTCGCTGCTGATCTTCGTCTCCATCGCCGCGGCTTTCCCCGCGTCGATGTGGGCGATCGCGCAGTCGCGCGGTTTCGAGGTGTTCCTGCTCGTCCTCGCGGTCGGCATCCTGGTCGTGGCGCTCGTCGTGTTCGTCGAGCAGTCGCAGCGCCGCATCCCGGTGCAGTACGCCAAGCGCATGGTCGGCCGTCGCACGTACGGCGGCACGAACACGTACATCCCGATCAAGGTCAACATGGCCGGCGTCGTGCCGGTCATCTTCGCCTCGTCGCTGCTGTACATCCCGGCGCTCATCGCGCAGTTCAACCAGCCTCAGGTCGGCGAGACCGCCGCGCCGTGGGTGGCGTGGATCGCGCAGTACCTGACCACCGGTGACAGCCCGCTGTACATGCTCGTGTACTTCCTGCTCATCGTCGGCTTCACCTACTTCTACGTCGCGATCACGTTCAACCCGGTCGAGGTCGCCGACAACATGAAGAAGTACGGTGGGTTCATCCCCGGCATCCGTGCGGGTCGTCCGACGGCGGAGTACCTCGACTACGTGCTCACCCGCATCACCCTGCCCGGATCGCTGTACCTCGGCTTCATCGCCCTGCTACCCCTGATCGCCCTGGCGGCGGTCGGTGCCAACCAGAACTTCCCGTTCGGCGGCGCCTCGATCCTGATCATCGTCGGGGTCGGCCTCGAGACGGTCAAGCAGATCGATGCGCAGCTGCAGCAGCGTCATTACGAAGGACTCCTCCGATGACGGCACGTCTCCTCATCGTGGGGCCCCAGGGCTCGGGCAAGGGAACCCAGGGGATCCGCGTCGCCGATGCGTTCGGCATCCCGGCGATCTCCACCGGCGACATGTTCCGCGCCGCCGTTACGAGCGGCTCGGATCTGGGCACGAAGGTCACCGAGATCATCCAGGCCGGAAATCTCGTCCCCGATGAGCTGACCAGCGCGGTCGTGCGCGATCGTCTGTCGCAGCCGGATGCCGCGCGCGGCTTCCTGCTGGACGGCTACCCCCGCAACCTGGGTCAGGTCGCCGACCTGGACGCGTTCCTCGGCGGGCGCGGCGAAGAGCTGGACGCGGTGATCGAACTCGTCGTCCCGCGCGAGGAGAGCATCGAGCGGATCGCGCAGCGTGCCGCGGAGCAGGGTCGCACCGATGACACGGAGCAGGTCATCGCGAACCGCCTGGCGATCTACGAGCGCGAGACAGCCCCGATCCTTCGCGTCTACCAGGATCGCGGTATCGCCCTGGAGATCGACGGCGTCGGCACGCTCGACGAGGTCACCGACCGGGTCATCGCCGCCCTCGAGGGACGCGGGCTGATCCGTTCGGCCGCAGCCTGACGTGAGTCCGCTTCTGCCGGGGCGTCGCTCGATCTACAAGTCGCCCGCTCAGCTGCGAGCGATGATCGAGCCCGGCCTGATCACCGCCGCAGCCCTCGATGCCGTCCGCGCGCTCATCGCGCCGGGTGTCACGACGCTGGAGCTGGATGCCGCGGCATCCGCCGTCATCACCGGGAGTGGCGCGAAGTCGAACTTCCAGATGGTGCGCGGCTACCGGCACACGATCTGCGCGTCCGTGAACGAGCAGGTGGTGCACGGCATCCCCTCGTCGCGGACGCTGGAGCCGGGTGACATCGTCTCGATCGACGCCGGCGCCGAGTTCGAGGGCTGGAACGGCGACTCGGCGTTCACGTTCGTCGTACCCGACCCGTCACGACCCGACCTGGTCGCCGAGCGCGCGGAGCTCTCGCGGGTGACCGAGGGGTCGCTCTGGGCCGGCATCGCCGCACTCAGCACCGTGCGCCACCTCGGCGAGGTCGGTGCCGCCGTGCAGGACTACATCGACGGGGCCGGCCACGGCTACGGCATCCTGCGTGAATATGTGGGTCACGGCATCGGCCGCAAGATGCACGAGTCGCCGTCGGTCTTCAACTACCGCACGCCCGATCCGGGCGCCGAGGTGCGCCCCGGACTCGCGGTCGCGATCGAGCCGATGGTCGTGATCGGCGACCAGGCGACCTTCATCGAAGACGACGAGTGGACGGTCTCCACGCTCGACGGCACCGCTGGTTCACACTGGGAGCATAGTGTTGCGGTGCATGATGGCGGGATCTGGGTGCTGACGGCACCCGACGGCGGCGCGGCGGGCCTGGCGCCGTTCGGGGTCACCCCGCGCGAGATCGGATAGGAAGAGCGATGGCTGCTGTGGCGCGCAAGACGAACTGGTTCGCGATCTGGGTGAGCGTCGCGGTGATCGCGGTGCTCGTGCTCGTGGCAGGGCTCGTGGTCTGGATCAACAACACCGCTTCGGCACCCGCGCCGGTCGTGACTCCCGATTCGGCGGTCATCGACGGGGAGACCGGCGCGATCATCGTCGGCGACGGCGAGAACACGATGGCCACGTACATCGACTTCATGTGTCCGGTGTGCAACCAGTTCGAGCAGGTCTACGGGGAGGCCATCAGCGGCCTGGTCGATGACGGCACGATCACCCTGAACATCCACCCCATCTCGATCCTCGACCGCGCGTCGCAGGGCACGGAGTATTCGACGCGGGCCGCGAACGCGATGTACTGCGTCGCGGTGGCCGACGGTGACGCGGCGGTTCCCTTCATGCAGGCGATGTTCGCGAACCAGCCCGCAGAGGGGACCACGGGTCTCACCGACGAGCAGATCCTCGCGATCGCCGGCGAGGCCGGGGTGACCGGCATCGACGCCTGCGTGAACGACGGCCAGTATGCCGGGTACGTGGCCGAGATGACCGAGGAGACGCCCGTCGCGCCCGGCGCCAGCGGCGTCGGCACCCCGACGATCGCGATCAACGGCGAGGCCATCGCGAACTCCACGCTGCCCGAGCCGGCGAACCTGGCCTCGCTCTTCGAGTAGGGCTGCCGGGCCGCGGGCCGGCATCCGGTGCCGCCGCGACAAACCACTTTCACTGTGAGACACCACGCGGCGCATGGTGTCTCGGGCTGAAAGTGGTTTGTCGACAGCGGATGCCGCTACCGCGACCGCACGTTGACGCGAAGCGTCGGCAGGTAGGCCATCGCGGGCGGGCGCACGACGGGCACTCCGACACGGACCAGCGCTCGACGCAGTGGAGCGACCTGCATGGTGTCGGACCAGTCCCAGCGGGTGAAGCCGGAGAGGTTCCGGCGCAGACGGTCTTCGCGCTTCTTCTCGCCGACGACCCGCTCCACGGTCTGCTGTGGTGTCTCGGCGAGGTACTTGCCATAGCCGTCGGACTCGCCGGCGATCCGCGGCCCTTCCCAGAAGAAGTCGACGCGGTCGGTGAACCCCTCGAAGTGGAACTTCCGCTGGATCCGCGGAAGCTCGAAGCCGCACCACTCGATCACCACGCGACTGACCGATTCGCCGGCGGACTCGGCGCGCCCGTCGATGCGCGGCCAGAGCCACGCCAGCTGCACACGACCGCGGCGATTCACCTGGTCCGCGGCGAGAGACCGCAGCGCGGGGATCGTGCCGCCGAGTCCGCGTGCAGGTGACGTGACCGCGTCGCCGACGGCGAGCGCGAAGGCAGGCGGAAGGACGCGCATGAGGTCCAGTGCGGCATGGACTGCGCTCACGACGCGGATGCCGGGCCCGGCGTGCACGGTCGGGACGTCTTCGCTCGTGTGGACCAGTACATCGCCGAAACGACGCGACCGGCTGCGGCCGGGGTCGAAGACGTGGATGTCCCGCGGTTCCCCGAAGATCGGGAGGTCGTACAGGGCTGCGGCGGACTCATGACTGAAGATCGCGTCCGGATGAAGGACCGCGAAGGCGTGCACACGGGCGAGGTATCGCTCCCACGGCCGCAGCGCCGTCCACGCGTGGCGGATCGCGTGCACACCCGGGCGCACTCGAACGAACTCGGGTGCCCGAAAACGCTGGCGCGTGACGTGCGAATCGCGCACCCGGAACAGCTCGACAGGGGATTCGCGCACGTGGAAAGGCGCGGTGGCAATGGGGTGCGGCATCCGGTCATCGTCGCCGCAGGGGAATACCCGCGGGCGCCGCTTGCTGCCATCTGTGCGCGTCCGTCCGCCGCGACGCGCTGAGGAGGAGCCGTTGCGGCGCTGAGACACCATATTCGCGGCGGGACACCACGCGGGGCGCTGAGTTTCGCGCTGAAAGTGGTTTGTCGACGGGCGCACGCCCCGAGTTGCCGCGGCATCCTCTATCACGTATGCTTGATCCTTGGTGCGTTGCGCCTTCATCGGCGTGTCCAAGCACCAGAACCCCACCCAAACGCAGACCGACCAGTCTGCTGAGCGTTAGCGAGTGTATGGCGAAGAAAGACGGTGTCATCGAGATCGAGGGCGTGATCTCCGAGGCGCTTCCCAACGCGATGTTCCGCGTTGAGCTGAGCAACGGACACAAGGTCCTCGCCACGATCTCGGGCA
>DASQLG010000028.1:0-17230 GCA_035630115.1 Microbacterium sp. | reverse complement strand
TAGGACTGCACCCAGCCGTTGCGGGTGACCGCGAAGCCCTCCAGGTTCTCAGCGAAGTACTGCACCATGTCGTTGCGCTCAGGCTCGCCGTGCACCAGCACATCGAGATCGAGCTCCTCCTGGAGTCCCACGACCGCGGTGATCTCGAAACGGAGGAAATCCTCGTAGTCCTCCGGTGACAGCAGACCCTGCGCGAAGCGGGCGCGCGCCCGGCGGATGTCGGCGGTCTGCGGGAAGGACCCGATCGTGGTGGTCGGCAGGAGCGGCAGACCCAGCGACTTCTCCTGCGCGGCACGCCGGACCTCGTACTCTCCCCGGCTGTAGTCGCTCGCGGTCAGCGCGGCCGCGCGCTCGCGCACCCGGCCGTCGCGAACACCCGGAGCGCGGCGGCGATCGTCGAGAGCAGCGGATGCGGCCGACACCGCGTCCTGTATCGCAGCCGACCCCTCGGCCAGCCCCCGCGACAGCGTCACGACCTGTGCGACCTTCTGATCGGCGAATGCGAGCCACGACGCCAGGCGCGGGTCGAGCTCCGGCTCGTCGGCGACATCATGGGGCACGTGCTGCAGCGACGTCGAGGTTCCGGCGGCCACCGCGGCACCGCCGAGGCTCCGCAGCTCCTCCAGCGCCGACCAGGCCGCGCCGAGGTCGCCGCGCCAGATGTTGCGGCCGTCGATCACGCCACCGACGAGGGTCTTCGTCGCGAGGCCCGGTGCGACCGGAGGCACCGCGCCGCGAACCAGGTCGACGGCGAGCGCCTCCACCGGCGCGGCCGCCAAGGCCGTCCACGCCGCTGCGGACAGCTCCGCGTAGGGCGCGGCGATGAGGATCGCCGGCCGATCGGTCGCGGCACCCAGCTCGGCGTACGCGCGGCGCGCCGCGTCGGCGAGTTCGACGGGTGTGTAGGGCAGACTCTCGCTCACGAGTGCCGGCTCGTCGAGCTGCACCCATTCGGCACCCGCCGCGCGGAGCTCGCCCAGCAGGGCCGCATAGACCGGCAGCAGGTCGTCCAGACGGTCGAGCGGCCGGTGGCCTGCGGGCGTGGGGACCGACCCCTTCGCCAGCGCCAGCAGCGTCACCGGTCCCACGATCACCGGGCGCACCGTGAAGCCGTCGGATCGTGCCTCGGCCACCTGGTCGACGAACCGGCGGGTCGAGAGGGCGAACACCGTCTCCGGTCCGATCTCGGGCACGAGGTAGTGGTAGTTCGTGTCGAACCACTTCGTCATCTCGAGTGGCGCGTCGTGGCCAGCCCCGCGCGCGGCCCGGAAATACGCCGCGAGCCCGACCGCCCCGTCGTCGCCGCGCAGACCCGCGAATCGCTCGGGGAGCGCCCCGACGGCGGCAGCCGCGTCGAGCACCTGGTCGTAGTACGAGAAGGTCTCGGGAATCGACGAGTCCGTGCGCCCGAGTCCGAGCGCGGCGAGGCGCTCGCGTGTCGCGCGACGCAGTCCGGCCGCCGTCGTCTCCAGTTCGGACTCGTCGATCGCGCCGCTCCAGTGCGCCTCGACGGCGCGCTTGAGTTCACGGCGCGCGCCGATGCGCGGGTAGCCCAGGATCGTGCCGGTGGGGAAAGTAGGGCGGTTCTCGGTCATCGTGCGTCCTCCTTCTGAAGGGCAGGGCTGAGGATCCCGGCCTCGCGGAGCACCGCGAGCACCGTGTCGTGATTGTTGAAGGCGTAGAGGTGCACGCCGGGCGCACCTTCCGCAACGACCGCGCGCACGAGTTCGGCGGCGTGGGCGACGCCGACGTCGGCTTGGCCCTCAGGGGTCGGCTCCGTCTCCAGCGCGCGCGCGAGCTCGCTCGGCAGAGCCTCGCCGCTCAGCTCGAGCACGCGGCGCAGCCGCGCGGGCGAGGTGATCGGCATGATGCCGGGCAGGATCGGAATGGTCACGCCGGCCTCGCGCGAGCGGGCGACGAAGCACAGGTAGTCGTCGGGGTGGAAGAACAGCTGGGTGATCCCGAGGGTGGCACCGGCTGCCTCCTTCGCCAGGAGCGCATCGATGTGCTCGTTCGGATGCCGCGACCTCGGGTGTCCGTTCGGAAATGCGGCGACGGCGATCTCCGCCCGCTCTCGGCGGTGGACGTGCGCTGCACCCGGAAGGCCGGGGATTCCCGCCTCGGTGTAGGGGGCGCGCGTGGCCTGCACCCTGTCGATGAGCTGCACGAGTTCGGCGGCGCTCGCCAGATCACCGAGGAAGGAGTCGTCTTCGGCGGCACCCTCGGGGGGATCGCCACGCAGCGCGAGGAAGTTCAGGATGCCGGCATCCAGGAATTCCTGGATGAGCGCCGCCGCCGCCGCGTAGGTGTTGCCGACGCAGGTGATGTGAGCCAACGGCTCGATGGCCGTCTCATCGCGGATGAAGCGCAGCACGTCGAGGGAACGACCGCCGCTCGAACCGCCGGCGCCGAAAGTCACCGAGATGAACTGCGGACCCGCCGCAGCGAGGTGTCGGATCGTCTCATGCAGGGCGGTTTCGCGCGCGGTCGAACGCGGCGGGTACACCTCGAAGGAGAACGGCACACCTCCTCCGGCGCCGGGGCGCAGACGGGAGGGTGATGCACTCGATTCGGTGCGCATGAGGACTCTTCGGATCGATGGCGGAGGCCGGACGGCCGCGGACAGCGCAACGGGGCGCGATGTCATCGCGGGCGGGTGCCGGGCTCGGCTGTCGCTCCTGCCCGGATTGCTCCGGGCGACGATGGGTCGAAGTTACCCGAATCACGGCCGGCACGCGACGCCTGTTTCGGACTATGTCGGGGTGCATACGTCCAGATGCATATGCCCGTAGGCACTGTCAACCCGGGCAGATTCGGGCACCGCGAACGGGCACGCGGCGTACCGTGGACCCGTGAGCACGACGCGACCCTACGGCTCCTGGCCGTCCCCCCTGTCTGCGGCGGCCGTGACCGCAGCCACCCCCCGGATCGACGGTGCGAGATTCGTCGGGAAGGAGGTCTGGTGGGGTGAAGGCGTGGCCGAGGAAGGCGGTCGAACCGCGGTGCGCAGACGCACCGCGGACGGAGACGTCGTCGATGTGCTCGCAGCGCCGTGGAACGTCCGCTCGCGGGTGCACGAGTACGGCGGCGGCGCGTGGACCGCGACCGACGAGGGCATTCTGCTCTTCGTCGAGAAGACCGACCAATGCGTCTGGGCCCTGGCGCCGGGCGAGGAGCCGAGCGTGCTGACGCCGGCGGACCACGGCATGCGCTTCGGCGGACTCACGTGGCAGGCCGGGAAGCTTCTCGCGGTCCGGGAGACACACAACGGCTCGTCGGTCCCTCGCCGCGACCTGGTGCAGATCGCGCTCGACGGCTCGGGCGTGACGTCGCTCGTCGATGACAGCGACTTCCTGGCGCACCCCGCGCTCTCTCCGAGTGGACGCCACATCGCGTGGATCGCGTGGAATCACCCCGACATGCCGTGGGACAGGTCGGAGCTCCGCGTCGGTCGGGTCGAAGACGGCGTCGTGGTGGAATGGACGACGGTCGCAGGCGGGGAGAGCTCCCCCGTTCAGCCCGTTTGGATCGACGATGACGACCTGCTGTACGCGGACGACTCCACCGGTCGATGGAACCTGTGGCGCGAGCACCTGTCGGCCGACCTCGAGCGGCACCCGGTCGCTCCGGCGGACGCCGACACCGGCGGTGCGCTGTGGGCACTCGGCACCCGCTGGTTCGCGCGACTGGCCGACGGCCGCCTCGTCGCCGTCCGCACGCATGGCGCCGACGAATTCGTCCGCATCCACGAAGACGGCACCGTCCGCCCACTCCCTGTTCCCGTCACGTCGGAGAGCTGCGTGGAGGACGTGAGCGGAACGCGGGTGCTCATCTCGGGCGCATCGGCGGACGCGCCGAGCGGACTGTGGGTGATCGATCTCGACCGACCCGACGATCCCACGCTGATCCACGGCGGACCACCGCCGTGGGGACCGGAATGGATGCCGCAGCCCCGCGCCGTGACCTACGAGGGCCCCGGCGGTCCTGTGCACGCCTACGACTTCCCGCCCACCAACCCGGACGTCCACGGTCCCACCGACGAGCGGCCTCCGTACGTCGTCCTCGTGCACGGCGGACCTACCGCGCACCGCGGAGGCGCGGCATCCGGTCGGATCGCGTACTTCACCAGTCGGGGAATCGGCGTCCTCGACGTGAATTACGGAGGCTCCAGCGGCTACGGCCGCGCCTACCGGGAGCGATTGCGAGGGCAGTGGGGGGTCGTGGACGTCGAGGATGTCGCCGCCGCCGCGATGGGACTCGCCCGCAGCGGGGCGGCCGACCCGGCCCGGATCACGATCGCCGGCGGGTCGGCGGGCGGCTGGACAGTGCTCGCGTCACTCGTGAACACCGACGCGTTCGCCGCGGGGATGTCCCGCTACGGCGTCGGCGATGCCCGGGCGCTGGCCACAGACACGCACGACTTCGAGGCGAGATATCTCGACGGTCTCATCGGCCCGCTCCCGGCCGCCGAGCAGCTGTACATCGATCGTTCGCCGCTGTCGCACCCGGAGCGGTTCCGCGTGCCCCTGCTGCTGCTGCAGGGTGCGGACGACCCCGTGGTGCCACCGGCGCAGTCCGAGGCGATCAGAGACGCGCTGGCCAAGCACGGCATCCCGCACGCCTACGTCGTGTACGAAGGCGAGGGCCACGGATTCCGCCGGGCCGAGAACGTCGTGAACGCCCTGGAGACCGAACTGGCCTTCCTCGGTGCGGTGTTCGCGTTCGAAACCCCCGGGGTGGCGCCGCTCAGCCTCGACTGAGCGGCGCGGTCAGACCGCGAAGGGGGCCAGTTCGGCTGCCAGCCGCTCCGACACGTGCGCGTGCAGCGCCGTGCCGCCCTCCTCGTGGGTCTGCGAGAGGATGTGGCCGGATTCGTGCGCCGCCGAGACGAGGTCGCCGCGGTCGTACGGAACAAGAGCACGGACCTCGACGGCCGGAAGCGGCAGCGCCGCCTCGATCGCTGCGCGCAGCTCGTCGATGCCTTCGCCGGTGCGTGACGACGCGAACAGCGCGCGAGGCTCGAGGCCGCGCAGGACCATCCGGGTGTCATCGTCGACGAGGTCGGCCTTGTTGAACACCACGATCTCGGTGATCTCCCGCGCGCCCACGTCGCCGATCACGTCGCGCACCGTCTGCAGCTGCGCCGCGGGATCGGGATGAGCGGCATCCACGACGTGCACGATGACATCGGCGTCGCCGACCTCCTCGAGCGTGGAGCGGAACGCCTCGACCAGCTGGTGGGGCAGATTGCGGACGAACCCGACCGTGTCGGTGAGCGTATAGACGCGACCGTCGGATGCTTCGGCCCGACGGACCGTCGCATCCAGGGTCGCGAACAGAGCGTTCTCGACGAGCACGCCGGCACTGGTCAGGCGATTGAGGAGGCTGGACTTGCCGGCGTTCGTGTACCCGGCGATCGCCACGGAGGGGATCGTGTTGCGCTTGCGCTCGGCGCGCTTCGCCTCGCGGGCGGGCGCGAAGTCGCGGATCTGACGCCGCAGCAGGGCCATCTTGGTGCGGATGCGGCGACGATCGAGCTCGATCTTCGTCTCACCGGGGCCACGAGAGCCCATGCCCGCGCCGCCGGCGCCGACCTGGCCACCGGCCTGCCGGCTCATCGAGTCACCCCACCCGCGCAGGCGCGGGAGCAGGTACTCGAGCTGGGCGAGTTCGACCTGGGCCTTGCCCTCACGGCTCTTGGCGTGCTGGCTGAAGATGTCGAGGATCACGGTCGTGCGGTCGATCACCTTGACCTTGACGACATCCTCCAGCGCACGGCGCTGGCTCGGAGCCAGCTCGGTGTCGGCGATCACGGTGTCGGCACCGAGTGCGGCGACGAGGTCGCCCAGCTCCTGCGCCTTGCCACGGCCGAGATAGGTCGCCGGGTCCGGGTGCGGACGGCGCTGCATCACGGCGTCGAGCACGACGGCGCCCGCGGTCTCGGCGAGGGCGGCGAGCTCGCGCAGCGAATTCTCCGCGTCCTCCTGCTCGCCCTGCGGGTGCACGCCCACGAGGATCACGTTCTCCAGCCGGAGCTGGCGGTACTCGACCTCGGTGACGTCCTCGAGCTCGGTGGACAGTCCCGGAACGCGTCGCAGTGCGGCGCGCTCCTCGCGGTCCCACTGCTCGCCGTCCGTGTCGGCGCGCGAGATCGTGGACTCTTCCTGGAGTGCCTGCGCGGCGCCGAACACACGCACGCCCGAATGCGCCTCAGCGCGCTCGAGCACGCGAGCCACGGGGTCGACCACAGGGTCGGCAACGTTCTCATCGGTGCTCATCGGGGTTGTCGTATCGGTCATGTCTTCCTTCCGGGATGCCCGTAAACTCTAGCCTTACCGCTCGAGAGCTCCTCCGCTACGCTCTCAGGATGGGGAGCACGGGGGAGGACCACTATTTCAGCGCGTCGCCCGCCAGTCCGGAGAATCTTCGCCGCATTCGCGTGAACCTGGCGGGTTCCGACGTCGAAGTGACGACCGCCGGCGGCGTCTTCAGCCCCGATCACGTCGATTCGGGCACCGCTGTGCTCTTGGCCAACACGCCGCCGCCGCCGCCCGGCGGGCATCTGCTCGATCTGGGAAGCGGATGGGGACCGATCGCGCTGTCACTGGCCGTGCAGTCCCCGCACGCGACGGTGTGGGCCGTCGACGTCAACGAACGTGCGCTGGACCTGGTTCGACGCAACGCGGAGTCCCTCGCGCTCACGAATGTCAACGCGGTGCGGCCCGAGGATGTTCCCGATGAAGTCACGTTCCGCACGATCCGGTCCAATCCCCCGATCCGCGTGGGCAAGAACGAATTGCACGGGCTGCTGGAGCGGTGGATTCCCCGTCTGGATGAACGGTCGGATGCGTGGCTCGTCGTGCAGCGGAATCTCGGCTCGGACTCGCTGCAGCGCTGGCTGGCGGCATCCTTCACGACGGGCTACAGCGTGCACCGAGCCGCGACCGGCCGCGGATTCCGTGTGCTGAAGGTACGCAGGCATGGCTCACCGCTGACCGGGGAGATCGCGCTCCCGTGATCGGTGCGCGAGGTCAGGCGAGGGCGACCTCGCCCGAGTAGACGAGCGTCGCCGGGCCCGACAGCAGCACGTGGAGGTCGCCGCGCACCCGCAGCATCCGCACGCCCAGGGTCCCGCCGGGAACGTCCACCGTCCACCGGTCGGGTGCCGCCTGACCCGCCCAGTGGCGCACCGCCAGCGCGGCGGCGGCGACACCGGTGCCACAGCTGAGGGTCTCCCCCACACCCCGCTCGAAGACGCGCATGCGGATCGAACCCACGCCGTCGCGCACGAGCGGGTCGCTCGGCACGACGAACTCGATGTTCGCACCGCGCGGTGGGTCGGGCTGCAGCTGGGGCCGCGCGGTGAGGTCGAGCGCGTCGAGCTCATCGGTGCCGGAGAGCGCGACGACGATGTGCGGATTGCCGACATCGATGCCGAGCCCGGGCCGGGGCACTCCGAGTCCTCGTGCGCGCACCAGGACCTCGTCGGGCTCGACGCGCCATGACCCGAGGTCGGCCTCGAAGCCGAGGTCGCTGCGGGTGACGGACTTGACGCCGGCACGCGTGCCGATCAGCACCGGTCCGTCGTCGATCTCGGCCAGACCGGTGTCGGCGAGGTAGCGCGCGAACACGCGTATCCCGTTGCCGCACATCTCGGCCTTCGAGCCGTCGGCGTTGCGGTAGTCCATGAACCACTCCGCGCCCGCGGTGACGGCCGCAACTGCGCCGAGCTTCGTCGACGCGTCCGCACCGTCGAGCGCGCTCGCCCGGACGACCCGGAGGATGCCGTCCGCACCGATGCCGAAACGCCGGTCGCACAACACGGCGACCTGGTCGTCGCTGAGATCGAGGTCGCCCCCCGAATCGGGGATGAGGACGAAGTCATTCCCCGTCCCGTGGCCCTTCGTGAAGGCGATCGTCTGCGGCATCCCCCCAGCCTATTCGCGAACCTGCACCGGCTCCGGCCCGCTCAATCGACGACGAGCCGCTTGCCGGTGGTGGTGGTGTCGAACCGTTCGTAGCCGAGCGCGTCGTAGAACGCGAGCACGTCGTCGTTGCCGGGGCGCACCATGAGCTGCACCTTGGGGCAGCCGAGCTCGAGCAGCAGCTCCTCGGCAGCGGTGACCAGCGCACGCCCGATCCCCTGGCCGCGCCTCATCGGGTCGGACGCGAGGTAGTACAGCCACCCGCGGTGCCCGTCGTAGCCGGCCATGACAGTGCCGATGATCTCATCGGCATCCGTCGCCACGAGGAACAGCTCAGGCTGCACCGTGAGTTTGCGCTGAATGTCGAGGTGGGGGTTGTTCCAGGACTTCGTGAGGCCCGTGGACTGCCACAGTGCGATGACGGACTCGGTGTCTCTCAGCGTGAACGCGCGGATCGATGTCATGCACCCAGTATCCGCTGGAGGTCGACATCTTCGCCTCCCGCCGTCCAGACGACGTCGGGATAGCGGCCGAACCACGACACCTGGCGGCGGGCGTAGCGGCGGGTCAGCGCCTGCGTCTCAGCGATGGCGTCGGCCTGCGTCATCGCGCCGGACAGCTGGGCCAGAGCCTGCGCGTATCCGATCGCGCGACGCGCCGTGACGCCCTGCTCGAGTCCGCGGCCCTTCAGTTCCTCGACCTCGGCGAGGAGCCCTTCCCGCCACATGCGCTCGACACGGGCGTCCAGTCGCGCGACAAGTTCCTCGCGCGGACTCGTGAGCCCGAGCACCGTCGATGCACGCCAGGGCACGGGCTCGTCGGGCAGCGCCGCTCCGTGATTCTGCCGTCCCTGGGCGAGCACCTCGAGTGCGCGGACGACCCGGCGGGCGTTGCGCGGGTCGATCCGCTCGGCGGTGACCGGATCCGCCTCGCGGAGCCGGGCGAACAGCGCCGCCGATCCGTCCCGCTTCAACTCGGCTTCGAGCTGGGCACGCAGCGCCTCATCACGCGGCGGGAAGCGGAAGTCGAACAGCACGCTCGACACGTAGAGTCCCGAGCCGCCCACCAGGATCGCATGCGCGCTCCGGGCGAGGATGTCGGTCACCGCGGTTCGGGCCGCGCCCTGATACCGCGCCACGGCGGCGTCGTCGGTGACCTCGAGCACGTCGAGCAGGTGATGCGGGATGCCGCGCCGCTCGGCGACCGCAAGCTTCGCCGTCCCGATGTCCATACCGCGATACAGCTGCATCGCGTCGGCGTTCACGATCTCGGCGGGGCGACCGCGCTGTCCGAGACGGTCGGCGAGCCGCAGCGCCAGCTCGGATTTTCCGGTGCCGGTCGCGCCCACGACGGCGTACAGCCGTGGACCGGTGTCAGACTCCGTCACCGGGACTGCCCGCCCGCTGCCGGTGCCCGACGAAGGGTCACACCCCGACGCGCAGCGTGGGCAGGCCGAGCGAGACGGCCCGGGGAGCGCCGCCCGCATCGGCCGTGGCGGGGATCGCGCACGATTCCGACTGCGTGCGATCCCATGCGTCACCGGCGCGGGTGCGCCGAATCCGCAGGGGCGCGCCGTCGGAATCGGCGAGCAGATGGAAGGGTGCCGCGTGGGTGATCGTCACCGATACGACATCTCCGGGCCGCGGCATGTCGCTGCCCGAGGTCACTTCGAAGTGCACGAGCCGATTGTCTTCGGCGCGTCCGGTCAGGCGATGGGTCTCGGCATCCTTCTTGCCCTCGCCCATGGAGACCAGAAGCTCGACCCGCCTCCCCAGCTGCGCGTGGTTCTCCTCGAGGGAGATGCGCTCCTGGAGGGCGATGAGCCGGTTGTAGCGCTCCTGCACGATGGCCTTCGGCACCTGGTCGGGCATCGTCGCGGCGGGCGTGCCTTCGCGGATCGAGTACTGGAACGTGAACGCGCTCGAGAATCGCGCCAGCTCGACGACGCGCATCGTCTCTGCGAAGTCGTCATCGGTCTCCCCCGGGAAGCCGACGATGATGTCGGTCGTGATCGCCGCGTTCGGGATCCGGTCGCGGACCCGGTCGAGGATGCCGAGGAATCGCTCGCTGCGATACGAGCGGCGCATCGCCTTGAGCACGCGATCGCTGCCGGACTGCAGCGGCATGTGCAGCTGAGGCATGACGGCGGGCGTCTCGGCCATCGCGTCGATCACATCGTCGGTGAAGGCGGCCGGGTGCGGGCTCGTGAAGCGGATGCGCTCGAGTCCATCGATCGCTCCTGCCGCGCGCAGCAGCTTGCCGAACGCGTGGCGGTCGCCGAATTCGACGCCGTAGGAGTTCACGTTCTGCCCGAGCAGGGTGACCTCGATCGCGCCGTCATCGACCAAGAGCCGGATCTCGTTGAGGATGTCGCCGGGCCGACGGTCCTTCTCCTTGCCGCGCAGGCTCGGCACGATGCAGAAGGTGCAGGTGTTGTTGCAGCCGACCGAGATCGAGACCCAGCCGCTGTAGACGCTGTCGCGCTTGGTCGGCAGAGTCGAAGGGAAGATCTCCAGCGACTCGAGGATTTCGAGCTCGGCCTCGCCGTTGTGACGTGCCCGTTCCAGCAGGCTCGGCAACGACCCCATGTTGTGCGTCCCGAAGACCACATCGACCCACGGCGCCTTGTCGAGCACGGCCTGCTTGTCCATCTGTGCCATGCACCCGCCCACGGCGATCTGCATGCCGTCCTTGCGGCGCTTCACCGACGCCAGGTGGCCGAGCGTGCCGTAGAGCTTGCCCGCGGCGTTGTCGCGCACCGCGCACGTGTTGATGATGACGACGTCGGCTTCCTCTCCCAGGGGAGCACGGAGGTAGCCGGCACTCTCGAGCGAGCCGGACAGGCGCTCGGAGTCGTGGACGTTCATCTGGCAGCCGAACGTGCGCACTTCGTAGGTGCGGACGTGGCCGTCGGCCGCGAACGCCGCAGGAGAGGGCGCGATCGTCGTCGGCGCTGAGGACGGAGTGGTCATGATGAGTGCCATTCTACGAGCCCCGCCTGGACGGCCGGGTCCGGGGGCTCAGCGGATGCGGCGACGCATGCGCACCGCGGACAGTGCCGTGCAGACGACCGTGATGCCGACGAGCACCGCGACGACGAACCACGCCGGTACCGGCCACTGCCCGATGGTCAGGTCGATTCCGTAGAACGCGCGCAGAGGCTCCTCGGCGCCGGGGGCACCGGCTGTGATGGCGGCGAGCGTCTCGTCCGAGAACTCGCGGCGCATCAGCATCCCCGCCTGCGCGAAAGGCAGTGCCGCGACGACCGACGCGACCGCGTCGGGGAATGCCCCGATCGGGATGTAGGCCGCGGCGATGAAGCCGAGCACCGTGCCGACGATCGTGGCGAGCCCGGAAAACGCGCCGTTGGTGCGGACGAACGACACGATGAGCGCAGAGATCGAAGTGAACGCGAGACAGGAGAGCATCACGATCAGAACGATGCGTCCGATCGCCGACGGACTCAACCAGGTCCCGCGCACCAGACCGAGGTAGACGACGCTGATGGCGAGGACCACGAGCGACAGGATGACGGCCACGACCACGGCGGACAGGAGGTAGCCGAGCACGAGCTGCCCGCGCCGCAGCGGCGCGACGAGGAAGTCGCGGAACCGACCGGACTGGTCGTCGTCGACGAGCACCGCGAGACCGCCGAGCCCTGTCGTCACGGTCGTGATCAGGACGATGCCGGCGAACATCCAGCTGTCGACGAATGCCTGCACCTCCGCCGTGGTGGCGCCGGGCAGAGAATCGGCGAGGTCGGCGGTCTGGAGGTTGCCGAGGAACAGCGTGTAGAGACCGAACAGGATCACGGCGCCGAGCAGCGAGAAGAACACGTTGAGCCGGTCGCGGAAGAACAGGCGCAGGTTGCGTCCGACGATCGCGAGCACGACGCTCATGCGGCGCCGACCTCTTCAGCCGTTCGCCCGGTCAGAGCGAGGAAGACGTCATCCATGCGCCCGTGCCGGAACTCGAAGTCGAGGGTGTGCTCGCCGTGCGACGCGAGGATGCGGCGTGCGGTCCCGGCGTCATCGACGCCGATCACGACCACGTCGGCGTCGCGCATCGGATCGGCACCCGCGAGGCGTGCGAGCGCCACCAGGCTGTCGGGGTCATCCGACGTCACGGTCAGGACGCTGCGACTGTACTGTGCGCGCAGACGAGCGGGGGTGTCGTCGGCGATGATCCGTCCATCGTCGATGATGCACACGCGAGCCGCTTCCTCGGTCTCCTCGAGGTAGTGGGTGGTCAGGAAGATCGTGAGGTCACCGCGGGCGGTGAGCTCGTGCAGCGTGTGCCACACCAGCGCGCGGCTGGCCGGGTCGAGTCCTGCGGTCGGTTCATCGAGGAACAGCACCGCCGGCTCATGGAGCAGGGCGCGGGCGATGTCGACGCGCCGCCGCTGTCCGCCCGACAGCTTTCCGTAGCGACGGTCGAGGAAGTCGGCCAGGCCGATCAGACCCGACACCTCCGAGATCTTCGTGTCCAGCGATGCGCGGGCGACGCGGGACAGACGTCCTCGGAGCCGCAGGTTCTCCCGCACGGTCAGCAAGGGGTCCAGCAGCGACTCCTGGAAGACGACGCCGATCGCCTCCCGCACCCGCTCGCCGTCCCTCCGCACGTCGTGCCCCGTGACGCTCACGTCACCGGAATCGAACGGGAGCACGGTGGTGAGGCAGCCGATCGTCGTGGACTTTCCGGCGCCGTTGGTGCCGACGAAGGCGAAGACGCCGCCGTCGGCGACGGTGAACGAGATGTCGTCGACGGCCACCTTGTCGCGATAGCGCTTCGTCAGCCCGGTGACGGAGATCGCCATCCTGCCTCCCCTCATACACCTGCGACCGACCCTAGCGCGGCCATGTGCGGCGCCTCGTCGGCTGAACGGCGTCAGCGGAACCGCACGCCGCCGCTGGAGCGCTGCTCGGTGAGGGCTGTGCGCGCCGCGGTAGACGCGACAGAACCGGAGTACCCTCGCCGCGCGAGCTGGCCCATCAGCCGTCGCATGGCCGTGTCGAGATCGTAGCTGCGCAGCCCGTGGGCCTTGCTCCGCGCATACTCGAGCGCGCGGTCGTCGTCGTCGTCGGGCAGCCGGGCCAGGGCGGCATCGGCGACATCGCGGGCGACCCCGCGCGCGCTGAGCGTCTGGGCGATCGCTCGGCGACCCTGGCCCTTGCGGCTCGTGCCGGCGTAGAGGAGCTGCTCCGCGAGAACCGCGTCGTCGATCCATCCTCTGCTCATGAAGCGCTCGATCGCAGCCTCCGCGACGGACGGATCGATCCGCCGCTGGACGAGGAACGTGCGCGCTTCGCGCTCGGAGAGCGCACTACGGCGCAGCCGACGCGTCAGCAGGTCTTCGGCCTCCTCCGCGGACGGCCCGTCGGGCTCCTCGGCTTCCGGGCGATCGGTGTCGCCCTCGTCGTCAGGCGCCGACTCCAGTGGGATCGCCCACCGCGCAGGAGTCTCATCGATGGGGGCGGCACCGGGGAGGTAGGTGACGGGGGCGAGCCCCGGTGCTCGAGCCTGTCGAGACCCGCCCCCGTCACCTTCGCGTGGGCTCATCAGGCCGGGCGACGCTTGGCCAGCTCGTCGCTGACCACCTCGACGACCTTCGGCTGGCCGATGCCCAGCTTCACCTTGATCTTGGACTCGATGTCGGCCGCGATGTCGGGGTTCTTCAGCAGGAAGTTGCGGGCGTTCTCCTTGCCCTGACCCAGCTGCTCGCCGTCGTAGGTATACCAGGCGCCGGACTTCTTGACGATCTCGTGCTCGACGCCGAAGTCGATGAGGCTTCCCTCGCGCGAGATGCCCGTGCCGTACAGGATGTCGAACTCGGCCTGCTTGAAGGGCGGCGCCATCTTGTTCTTGACGACCTTGACGCGCGTGCGGTTTCCGACTGCGTCGGTGCCGTCCTTCAGGGTCTCGATCCGGCGGATGTCGAGGCGCACCGATGCGTAGAACTTCAGCGCCTTGCCGCCGGCGGTGGTCTCGGGGCTTCCGAAGAAGACGCCGATCTTCTCGCGCAGCTGGTTGATGAAGATCATCGTGGTGTTGGTGGTGTTGAGCCCACCGGTGAGCTTGCGCAGTGCCTGCGACATGAGGCGCGCCTGCAGGCCGACGTGCGAGTCGCCCATCTCGCCCTCGATCTCGGCCTTCGGCACGAGCGCGGCGACCGAGTCGATGACGATCAGGTCGATCGATCCGGAGCGGATGAGCATGTCGGCGATCTCGAGCGCCTGCTCGCCGGTGTCGGGCTGCGAGACGAGCAGCTGGTCGATATCGACGCCGAGCTTCTGCGCGTACTCGGGGTCGAGCGCGTGCTCCGCATCGATGAACGCGGCGATGCCGCCCTGCTTCTGGACGTTGGCGATCGCGTGCAGGGTGAGTGTCGTCTTTCCCGACGACTCCGGGCCGTAGATCTCGACGATCCGGCCGCGCGGCAGGCCGCCGACGCCCAGTGCCACATCGAGGGCGATGGATCCGGTCGGGATCACTTCGACGGGTGCGCGCTCGTCGCTGCCCAGTCGCATGACCGAGCCCTTTCCGAACTGCCGGTCGATCTGGGCGAGTGCCGACTCGAGGGCCTTCTCGCGGTTTTCGGGTGAGGGCATGGCGTGCTCCTTATGCTCGCGTTCCGTCGCCTGTAGGCTGTCGCGCTCCACCCCGAGGGCCGGAGGGGATGCTGCGACAAGGCGTGTGGTGTCGTTCGACGTGGTTCACGCTAGGGGTGGGCTCCGACATCGGTCTTCGCTCCTCACCCGTCCTGTGGACAGACGCACTCGCGACACCATCTGTGCAGAAGCCTATGCATCCCTCGAACTAATCTTCGACGACACGCCGCGCCGAAATCGGTTGTCGTGTAGCGCGCGCAGCGCGCGTATCGAGACACGACGACACGCCGCGTGGGAAGCGGCGACTCGAGGTCAGCCGGACTTCGTCTCCAGGCGCCCCACGCCGTAGCGCCGCTCGGGCGGCACGTCTGTCTCGGCGCACAGCGCCAGCCACACCTCACGGGCCGGGATTCCGGCCTCGAGGGCCTGCGAGGCCGTGCGATCGCCGACCCGTGAGAGGACGAGGTCCACGATCAGCGTGCTTGCCTGCGGACCGAATTCGTCTGCGACGGCGCGGTCGAACTCGCTGCGACGCAAGTCAGCGCAGCGAGAGTTCTGCGTCGACCGAGGCGACCAGATCGTCGGGGACGACGTCCGGGAAAGTCTGGATGCCTTCGAGGACCGAGATGCGGTCTCCGACTTCGCGCATGATGATCGAGATCGGAACATCGAGCGCTTCGGCGACCGACGCGAGGATCTCGCTGGAGGCTTCCTTCTGACCGCGCTCGACTTCGCTCAGGTAGCCGAGCGCAACGCTGGCGCGGCTGGCGACCTGACGGAGGGTGCGACCCTTCTGCTGCCGGAAGTCACGAAGGACTTCGCCGATTTCTTGTCGTACCAGGATCATGATGGGCCCCCTCCTCACTTCTGATTCCGCCGTCTCCGGGTGGATAACAGTACAACACCGGATGAGGTCAATCTAATCCCGCGGGCTGGGGAATGGGTGGGAATCGCCGAATGTAACCGACTCGAAACACGTGGCATTCCCGCCCGCTTTCGGGATGTCAGCCTGTCGCGTCCACGGCCATCGCGAGTGCGGTTCGGGTGGCCTCCGTGCGGATCTGCCCGCGCGTTCCCGTCAGCGAGAAAGTCTCGACGCGCGTGCCGGTCGGAGTCGCGACGGCGATGTGCACCGTCCCGACGGGCTTGCCGTCCTGGGCTGCGGGACCCGCCACACCGGTGGTCGCGATCCCGACATCCGCTGCCGCCCCGTCGACGGCCGCAGCCGCGCGCACGCCGTCGGCCATCTGCCTGGCGACCTCCGGATGCACCGCACCCTCGGCCGCCAGGAGGCCGGCATCCACCCCCAGCAGGGTCTGCTTCAGGGGCGTCGCGTAGGCGACGACTCCGCCGCGGACGCACGCGGACGCCCCGGGGATCGACACGAGCATGGAGACCACCAGCCCCCCGGTGAGCGACTCCGCGACGGCCACCGTCCAGCGGCGGGCGACAAGGCGTTCCACGAGTGCAGCCGCCGACGATTCGGCCGACGCCGGGCCGGCGTCGCCCGCGGCATCCGTCATGCGGCGTTCCGGCCGCGACGCGCTCCCCGCACCTCGCTGATGACGTAGTCGATGCCGCTCGCGACGGTGAGCAGCACCGCGATGGTCATCGTGACGCCGTTCAGCCAGAAGATCCACTCCCCCACCAGCGTCCACAGCGGCAGCAGCGCGAGCGACAGCGCGACCGCCTGCGCGAGGGTCTTGAGCTTGCCCATCCATGCGGCGGCGACGACATGATCGCTCGCGACGACGAGCCGGTGCACGGTGATCCCGACCTCGCGCACGAGCACAACGGCCGTGATCCACCAGGGCAGCTCGCCGAGGATCGAGAGGCCGACGAACGCGAAGCCGGTGAGCACCTTGTCGGCGATCGGGTCCAGGAGCTTGCCGAGGTCGGTGACGATCTCGTACCTGCGGGCGATCCAGCCGTCGATCCCGTCGGTGGCGATCGCCGCGATGAACAGCGCCGCCGCCCACCATCGCAACGGCCCGTCGGCGCCGCCGTCGACCAGCAGCATCCAGAGGAAGATCGGCGCCAGGAGGATGCGCACGATCGTGATCGTGTTGGGCAGCTGGCGGGGAACGGCCATCACTCGCGACCCGTGAGGCCCCATGCGTCCTCGTCGCCGTCTGCGTCGGCATCCACGACCGGGTAGCCGTCGAACTGGGCCTCCACCGGATCGCCGGCCGCCGTTCCGGGAGCGTCGTCGCCGCGGAGGCGGGCGAGCACCTCGGGCAGCTGTTCGACGCTGACCAGCACGTCACGGGCCTTCGAGCCCTCGGACGGGCCGACGATCTCGCGGGACTCGAGCAGGTCCATGAGCCGCCCGGCCTTGGCGAAGCCGACCCGCAGCTTCCGCTGCAGCATCGAGGTCGAGCCGAACTGTGTCGAGACGATCAGCTCGGTGGCCGCCAGCAGCAGCTCGAGGTCGTCTCCGATGTCGGCGTCGATCTCCTTCTTCTCGGCGGCCACCGCGACCTCGCGGTACTCGGGGCGCGCCTGGGCTGTCACGTGCTTGACGACCTTCTCGATCTCGTCTTCGCTGACCCACGCCCCCTGGACGCGGATGGCCTTCGACGCGCCCATCGGCAGGAACAGCGCGTCGCCCTGCCCGATGAGCCGATCGGCACCGGGCTGGTCGAGGATGACCCGGGAGTCGGTGACGCTGGTCACGGCGAACGCGAGACGGGAGGG
>DASQLG010000027.1:0-5270 GCA_035630115.1 Microbacterium sp. | reverse complement strand
AGTGCCTGGAGCAGTGCCGACATCTTCGCCGAGCGCGATCTGTCCCGCGACGGCGTCGTCGTGGTGGTGCGCCCCGACCAGTACGTCGCCGCGGTGCTGCCGCTCACGGCGACAGCGGAGCTCGCCCACTTCTTCGCGCAGACGCTGCGGGATCAGACCGCGGCAGCCCTCGTGAACGGCTGATGCTGTACACGCGGGCGAATCCCGTTCCGCCCGTGTACAAGACGTACATGGGCACACGGATCCTCCCGCGGCAGAATTGCCGGGGAGCCGATAAGCACGATCGAGACAGAGGGATGCCGCGCATCCCGAGACGAGGGAGTCCCTGATGACGGACAGCACCGTGATGGACAGCACCGCGACCGACAGCCGCGAGAGCGACCTGCTGGCATCCGTGCCGGACGGCCTTTTCATCGGTGGCGAGTGGCGTCCTGCTACCGACGACAAGCAGCTGCGGGTGTTCGACCCGTCGACGGGTCGAGTGGTCAAGCGGATCGCCGACGCCTCACCGGCCGACGGCAAGGCTGCCCTGGACGCCGCGTCGGCCGCATTCCCCGCGTGGGCGGCGACCCCGGCGCGCGAGCGCGCCGAGATCCTGCGGCGCGCGTTCGACCTCCTGCAGGAGCGCAAGGAGGAGTTCGCGCTGCTGATGACGATCGAGATGGGCAAGCCGCTGGCCGAGGCCCGCGGCGAGGTCGCGTACGGCGGCGAGTTCCTGCGCTGGTTCAGCGAGGAGACCGCGCGCATCCAGGGCCGCTACGGGGCCAACCCGGAGGGCACCGGTCGCATGATCGTCTCGCAGCATCCGGTCGGTCCGTGCTTCCTGATCACGCCGTGGAACTTCCCGCTCGCCATGGCGACCCGCAAGATCGCGCCGGCGCTGGCCGCAGGCTGCACCGTCGTCATCAAGCCGGCCGAGCTCACGCCGCTCACGACGCTGTACTTCGCGAAACTGCTCGAGGACGCAGGGCTCCCCAAGGGTGTGGTGAACGTCTTCACCACCTCCACCTCCGGAGCCGTGTCCGAGCCGATCATCCGCGACCCGCGTCTGCGGAAGCTGTCTTTCACCGGATCGACCTCGGTCGGGCAGCGGCTTCTGCAGCAGGCATCCGAGGGTGTGCTGCGCACGTCGATGGAGCTCGGCGGCAACGCGCCCTTCGTGGTGTTCGAGGACGCCGACCTCGACAAGGCGGTCGACGGCGCGATCCTGGCGAAGTTCCGCAACATCGGCCAGGCCTGCACGGCGGCGAACCGCTTCATCGTGCACCGCAGCGTCGCCGACGAATTCGCGCGACGCGTGACCGAGCGCGTGCAGGGATTCAAGATCGGTCGGGGCACGGAGGACGGCGTGATCATCGGACCGCTCATCAACCAGGACGCCGTCGACAAGGCGCGTTCGCTGGTCGATGACGCGGTCGGCCGCGGCGCGCGGGTTCGCACGGGCGGCAACGCCCTCGACGGCGCCGGCACGTTCTACGAGCCGACCGTCGTCACCGACGTGCAGCCCGGCAGCGACATCCTGCGCGAGGAGATCTTCGGCCCGGTGCTCGCGATCGTGCCGTTCGACACTGAGGACGACGCGGTGCGGATCGCCAACGACACCGAGTACGGGCTCGTCTCCTACGTGTTCACCGAGAGCCTCTCCCGCGGGCAGCGCATGATCGACAGACTCGAGACCGGCATGATGGGCCTCAACGTCGGGGTGGTCTCCAACGCCGCCGCGCCGTTCGGCGGCTGGAAGATGTCGGGCCTCGGCCGCGAAGGCGGCGCCGAAGGCATCCACGAGTACCTGCAGACCAAGTACACGCTGACAGCCAACCCGTACGTGTGACGCGATCGCGGACGGATGCTGTCCGCGGTGCGCGGGACAATGTCGTGGTGACGGCAGCGCAACGGATCGAACGGCGCCTCCGCTCCCATCGACTGAGCACCCCGGCCCCGTCGATCGCCGCCGCGGCCGAGCACATGCTCGCCACGCAGGGGCAGGAGTTCTGGGGCGGCCGCTGGGCGCTCGCGTCGCGCACGAAAGGCGAGCCGAGCGTGCGCGACGTCGATGCCGCGTTCGATCGCGGCGAGATCGTGCGGTCGTGGACGATGCGCGGCACGATCCACGTCATCCTGCCGCGCGATCTGGCCTGGGTGCTGTCGCTGACGGGGGAACGTCAGGGCCGGGCCGCCGCAGCCGTCCACCGTGCCGAGGGCCTCGACGCCGACGAGCTCGCGCAGGCGGAGCGCGTCGTCATGGGCGCACTGCGCGGAGGCAACCGTCTCCGTCGCAAGGAGCTCTTCGCCGTGCTCGAGGGCGGTGGCATCGCCACGAACGGGCAGCGCGGCTACCACGTGCTGGTCGCGCTGTCGGTACGGGGGCTGGTCTGCCAGGGTCCGGTCGTGCCGCGCGAGGGCGGTCCGACGCGGGAGCAGTACATCGTGCGCACCGACGAGTGGGTGACCCGGCCCGCGGCGCCGGCCGATCCGCTCGCCGAGTTCTTCGCGCGCTACGTCGCCTCGCACGGTCCGGCCGGCGCCCGCGACTTCGCGTGGTGGTCGGGTCTGCCGCTCGGGGTCTCCCGGGCGGCCGCGGAAGCGGCATCCGATCGCCTCACGGTCGTTGCCGACCACGGCGAGCCGGTCTACGTCTCGGCCGGCCCGGCCCCGCGGCGCAGCGCCGCGGCCCACGACGTGCTCGCGCTGCCGCCGTTCGAGGAGTACTACCTCTCGTACGCAGACCGGACGGTGCCCTGCGCTCCTGAGTTCCTCTCCCGGATCGGACCGAGCATGAACGGCATCGTCCGGCCGATCCTCGTCGCCCGCGGCGAGGTCGTCGGGGTCTGGACCCATTCGCTCGCGGTGGGCCGGCACGCGGACGCTCCGGTTCCCGAGCTGCTCGCTCCGGGTGCGGCGACCGACGCCGAGATCGCCGCAGCCCTCGACCGCTACCGCGACTTCATCGCCGGCTGAGCGAGCCCGTGCCACACTGGCACGCGTGACGTCCCACACGACGCCGGCGCGAGCCGCACCCCGCCGCGGCCGCGGCATGGTGATCGCGCTGGTCGCCGTGCTCGCGGTCGTGTACGTCGCGGTCGTCGCCCTGTACGCGCTGAACGACCGGTTCGCGAGCATCCAGGGATGCACCGATGAGCCCCCATCCGACGCGGTCCTGCTGGCGCTGTCGCCCGAGAGCGTCGACGCAGCGGGGGACAGGCTCGTGGCGACCCTGACGTTCCTCTCGTTCGGACCGGTCGCAGACCCCGGCACGGCGCTGCTGACCGACCCGCTGACGATCCTGGTCAGCGACAACGACGGCCCCCGCTCCTTCACGATCGCGCAGGATGAGATCCCCACGCCGGTCACCCTCCGCCTCATCACCGACGGCTATGTCGAGCGGTGGCCGTTCGACGCGCACAGCGTCGATCTCGCGGTCGTGTCGCTGCAGACGATCGACGGGACGCCGAGTGCGATCCCGACGCTCCTCTGCGGATCGGCGCACGTGCCCGGGTGGACCTTCTCGTCCGAGGAGATCGCCGGGACCGACGAGCTCGTGGTCGACGGTGAGCCGGTGACGCAGATCCGGATCACCGCGAGCCGCTCGGTCGCCACCGTGGCGTTCGGCATCGTCATCCTCGGGCTCATGGCGGTTCTTCCGGTGCTGGGCCTCACCGTCGCGATCGTCGCGTACCGCGGCATCCGCAAAGTCGAGGCCACGCTCATGAGCTGGATGGCCGCGATGCTCTTCGCGACGATCCCGCTGCGGACCTTCCTGCCCGGGTCTCCGCCGATCGGCTCGTGGGTCGACTACCTCGTCGTGCTGTGGGTGGTCGCGGGGCTCGTGCTCGGCCTGGTGATCTACGTTCTCGCGTGGCTGCGATGGGGAACGCGCGGCGAGCGTGCCGCCCCGGACGGGTCGATCGCCGTCGCTTCCGCGTCAGCCTTGGGCATGCCGGTCGAGGAACGCGTAGACCTCGTTGTCGTCGACCCCGGGAAAGGCGCCGCGGGGGAGCGGTGAGAACATCTGCATGTGCACGCGTGCGCTCGGCCACGCCTTGCCCTGCCAGCGATCGGTGACCGCGGCGGGCGGGCGACGGCAGCACGACTCATCAGGACACGTCGAGACCGCGCGCTTCTGCGTCTCGCGTCCTCGGAACCACTTCGCGTCGTCGAACGGCACGCCGACCGTGATCGAGAACTCACCGTCCGAGGTCGTGCCCGTCTGCGTCGAGCACCAGAAGGTGCCGGCGGGTGTGTCGGTGTACTGGTAGTGCTCGGTGGTGCGGTTCTGCTCCTCGAAGGCCGACCGGGCCAGGAACCGCCGGCAGACGATCTGCCCCTCGACCGAACCGGTCACGTCGTGCGGCAGCGGCAGGTCGTCGTTCTCGTAGACGCGGGAGATCGCGCCCGAACCGTCGACGCGCAGGAAGTGCAGGCGGATGCCGAGATGCCGGGTGAGCAGGTTCGTCATGCGCATGCCGGCCGCTTCGTGGGTGACGCCGAACGCGTCGCGGAAGTCCTCGACCGCCAGATTCCGATCCTTCTTGGCCTGTGCGAGGAACGCGACCGACGCGGCTTCGGGCATCAGCGCGCACGCGGCGAAGTAGTTGATCTCGAGTCGCTGCGCGAGGAAGTCGGCGTAGTCACTCGGGCGCTGGTGACCGAGCAGCCGGTGCGCCATGGCCTGCAGGGCCATCGAGCGAAGACCGTGACCGCCGGGGATCGAGGCAGGTGGCAGATAGATCCGCCCGTTCTCCAGGTCGGTGACCGAGCGCGCCGAGTGCGGCAGGTCGTTCACGTAGAGCAGCTCGAACCCCAGCTGCTCGGCCATGATGCTCACCGTGCGGTGGGTGAGGGCGCCCGACACGTGCCCTGCCGCTTTGAGCTGCTTCTCGGCGAGCTGCTCGATCTCGGCGAGGTAGTTGTCGGCGTCGCGCATGCGCAGGCGCAGCTCGGTGTTCGCGCGACGCGCCTCCTCCGGGGTGGCGATCGCCTCTCGCTCGCGCCGCTGCAGCTCGCGGTGCAGCCCCAGGATCGACTCGATCGTCTCGTCGGGGATGCCCTTCGTCACCCGGACGGCGGGGATCCCCAGCTGCCGGAAGACCGAGCCGGACTGCGCGCGCTCGAGTTCGATCTCCAGTGCGGCGCGCCGGTTGGGCGGCTCCGACGAGAGCAGATCGGTGACCTCGACACCGGTCTCGGTCGCGATCGCCTGCAGAAGCGAGAGTTTCGGCTCGCGCTTGCCGTTCTCGATGAGGCTCAGCTGGCTGCCTGCGACGCCCACG
>DASQLG010000026.1:0-2212 GCA_035630115.1 Microbacterium sp. | reverse complement strand
CCATCGGCCACCTCCGACATCGAGCTCGAGCGCGTCGAGGGGGTTCACGGGCCGCGCACGCTCGACGTGTTCGTGGTCGCCAGGTAATCCTCGTCAGTCAGCGGTCTCGGGCGAGGTCGGCTGCGCCCACGATGCCGGCCTCAGGGCCGAGTTCGGCGATGCGCAACTCGGCGTGTGGCCGATGCCCGCGGGCGGTCAGATGTTGCAGGAAGGCGTGCCAGGCTGGTTCGCGGACCAGATCGCCGGCCTCGGACACACCGCCGCCGAGCACGAACATGCCCGGGTCCAGGACGGCCGACAGTTGCGCCATGCCGCGTCCGAGCCAGGTGCCGACGACGTCGAAGCATTTGAGCGCCGCGACGTCGCCTTCCCGAGCCGCTTCGGTGACGACGGGGCCCGTGATCATCTCGGGCTGGCCCCCGGCGAGCCGGAGCATGTCTTTCGCCATCGCGGGTGCGGCCTTGGCCAGTTCCTGGGCCTCCAGGACCAGCGCGTGCCCGCTGGCGTACTGTTCCCAGCACCCCTCGAGGCCGCACCCGCACCACCGCCCGTGGGGCACGATATTGATGTGCCCGATCTCCGCGGCGATGCCGAACCGGCCACGCAGCAGCCGCCCATCGTGCACGATTCCTCCGCCGAGCCCCGTCCCGATGGTGAGGATCACCACATGGTGCTCACCCCGTCCGGCGCCGAACCGCGCCTCTGCCCAGGCGGCGGCGTTCGCGTCGTTCTCGATCACCACCGGGAGCCCGCAGCGGCCCTCGATCGCCGTGCGCAGCGGCTCGTCCCGCCATGCAAGGTTCGGGGCGAAGAGCACGGTGGACCTCTGAGCGTCCACGAAGCCGGCCGCTCCGACCCCGACTGCCTCGACGTCATGCGAGGCCATCAACTCCTGCACCACGTCGGCGATGACGTCTTCCGTCCTTCTCGGATCCGCAGACGGAGTGTCATGCCGCACCGTTGCGAGCATGCCGCCCTCCTCGTCCACGACGCCGCCGGCGACTGTGGTCCCACCGACATCAACTCCGATCGTAAGTGCCATTCGCGCTCCTCGGGCCGCGCAACGCGCGACATCGGTTCCAAGGCCCAGGATCGTCGATGAGGCGAGAGACACACCGCGCCGGGGCGGCCGCAAGCGTGTTTACCAGGCGGCCACGGGCGCCCCCTGTGCGGAGGCCGTTGCTACGGGCTGGCACTACGCTCGTGTCATGGACGACCAGCGGATCGGGTCGCTTGAAGTGCAGCAGGCCCGCGTGCAGGGCATTGCGGATCTGCTGCGCCGGTCGGCGCTGCGACATCCGGCGAAGCTCGCGCTCGTGTCGGGTGAGGTCCGGTGGAGCTTCGCGGAATTCGACGAGGCTGTGAACCGAACCGCGTGCGCCCTGTCCGTGCGGCGGGTCGAACAGGGGCAGCGGATGGCCGTGCTGTCTCACAACTGCTGGCAGTACGCGATGCTCAACTTTGCGCTTGCGCGCCTGGGCGCCGTGATGGTGCCGATCAACTTCATGCTCGGCGCCGATGAGATCGCGTTCGTCCTCGAGCACTCGGGCGCCTCCGGGATCATCGTCGAGGACGCGCTGCATCCGGCCGCACAGGGCGCCATCGTCGCGGCCGGCATGGAAGGTGGCGTACGCGGCTGGATCGACCTGGCGGGACAGCCGGCGCCGCCGGGTTGGGAGAACGTCGCCGCTTGGGCGGAGCACCCTGACGATCGGCCGCCGGAGGTGATCGTCGGCGATGACGATCCACTGCGGCTGATGTACACGAGCGGCACCGAGTCGCGGCCGAAGGGCGTGCAACTCTCAAGCCGTTCCATCATCGCGCAGTACGTGAGCTGCATCGTCGACGGCGGGATGTCGGGCGACGACATCGAGGTGCACTCGCTTCCTCTTTATCACTGCGCCCAGCTCGACTGCTTCCTCGGCCCGGATGTCTACCTCGGCGCGACGAGCATCATCCTCCCCGGCCCAGATCCCGACCTGCTGCTGCACACGATCGAGGCCGAGCGCGCAACGAAGTTGTTCGCGCCGCCGACCGTCTGGATCTCGCTGCTTCGCTCTGAGACCTTCGACCAGACCGATCTGTCCTCGCTGCGCAAGGGGTACTACGGCGCCTCGCCGATGCCGGTCGAGGTGCTCCGCGAGATGCAGGAGCGGCTGCCCAAGGTCAGGCTCTGGAACTTCTACGGGCAGACGGAGATGGCACCGCTCGC
>DASQLG010000025.1:0-14935 GCA_035630115.1 Microbacterium sp. | reverse complement strand
GACGACTGCCGTCGCTGCATCCGGTCGGCGCAATGCGGCACACGGCGGCACCCTCGTCGTCACCGACCGCCGCGAGGTCGCCGAGGATGTCGTCGAGTTCACGCTCGCCCGGCCAGACGGCACGAGACTGCCCGACTGGGCGCCGGGCGCGCACATCGACATCGTGCTGCCGGACGGCACCACCCGGCAGTACAGCCTCCTCGGCGACCGGTGGGACGCCCACCGCTACACGATCGCGGTGCTGCGCGAGCGCGCCGGGCGCGGAGGCTCTGAGTACCTCCACACCCGGCTCGCGCCGGGCGATGCCGTCGGCTTCGGCGGGCCGCGCAACAACTTCCGGCTCTCCCCCGCACCGGGCTACCTGTTCGTCGCGGGCGGCATCGGCATCACGCCGCTGGTCCCGATGATCCGGCAGGCCGAGATGCTCGACATCCCCTGGCGCCTGGTCTACCTGGGCCGCTCGCGCCAGCGGCTCGCGTATCGCGACGAGCTCGCCGTCCTCGGCGACCGCGTCACGCTGCACACCGCCGACGAGCACGGGCGCGCGCGGATCGACGACTGGATGCCGGCAACGGATGCCGAGCCGCTGGTCTACGCCTGCGGGCCCGAGCGCATGCTCGATGCCGTCGACGCCTGGGCGGCACCGCTCGGCCGCCACCGCGTGCGTCTCGAGCGCTTCACCGCGCGCGCCGACGACGGCCGCGCGGCCACCGCGTTCGAGGTGGAGGTCGCGAGTTCCGGCGAGGTCGTCACCGTGGCCCGGGACGAATCGATCGTCGAGGCGCTGCGCCGGGTCGACGTCGACGTTCTCACCTCGTGCGCCCAGGGCGTGTGCGGCACGTGCGAGACCGGCATCCTGCGCGGCGTGCCCGACCATCGCGACTCGCTGCTCACCGAGACCGAACGGGCGGAATCCCGCTGCCTGTTCCCGTGCATCTCGCGGTCGATCTCCGAGCGCCTCGTCCTCGACCTCTGAACCCCGCCGACACCCGAAGGAACGCCATGATCAGCACGACCACGAAGGATGCGGCATCCGTCGATCCCTTCGACCTGGAGTTCCTGAACGATCCGCTCCCGTTCCATGCGATGCTGCGCGACGCCGGGCCGGTCGTGCGGCTCGAGAAGTACGGCGTCTACGCGATGGCGCGCTACGACGAGGTGCACGCGGCACTCGTGGACTGGCAGACGTTCCAGTCGGCGGCCGGCGTCGGGCTCGCGAACTTCCGGCATGAGAAGCCGTGGCGTCCGCCGAGCGTGCTGCTGGAGGCCGACCCGCCTCGCCACGACGCCCCGCGCGCGGTGGTCGCTCCGCTGCTGACCACGCGCCGCCTGCGCGAGCTCGAGGAGCGGTGGCGAGCGGATGCCGCGACCGTCGTCGACGAGCTGCTCTCGCGGGGTGAGGAGTTCGACGCGGTCACAGACCTCGCCGAAATCTTCCCGTTGCGGGTCTTCCCCGATGCGGTGGGCATCGGCAAGGAGGGGCGCGAGAACCTGCTGCCCTACGGCGACTTCGCCTTCAACGCGTTCGGGCCCGCGAACGAGCTCGTGACGAGCGCCGCCCCGCACATGCCGCCGGTCACCGAGTGGATCGGCACGCAGTGCCGACGCGAGAACCTGACCGACGACGGCTTCGGCGCGCAGATCTGGGCGGCATCCGATCGGGGCGAGATCACGCCCGAGCAGGCGCCGATGATCGTGCGTTCCCTGCTCACAGCGGGCGTCGACACGACCGTGACCGGCATCGCCGCGATCGTGCATGCGATCGCGCACACCCCTGGCTCGGTCGGCAGGCTGCAGCGAGATCGCCACCTCACGCGCACCGCCTTCGAGGAGGCGGTGCGGCTGACCTCACCGGTGCAGACGTTCTTCCGCACCGCGACGCGCGATCTGCGGGTCGGCGGCGTCGACATCCGCGACGGGGAGAAGATCCTCATGTTCCTCGGCTCGGCCAACCGCGATCCGCGCCGGTGGGAGAACTCCGACGCGTTCGACCTCGATCGCGACCCGTCGGGCCATGTCGCGTTCGGCATGGGCATCCACCAGTGCGTCGGCCAGCACATCGCCCGCCTCGAGGCGGTCTGCGTGCTCGACGCGCTGCTCGACCGGATCGTCGAGATCGAGCCTGCAGGCCCCGAGCGCCGCCACCTCAACAACACGCTCGTCGGCTGGGAGAGCATGCCGGTGCGGGTCACCCTCGCCTGACCATCGGAGCCGGGAGCCGGCAGTTTCATCCGTCGTCTCTGCACGCCGAAGCGACGTTTCCGCGTACTCAGGTGACGGATGAACCCACCGCAACCCGAGCCCTCAGACGCTCACTTTCGCCGTGCGCCACCCGCCGTGGTACTCGGTGCGGGCCGTGACGGCGTACGGCACGGGGCTCACGACCGCGCGCACCTCGAGCTGCTCGTGCGGCTCGACGGTGGTCTTGCGCGAGCCGCCGTCCGGCTCGCCCCAGACCACGCGCACCTCCGCACCGACCGGCACGTCGGGGTTGATCGTCGCAAGCGACAGGCCGCGCCTCTCATTCGCGGTCACGCCGGTGAAGAGCGACAGGCCGACGGTGTCGCCGTTCGCGTCGATCACGGCGTCGTAGTTCGACGAGCCGTAGTTCGCGTTCGGAAGGTCGAAGACCTGGTAGCCGGTGCCATCGCGGTCGATCGGCGTCGTGAGCAGCTTCGCGAGGTCTTCGTCGTTCCAGGCGAGCGTGACCTTCTTGCGCTGCGCCGCGGGATCGATCTGCTCGAGCGCGTCACGACCGATGAAATCGTGGTCGAACTTGACGAACGAGCCGTAGCCGAGTTCCCACGGGTTGAGGTAGTAGTCCTCGATGTCGTCGGAGACGAATGAGCCGGCGAGCGCGTTGATCGCCTCGTAGCTGGTCGCGGGAAGCCACTCGCGGTAGGCGCGCTCGGCATCGCTCGAGTAGATCGCAGGCAGCGGGGAAGGGATCCAGCCCGACTCGAGCGTGTTCGACGAGTACGCCCGCGACCCGCAGGGCTCGATGCCGAACTCACGCCCGGCGTCCAGGATCGCGTCGCGGATCTTGCCGTGCTGCGCGTAGGGCCCGAACAGCTCCAACCCGGGAGCGCCGGCCATACCGTGCCGAAGGGTGCGGACCTGCTCGCCCGCGATCGTCATCTCGCCCATGTGGAAGAAGCGCACCTTCTCGAGCGTCCCGCCGTTGAGCTTCTCGATGATCTGCCAGGCGTTCGGCCCCTGGATCTGGAAGCGGTAGTACTCGCGGTTCACCGCCGCACCGTACGGACGCGAGGGCGACCGGTCGTCGTAGCGGGTCTCGACGTCGTAGCCGCCCGTCTCGGCGTGGAACTGCAGCCAGTTTGCTCCGGGTGCACGGCCGACGTAGACGTAGTCGTGCTCTCCCTCGTGGAACAGGATGCCGTCGCCGATGACTCCGCCGTTGGAGGCGGTCGGCACGAACTGCTTCGCCGTGTTCACCGGGAAGTTGGCGAAGCTGTTGATGCCGGTGTCGCTGAGGAGCTTGAGCGCGTCCGGGCCGGACATGAAGAAATTGACCATGTGGTGGGACTGATCGAACAGCACCGCGGTCTCCCGCCAGGACTTCTGCTCCCGACGCCAGTTCGTGAACTCCGCCGGAACGACCGGATAGATGTACGTTCCGAGCTGCGAATTGCGCAGGTGCTCGACGGCGTTTCCCGCCTCATCGAGGACGTCCTGCAGATTGCCGGCCATGGTGGTTCCCTTCAACATCTTCGTCGTGTGGTCCTGACCGCGGTGCCACGGAGGACGTTTCCCTATGTCCAGAGTGATTCAGGGTCGACAGAATTGTAACCAAAATCTTGACCATTGCGCTAGGGGTGTGGTTCGCTGTCACCACGAGACAGGAGTCCCCCCTTGGCCCAGACAACCCCTTCGCTGCTGGTCGTCAGCGCCCACGCGGGTGACTTCGTGTGGCGTGCCGGCGGGGCGATCGCGGCGGCGACGATGCGCGGGGAGCGAGCCACGGTGGTGTGCCTCTCGTATGGCGAGCGCGGCGAGTCGGCGAGTCAGTGGCTGCAGGGCAAGTCGCTCGAGGAGATCAAGGCGATCCGCCGCGACGAGGCGGCGGCCGCGGCATCTGCTCTGGGGGCGGAGATCGAGTTCCTCGATGCCGGGGACTATCCCCTGCTCGAGTCGGTCGAGACGGTCGGGAAGCTCGTCGACGTCTTCCGCAGCGTGCAGCCGACCGTCGTGCTGACCCACCCGCTGGCCGACCCGTACAACGGAGACCACCCCGCTGCGGCGCGGATGGCCCTGCAGGCCCGGGTCCTCGCCCAGGCGATCGGCGTCGCGAACTCCGACGGCTCGGCGCCCACCACCGACCAGATCATCGGGGCTCCGCCGGTGTTCTTCTTCGAGCCCCACCAGCCCGAGCAGTCCGACTTCAAGCCGAACGTGCTGCTCGACATCACGGCATCCTTCCCGCTGAAGCAGAAGGCCATGGAGTGCCTGCCCGCGCAGAAGCACATGTGGGAGTACTACACATCGCTCGCGGTGCGCCGCGGCGTTCAGGTGAAGCGCAACGCCGGCCCCAACCTCGGCCTGCCCGCCGCCACGAAGGGTTCGACCACGATGGGCGAGGCCTACATGCGCTACTACCCGCAGGTCACGGACGTCCTTCTGTGACAGGGCACGTCGTCGTCACCGACATCCGCCGGCCGGATGCCGCGACCATCGACGCCCTGGCAGAGCACGGAGTCGCCACCGTGCACGAGGCCATCGGCCGCAGCGGGCTCGTCGGGCCGACTTTGCGACCCATCCAGAAAGGCGGCCGAATGGCGGGCTCGGCCGTGACGGTGCTGTGCGCGCCCGGCGACAACCTCATGATCCATGCGGCCGTGGAGCAGTGCCGAGAGGGCGACGTCCTCGTGGTCACCACGACCGCCCCCTCGCTCGACGGCTCGTTCGGCGAGCTCTTCGCGACGGCCCTGCGGTATCGCGGCGTTCGGGGCCTCGTGACCACGGGCGGGGTGCGCGACGTCGCCGACCTGCGCGCCATGGGCTTCCCGGTGTGGTCGACGGCGGTCAACGCCCAAGGCACCGTCAAGGCCACCCCGGGCAGTGTGAACGTGCCGATCACCGTCGGCGCCGTCACCGTGCACCCGGGCGACGTGATCGTGGCCGACGACGACGGGGTGCTGTGCGTGCCGCGCGACGACGTCGAAACCGCGCTGAAGGCCTCCGAAGCGCGGGTCGAGAAGGAGGCGGCCTCGCGCGCCGCCTACCAGGCGGGCGCGCTCAGCCTCGACCGCAACAACCTCCGGCCGGTCCTGGCCGACCTCGGCGTGAGCTACATGTCGCAGGAGGAATACGAGGATGCTCGTCGCTGATCCTGTGCACGACGGCATCCGCTGCATGCTCATGCGCGGAGGCACCTCGAAGGGCGCATACTTCCTCTCCGAAGACCTGCCGAGTGAAGCAGATGAGCGCGACGACCTCCTCCTGCGGGTGATGGGCAGTCCCGATCCCACGCAGATCGACGGACTCGGCGGCGCGCATCCCCTCACCAGCAAGGTCGCGATCGTGTCGCGATCCCGCGAGCCCGACGTCGATGTCGACTACCTGTTCCTGCAGATCGTGGTCGATCAGCCGACCGTGAGCGATGCCCAGACCTGCGGCAACCTGCTCGCCGGTGTCGGGCCGTTCGCCGTCGAGCGCGGTCTGATCGCTGCCGCAGGCGAGATGACGACGGTGCGTATCCGGCTGACGAACACGGGTGACATCGCCACCCAGACCTTCGCCACGCCGGGTGGCCGGGTCGACTACGACGGAGCCGTGTCCGCCGACGCCGTCGCGATCGACGGTGTGCCGGGCACCGCGGCCCGGATCGAGATCGAGATGCGGTCGGCCGACGATGCGCGACTGCTGCCGACGGGCGCGGTCGCCGACGAGGTGGACGGGCATCGCGTGACCCTCATCGACAACGGGATGCCGGTGGTGCTGCTGCGCGCCGACGAGTTCGGCATCGCCGGCGACGAGACCCCTGCGCAACTCGAGGGGAACGCGGAGTTGAAGGCGGCTGTCGAGCGCATCCGCGTGCAGGCGGGTCCGCTGATGGGACTCGGCGATGTCGCGAATGCCACCGTCCCGAAGATGTTCCTGCTCTCCGCTCCGCGCGACGGCGGGGCGATCACCACGCGGGCCTTCATCCCGGCGCGCGTGCACCCGTCGATCGGCGTGCTCATGGCCGCGTCCGTGGCCGCCGGCATCCGCATCCCCGGCGCGGTCGGATCCGACATCGCGACGGTACGCGGCAGCGGCCCGGACGACATCGAGCACCCGAGCGGCGCGTTCCCCGCGCAGGTGCATGTGGATCGCGCCGACGACGACGTCTGGCGCGCGACATCGACGTCCGTGCGCACGGCCCGCAAGATCTTCGACGGCGTGGTCTTCCCCCGACCGCGACGCTAGAACCCGTCCGTCAGAGAGGACCCACCCATGACCGAGTACACCTCGTTCGACGTCGCCCACATCGGCAACGTCGAACTGCTCACCCCGGAGTTCGACAAGAGCCTGTGGTTCTTCCGCGATCTGCTCGCGATGCGCGTCGTCGCCGAGGAGGGCGGGTCGGTTCATCTGCGCACGTGGGACGAGTACCAGCGATACACGATCAAGCTCACCGCATCGGATGCCGCCGGCGTGGGTCTCACGACGTTCCGCGCCTCGAGCCAGGACGCGCTCGAGCGCCGCGTCGCGGCGATCGAGGCGACCGGGCTGGGCGACGGGTGGGGCGACGGGCAGGTCGGCACCGGCCCGACGTACTTCTTCCGCGACCCCGACGGCCACGCGATGGGCATCTACTACGAGACCGAACGCTATGTCGCCACGGACGACAAGCCGGCCCTGAAGAACCAGGCATCCGCGTTCCCCGGGCGCGGCGTGAATGCCCGCCGCCTCGACCACATCAACTACCTCGCGAAGGACGTCGTGGCCAACGGCGAGTTCATCGCCGAGGCGCTCGGCGGCCGCGAGAGCGAGCGCATCGCGCTGGACGCGGGCGGCTACGCCGCGTGGTGGTTCCACTTCAACAACAAGTCCTACGACGTGGTGTACTCCGACGACTGGACCAAGCACGGCAACCGCCTGCACCACGTCGCGTTCGCCCCCGACACCCGCGAAGACATCCTCAAGGCCGCCGACATCTTCCTCGAGAACGGCATCTACATCGAATCCGGCCCGCACAAGCACGCGATCAACCAGACTTTCTTCTTGTACGTGTGGGAGCCCGGCGGCAACCGGATCGAGTTCGCCAATGCCGGCGCCCGGCTGCTGCTGGATCCCGACTCGCCGGTCGTGGAGTGGACGCAGGAGGAACGCAAGAAGGGCCAGGCCTGGGGCATGAAGACGATCGAGAGCTTCCACACGCACGGCACGCCGGTCGTCGAACAGGTGCAGTCGCAGCAGGCGTAGTCGAACCCGAACCGAGCACGAACGCAGAGAGAGGTGTGACCGATGACGGACACAATGGCAACGACCGCAGAAGTGCGGACCGCACTTTACATCGGGGGCGAGGAGCGGCAGACCCCGGCCACCCTCGACGTCGCCGACCCGGGCAAGCCCGGCAGGATCGTCGGGCGGGCCGCCGCCGCGACCGCGCAGGACGTGGACGATGCCGTCGCGGCGGCGAAAGCCGCGTATCCGGCATGGTCGGCGCTGTCGGCGGCCGAGCGCGCCGAGCAGATGCGCACTGCGCTTGAGGGCATCGCCGAAGCCCGCGACGATGACGCGGCGATCCTCTCGCAGGAGAACGGCAAGATCCGCTTCGAGGCGTGGATCGACTCGCTCGTCTTCGAGATCCGCTGGAATCTGGCTCTGATGCTGGCGGATGAGGTCGAGACCGGCAAGACGCTGTCGGTCGCGCCCGGCATCCCCGTCGAGACGACCGTGTCGTACCAGTCGCTCGGCGTCGTGACGCTGATCGTGCCGTTCAACTGGCCGATCGCGATCCTCGGCGCCGCGCTCCCCCACGCTCTCCTGGCAGGCAACACCGCGATCGTCAAGCCGCCGCCCTCGACGCCGCTGGCCCTCACCCGGGTCGTGCAGCGGATCGCCGAGAAACTCCCGGCCGGAGTGCTCAACGTGGTCACCGGCAAGGACGAGAACATGTCGGGCCTCATCCAGAACCCCGACGTCGCGAAGGTCTGCTTCACCGGCTCCGTCGGCGGCGGCAAGCGCATCATGGAGATGGCATCCAAATCGCTCACCCGCGTGACCCTCGAGCTCGGCGGGAACGACGCCGCCGTCTTCCTCGAAGACGCGATCCTCGACGACACCCACCTCGACCGCGTCTACGCCGCGGTGTTCGACACCACCGGCCAGATCTGCATGAACGCCAAGCGGCTCTACGTGCACCGGTCGCGGATGGATGAGCTCGTCGAGGGGCTGTCGGCCCGGCTCGACAAGGCGGTCATCGGCTACGGTCTCGACGAGGGCACGACGATGGGACCGCTGCACCAGGGCGCGCAGAAGGCGTTCGTGGCGGACATCATCCAGGAGGCGAAGGATGCCGGCGCCGACGTCCGGGAGTTCAGCGAGCTGCCGGGTGATGAGCTCGCCGGCGGCAACTTCCTGCGTCCGGCGATCGTGGTCGACCCCGATCCCTCGCTGCGGGTCGTGACCCAGGAGCAGTTCGGCCCGGTCATCCCGATCCTCCCGTTCGACACCGAGGACGAGGCGATCGCCGCCGCGAACGACACGTGGGCCGGCCTCTGCGGATCGGTCTGGACCGCCGACGTCGACGCCGCCAACCGCGTCGGCGGCAAGCTCGAGTGCGGGTACGTGTGGGTCAACGACCACGGCGCCACCCGCCTCGATCTGCGCGCACCGTTCGGCGGCATGAAGCAGTCGGGATTCGGCCGCGAGCAGGGCATCGAGGGCGTGCGCGCTTTCCAGGACACCCGCTCGATCGCACACATCGACGCCGAGGCCCTCGCGGCGCAGGCTCACTGAATGCGCCCGCTCCTATCCGAGAAACCACATTTCCGTTGACACATCGCGCCGCGCGCTGTGTCTCGAGGGGGATGTGGTTTCTCGGCATCCCCGGTGCTCGCAGAGGGTGCGCATGAGCGCTCGCGCGGCGGGGGAGCGCACGTCGTCGCGCCTGCTTCTGCTGGTGGCCGTCCTGCTGATCGCGGCGAACCTGCGCGCAACGATCACCGGCGTCGGGCCCGTGCTGAGTCAGATCGCCGACGACCTGGGCACGAGCGCGGCCGCCCTCGGCGCGCTCGCCGCCGTGCCCCTCATCGCGTTCGCGGTCGTGTCGCCGTTCGCGCACGGGCTCAACGCGCGATTCGGGATGCCGCGGGTGGTGCTGTGGTCGCTGCTGCTCATGGCCGGCGGCACGGTGTGGCGTTCGGTTCCGGGCTCACCCGTGAACCTCTGGCTCGGCACCGCGCTGATCGGAGCATCGATCGCCATCGCGAACGTGCTGATGCCCGCGGTGATCAAGCGGGACTTCGGCGAGCGCATCACCGTCGTCACCGCGGCCTTCACCGCACTGCTGGCCGGCATGGGAGCGGTGGCCTCGGGGGTCGTCGTGCCGATCTCGCACGTGGAGGTCGGCACCGGAGAGCTGGGCTGGCAGGGGGCGCTGGTGTGGACGGGCGCGCTCCTGCCCTTCGCGATCGTCGCCTGGATGCTGTCGATCCGCAGTCGTCCGCGCGACGCCGGCTCGTCGGCACGGCGCCGCAACTCGGGCATCTGGGGAGATCCTGTCGCGTGGCAGGTGCTGCTGTACATGGGTCTGCAGTCGAGCATCTTCTACATGCTCGTCACCTGGTTCGCGCCGATCGCGCACTCGCTCGGTCGCTCGGAGGTGGTCGCGGGGGTCGACGTGATGATCTATCAGCTTTGCGCCATCGCGGGCTCGCTCACGATCCCGCTCCTGCTGCGCGGTCGGATGCAGCGGATCGGACCGTCGGCGATCCCGGTGCTGTCGCTGGTCGGCATCCTGGGCCTGATCGTCGCGCCGGAGGCGTTCCTTCTCTGGGTGATCCTGTGCGGTCTGGCATCCGGCGCGTCGCTGGGCGTGTCGTTGAGCCTGTTCAGCCTGCGCGCACGCAACCACGAGGGGGCGAGCGCATTGTCGGGGATGGCGCAGTCGGGCGGCTACCTCATCGCCGCCGCCGGACCGATCGTGTTCGGGGCCCTGCTGAGTCTCAGCGGCGGGTGGCTGGCGCCGCTGCTTCTGGTGGGCTTGGTTCTGGTCGGCCAGCTCGTGGTCGGGGTGCTGGTCGGTCGGGATCGGTACGTGCTCGAGGCGCGCTGACGCTGCCAGCATGGCCGTTCGGCGCGCGTTCGTGACCGGGAATGCGCGAGCGCAGGGTTGGTGATGGGTGCACGCTGGGGTGATGACTGATCAGCGAGCGGTGGTGCGCATGTGGTCGGGCGTCGTGCGCACCGCAGACCGGGATGCCTACGTCGCATATGTGGAGAGCACGGGCATGGCGGCGTATCGCACGACACCGGGCAATCTCGATGCGTGGATGCTGACGCGCGACCTCGGAGACGGCCGGACCGAGATCGCCACCGTCTCCCGGTGGGAATCTCTCGCCGCCATCACCCGATTCGCCGGTGATGACCCCGGGAAGGCGGTGTTCTACCCGGAAGACGATGGCTACCTCGTGGAGCGGGACGAATGGGTGCGCCACTACGAGCAGCACGGCTGACGGCTGCGCCCGACGACCCGGATCACGACGCCCCGTTCTGAACGGAGCCGGATCGGCTCCTCAATGCGGCGTGCGCACGGTCAGCAGGCTGCGACCGTGTTCCGACTCCGCCTCCACGCGACCCGTCTCGCGGAAGCCGACCTTCTGCAGCACCCGGCGCGACGCGACGTTCCAGTCCCACACGCTCGCCCACAGGCACCCATAGCCCGCAGCATCAGCCCATTCGACGACAGCCCGTGCCGCCTCGGTCGCGTAGCCGCGACCGTGAGTCGCCCGCAGCAGCTCGAACGCCAGCTCGGGCTCGTCATGCCGCCCACCCTCGCGCGGGATCAAGCCGCAGTACCCGATCAGCTCGTCCGGGTCCTTCACGTACACCGCCAGAAGTCGCGGCCCTGGCTCATCGCGCTCTCCGTCGATCACCGCAGCCATGTCCTCGACCGTCGGCCGGCCCTCACGATCGATCCGTCGGTGCGGCGGCACCCGCTCGTCCCGCTCCGTCCACAGATGCCTGTAGACCGCGGCCTCGCCCACCTGACGAGGTTTCAGGATGAGGCGATCGGTCTCCAGAATCTCTGTCACGCGTCGTCCTCAGCGCCGGAAGGGGAGCGCCATGCGCCGCAGCAGTTCGGTCGGCCGGCTCCGGTCGCCATTCATGCGGGCGCGCTTCATGAAGTGACGACCGCCTCCGCGAGTGCGGCGAATTGGGCGGTGGATGCCGCCTCCAAGGATCTGCGAGCTTCCCAGTAGACCTCGTACGATCGGTCTGCCGGCCAGTCGTCGTCCATGAACTCACGAGGCAGCCGCGGGTCCGCTGCCAGCAGGGCCAGCCAGTCCGCAACGAGCATCGCCCGCGCCGAGAGTGGGCTGCCCGCTTCCGCCGCGGTCGACGGGTCGCTCCAGGTGTCGATGAAGGCCAGATGCTCGTCGCGGATCGTGTCGATGTCCCAGGCCGCACGCACGCTGTCGGCCATCGCGTACCCGGGCAGTTCGCGGGCGTGGAAGGCCGTGATCGCAGCGGCGGGCAGATCCTCGCGCAGCGGCTCCAACGCCGCGGCCAGGTCGACCTCGCCGGGCGCGAGCCAGAGCCCGTCGCGGAGCGGGGCGAACCCCTCCCAGCTCAGGGCGGAGCGCAGGCGATGCCGCAGGGTGCGCTGGTCCTCGGGCACCGTGAAGGTGACAAGTGTCCAGCCGGTGCCGTGCGGCTCGAAAGGGTGCGGGCCGCGCACGCGCTCGGTGGCCTCGCGGAGCACGGCACCGCCCTCGGCGGTCAGCGAGAAGACGATCCCGCGCCCGCGCCGCTCCCGCATCAGCAGCCCGCGCTGCACCAGGCGGTCGAGTGTCGCGCGCGTGGCCGGAGCCGCGACCCCCGCACCCTCGAGCACTTCGATGAGGGCGGTCGCGCGCAGCGGCGGAACGTCCTGATCGACCACGTGCTCGCCGAAGAAGGCGAGCAGCAGCTGCTTCGGCTGCCGGCTGCGCATGCCCCGTGCGCGGTCGACGGGCTCGGCCTCGCCGCTCACGGCGCCGGCCGCACGGCCTCGCCGCGCTTGGCACGCTGAATCTGCTCGTACACGTGCGTGCGAAGCTCGGTGAAACGCGGCAGGGCGCGCGTGGTGATCTGGTCGCGCTCGGGGGCCAGGTCGATCGCGAGGTCCTCCTGCACCCACGTGGGCGACTTCGAGAGCACGATCACCCGCTCCCCCAGGTAGACCGACTCATCGATGTCGTGTGTGACGAAGAGGATCGACATCCCGCGTTCGCGGTGAAGAGTTCGCACAAGGTCTTCCAGGTCCGCACGCGTCTGCGCGTCCACGGCGGCGAACGGCTCGTCCATGATGAGCACCTCGGGCTGGTACGCCACCGCCCGCGCGATCGCCACGCGCTGCTGCATCCCCCCCGACAGCTGCCACGGGTAGCTCTTCGCCGCGTGATCGAGTCCGACGGCCGTGAGGGCATCGTCGATGAGGCGATCCCGGTCGGCACGCGAGAGCTTCTTGTGCTTCAGCGGCAGCTCGACGTTCCCCCGCACCGTGAGCCACGGATACAGGCTGCGCCCGTACTCCTGGAAGACCAGCGCCATCTTGTCGGGCGGGGACGTCACCCTCTTGCCGTCGAGCTCGACGATGCCCGACGTCGGCCGCAGCAGCCCGGCGATGCACTTCAGCAGCGTGGTCTTGCCGCACCCCGACGGGCCGACGATGCACACCAGCTCACCGGCATCCATGCGGAAGCCGATGTCTCCGATCGCCTCGACGTTCCCCGTCGACGACTCGTACACCTTGCGCAGTTTCTGGACGTTCAGCAGCGTGGCGCGCTCGTTCGATTCAGGCACGTTCGACCTCCTTGATTCCGTGATACCAGCGCAGCACCCGACGCTCGACGAATCCGAAGATCGCCGCGAGCAGCACGCCGATGAGCCCGAGCAGCAGGATGCCGCTCCACATCTCGGCGATGAGGTAGTTGCGCTGGAAGTAGACGATCTGGAAGCCGAGCCCCGACGACGAGTAGCCGAGCTCGGAGATGACCATGAGGATGAGGGCGATCGACAGCGATTGCCGCACGCCCGCCATGATGCGCGGGCTCGCGGCGGGAAGCACCAGGTAGCGCAGGCGTTCGGACCGGGACACCGCGAACGAGCGCGCCGTCTCGGTCATGACCGAGTCGGTGGAACGCACGCCCTCGATCGTGTTCAGCAGAATCGGCCACACCGACCCGACGACGATCACCACGACCTTCATGGCATCCGTCGGGCCCATCAGCACGACCACGATCGGAAGGAGCACCGGCGGCGGCACGGCGCGGAAGAACTCCAGCATCGGCTCGAGCAGGTCGCGCAGCCAGCGGTTGAGACCGATCAGGGTGCCGGCTGCGATGCCGACGGCAATCGACACCAGGATGCCGATCCCCAGCCGGGCGAGGCTCGGCAGCACGTCGGTGAAGAAAGCCGGCCCGATCCAGGTCTCGACGAACGCCTCGATGAGTTCCACGGGTGAGGGGAAGAACTGCGCGGGGGCGACCGTCGCCCAGATGCCCCAGAGCACCACGAGGATGACCGGCAGGCCGATCGCGTAGAGGGTGTTCTCGCCGATCTTCGCCCATACCCGTGCAGGGCGGCGGGGTGTGACGACGGTGCTCGTATAGAGGGTCACAGCACGTCCTCCCCTCGAACGGACTGATGCCACGACAGCGTCCGACGCTCGATCGCGCGGAACACCAGGTTGATGATGAGGCCGAGCACGCCGGTCACGATGACCAGCGCGTATACCGCCGGCCAGTTGCCCGCCGACTGGGCGAAGACGATCTCGCGCCCCAGCCCGGGGTTGCCGATGAACATCTCAGCGGTGATCGCGAGGATCAGCGCCACCGCAGCGGCCAGTCGCAGGCCGGTCATGAGATACGGCAGCGCGGTGGGGAAGACGAGATTGACGACGCGCGAACCACGCGAAAGCCCGAAGCTGCGAGCCGTGTCGCGCGCGACGGCGTCCACGTCGGCGACGCCGTACAGCACCTGGATGAACACCTGCCAGAAGCTCGCGTAGACGATGATCAGCAGCGCGGACTGGATCTGGTAGCCGAACAGCAGCACGGCGAGCGGGATGAGTGCGACCGACGGGATCGGCCGCAGGAACTCCACGGTCGTGTGCGTGGCACGACGCAGGAACGGCACGAGCCCGATGATCGTGCCGAGCACCGTGGCCAGCACCGTCGCGATGAGCAGGCCCAGGCCCCACTTCGTCAGCGTGCGCCCGACATTCCGCCAGAACTCGAGATCGCGCACATCCTCGCCGAGCTGTGCGAGCGTCTCGGTCGCGGTCGGGAAGTAGCGCGGGTCGACGATGCCCAGCGTGGGCAGCAGTTGCCAGGTCACGAGGAAGCCGACGATGCCGGCGACGCCCAGGGCGATCTTCCGCGCGGAGCGGGTACGGCGGCCGCGGCGGAATCGCCCCGCATCCGTCGCGGTCTGCGTCTGCGGGGCGACCTCGTCGGGGCCGCCTGTGGTGACGTCGGTGCGCATGGCTTCTCTTCCCGAGGGCGATGAGAGGGCCGGATGCCGCCGGTCGCAGCATCCGGCCCTCGTCGTTGTCCGCTACTGCTGCTGGATCATCGTCTCGTAGTCGGGGGCGGCCTCGATGTAGGCGAACTCGACGGCCAGGTCGCCGAGTTCTTCGATGCCGGCGTCGGCGAGGTCCCACGTGAAGGTGGGCAGCGTGATGCCGGCTGCCGCCTCCTCGGGGATCTCGAGGTTCGTC
>DASQLG010000024.1:0-27347 GCA_035630115.1 Microbacterium sp. | reverse complement strand
GCGGCCTCGAATGCCACGGGACTGCTGCTGTGCGCGATCCCGGGAGGCATCGTCGCGGACCGGGTGTCGCGCCGGCTGATCGTGCGGATCGTGTCACTCGCGGACTTCCTCGCGATCTCGTCGGTGGTGATCATCGGGATGTACGGGCCGGTCGGCATCCCGCAGCTGGTGGTCGTCGCCTTCGCCCTGGGCGCCGGGGCGGGGTTCTTCTTCCCGGCATACAGCGCGATCCTGCCGCGCCTCCTGCCCCCCGGGCAGCTTCTCGCCGCGAACGGCCTGGAGGGGGCGATCCGCCCCGCACTGCAGCAGGCGGCGGGTCCGGCGGCCGCGGGCATGCTGCTCGCCGCGCTGATCCCCGCCCATGCCGCGGTCGCGATCGCGGTGGCTCACGGCGCGGCGTTCGTGATCCTGATGTTCCTGCGCCCCGAGCCGGCGCAGCAGCCGTGGGAGCATGCCGATTCCGACGGGGCCGAGCCTGTCGATCGCTCCGCGAAGAGCGTCTTCCACGACCTGCGGGAGGCCGTCGTGTTCACCGTGCGCACGCCGTGGCTGCTGTGGACCCTGCTGTATGCGACCCTGTGGGTGCTCGTGGTGGTCGGACCCGAGGAGGTGCTCCTTCCGTTCCTCATCCGGGAGCGGATCGGCGAGGACCCGCGTCTGTTCGGCTTCCTGCTCGCGGTCTACGGTGCCGGAGGGGTGCTCGGCTCGATCTTCGTGTCCTCGAGACCGCTCCCCCGTCGCTATCTGACCACGATGAACCTCGTGTGGGGCATCAGCACGCTTCCGTTCATCATCGTCGGCTTCACCGACCAGTACTGGCTGCTGATGGCGTCGCTGTTCGTCGTCGGCTTCGGGTTCAGCTACGGCAACGTCATCTGGGGGACGCTGCTGCAGCGGCGCGTCCCTCGCCACATGCTGGGGCGCATCTCGAGCCTCGACTTCTTCGTCTCGCTCGCGCTGATGCCGCTGTCCATGGCGCTCGCCGGACCGCTGTCCCAAGTGCTGTCGCTGCAGGTGATCTTCACCGCCGCAGGCCTCCTCACGCTCGCCTTCGGGATCATCGCGATCTTCGCCGCACGCATGCCGCAGGATGAGATCGCCCATCCCCTGGGAGACTGACAGAGTGCCCGCTCACCCCGCTGCCGTTCTCGGCACCCGCCCCCGCGTTTCGGTGGGGCTCGTTCCCGCACTCCTGGTGTGCCTCGCGGCGCCCGCGTTCTTCGTGGTCCGGATCCCGTGGCTCGGATGGGTCCTGCTGGCGGCGGGAATGCTCGCCGCGTGGCTCGTCCGCTCACGGACGGATGCCGAGGCCGAGGCCGCGCGCGCGTCGGTGGAGGTCGCCCCAGGCGCTCCTGACACGCGGACGCCCAGCCTGGTGCGGGATCTGTCGCTCATCACCCTCGGCCTGCTGATCGTCAGCGTCATCGACCTGAAGGCGGAACTGGACAACGTCGCGTTTCTGCGTTTCGGCCTCGCGCTCGGCGGCGCCGTCGCCGTGCCCTACGTCGTGTCGCGGTTCGTGTACCGCGACCATGCGATCCGCTTCCCGTGGCGCGGCGGAGGGAGATGGACGAAGTTCCAATGGACCTGGCTGTTCGCGGTGCTCGCGCTGGGGTGGCTGATCCTGCCGTTCTACTTCATCACCTCGGGCGTGTACACGAACTGGCCGGTCGTGGACACCCCCGAGATGATCGCGCGCCTGTTCGTCGGGGTGGGCGCCGTCGGCATCTGGGACGAGCTGTTCTTCATCTGCATCGTGTTCACCCTGCTGCGGCGTCACTTCCCCGATTGGCAGGCGAACCTGCTGCAGGCGACCGTGTTCGTCTCGTTCCTGTGGGAACTCGGGTATCAGGCGTGGGGTCCTCTGCTGACGATCCCGTTCGCCCTCGTGCAGGCGTACATCTTCAAGCGCACCCGCTCGCTGACATACGTCGTCATCGTGCACCTGCTCTTCGACGCCGTCGTCTTCCTCGTGCTGGTGCACGCCCACAATCCGGGTCTCCTCGACGGGCTCTTCCTGGTGGGCAGCCCGGCGTCCTGACTGCCCAGGCGCTGCCCAGGCGCGTTCGATAGCCTGGGAGCGGATCCTGAACCGGATCCCCGGACGACGGATCAGTACCCGGTGAGCGACAAGACTGGCCCTGGAGGCGAGTTCCATGTCGTGGGTCATCCTTGTTCTGTCCGGTGTCCTCGAAGCGGTCTGGGCCACAGCGCTCGGCAAGTCCGAGGGCTTGACCAAGCTCTGGCCGAGCGTCGTTTTCGGCGTCACGCTCGTCGCGAGCATGGCGGGCCTCGCGTGGGCCATGCGCGACATCTCGACCGGAACGGCCTATGCCGTCTGGGTCGGCATCGGTGCGGCCCTGACCGTCGCCTACGCGATGATCACCGGAGCCGAACCCTTCTCGATCGTGCGGATGCTGCTCATCCTCGGCCTCGTCGGCTGCGTGATCGGGCTCAAGCTCGTCGGCCACGAGTGACGCTCCGGAACCCGGAGATCTTCACCTTCATCTTCAGCTTGAGGTGACTTCCGCACGAACCCTTGACGCCCGGCCGGCCCTGAGTATCTTTAGTCGTGCGAAGCGAAAACGGAAACAGATCGGACCCGCAAGGGAAAGTGAAACAGAGACCGAGATTCGCGAATGATCGGCCCGTGGCTTCGGCTCCGGGCCGATCTTGCGTGCGCCCGGAAACCGAAAGATCCCAGGTCATCCCTGGGCCCGCGAACGATTGCGCTCCCCGGAGAGAGGCCGATGACGCGAGAAGCCGCCCCTTCGGGACGGCTTCTCGCGTCAGTGCCCCCGACTGGAATCGAACCAGCGACCTTTGGTACCGGAAACCAACGCTCTATCCCCTGAGCTACGGAGGCGTACCGATCGAGGTTATCACCAGCGCCGGGTCGGACCGTCCGCGTCAGGGACCGGACGGGCCGGGGTCGCGCGGTGCGTCGGCGACCACGACCGTGCTCTCGCTCATCATCGCGAGCGCCTCCGCGACCCGGGTCGCGAGATACGCGTGGCCGTTCGTGGACGGGTGGTCGCGGCCGATGCCGGTGTCGATGACCTGGGCGTAGTTGTCGGGTCCGATCCACTCCTCGGCGATGGGGGAGATGTACCACCATCCCCGGGCGGCGGACAGGTCGGCGAGGTCGGCGTCGATGCGGGCCGTCGTCTCCTGCACGGGCAGCACCTGTGGTGCGGGCCCGAGTATCACGAAGTCCGCATCCGGGTACAGCCCCGCGAGCGCGTCCCACGCCGCCGTCACGGCATCCCGGTAGCCGGCGGCCGGCAGGCGCCGGTCGTTGATCGACCCCTCGACGATCACCAGATCGGGGTCCAGGGCCGGATCGAGCGCGGCGATGCGCTCGCCGTACGAGCCGCCGTCGAGGCCGGGCTTGAGGTAGCCGCTGCCGCGGACTCCGTCGACCGTCGTCTCCCAGCCGAGACGCTGGCCGAGCACGTAGGCGTAGCCGAGCGTGGGAAGCGACGCCGCCGAACCGTACGTCCACGAGTCGCCGAAGACGAGCACCCGCGCCTGCTCGGGCAGTGCGAGCGCGGCCGGGGCGATCATTGCCGGGGCGGCATCCTGATCGCTGGCCACGACGGCACCCGGCGCGTCGATCCAGGGGCGGAGCGCGGCGACCGCGCACACCGCCGCGATCGCAAGCGCGGCGCCCGCCAGCGGCCAGAACCGTCGCACCCGACCAGACGCTCCGCGCGCGGTCGTCGGCGGAGCCTCGGGCACGTTCACGTAGCGAGAGTAGGCGAAGTTCGACGGTGCGCCGAATCACGTCCACAGGGTGTGCAGAAGCCTCGCCCGATCTCCGCGAGAACGCCGTGAACAGGGGCGCTGACCGGCCTCTCCCGCGGGCGTCGTCATCCGTCTTCCCCGCCCCGTGCGGAGCACCCGATCCGGCGTGCGAGGATACTTCGGTGCAACGAGTCGTGACCGCCGAACTGGACCTCGAACTGGGGTCGTCCGTCGACCTCATCTTCCAGGTCGCAGCGGCGCAGCATGTGCCCATCGTCAGCGAGGAATTGACGTTCACGCAGGGCGAGCGCGTCTACACCCCGACCGAGATCGTCGACCAGTCCGGAAGCCGCCTGCACCGCCTCACCGGCGAGGCCGGCCGGCTCGAGATCCGCTACGAGGCCACCGTCGACGGGCAGACCACGAGCGGCCGCACGAGCGACCTCGAGGCGATCACCTACCTGCGCCCGAGCCGCTACTGCCAGTCCGACGAGGTGTTCGGTCAGGCGCGGCGGCAGTTCAAGGGGCTGCAGGGCCACGATCTGGTCTCCGCCGTCTCGGAGTTCGTCTCGACGAGCACGACCTACACCCCTGGTCTCAGCCAGGGGACCGACAGTGCGGTCACCACCCTCATGACCGGGCAGGGCGTGTGCCGCGATTACGCGCACGTGGTCATCTCCCTGCTGCGGGCGATGGACATGCCCGCCCGGTACGCCGCCTGCTACGCGCCGGGCCTTCAGCCGATGGACTTCCACGCGGTCGCGGAGGCGTACCACGACGGTGCCTGGTACGTCATCGACGCCACCCGGCTCGCGAACCGCCGCTCGCTCGTGCGCATCGCGACGGGAAGGGATGCCGCGGACTGCGCGTTCCTGAGCTACCACGGCGGGCACGTCGGGCTCTCCCACATGCGCGTGGACGCGTGGGTCATGCCCGATGCGGCGTCGGAGAACGGGCTCGAGGGAGAGGGCCGGCCCGATGCGCTCGAACGGGCGCTGGACGCGGGTGGCGCCGCATCCGACCCGTCCCTGGACGACTTCACCACGCTGATCCAGCTCGCCTGATATCTGCGGGACCGTTCCGGTGTCGCAACCGTCCCGGGACCGTTCCGCTGTCGCCAACCGTCCCTTCGAGCCGCACTGAGGGTCGGCTGGCGACAGGGGAGCAGTCCAGATGGCCGCTTCGCGACGGGGGAGCAGTCTCGGGGAGGCACCGCGGGCGACCGTAGACTGGTGCGGCCATGAATCCCGAAGAACTCTCCGCCGCCCTGCTCGCCGTCGTGACACCTCTCGCCGAGGCGCGACGCGAAGGGTCGACGGCGGGACTGACGGCGTCGGACCTCACGCTGGACCGCCCCAAGAACCGCGACCACGGGGACTGGGCCTCCAACGCCGCGCTGAAGCTCGCCAAGGCGGTGGGTGCGAACCCCCGCGAACTGGCCACCGAGATCGCCGCAGGTCTGACCCTGACGCCGGGAGTCGCCAGCGTGGAGGTCGCCGGTCCGGGGTTCATCAACATCCGGCTGGATGCCGCCGCCGCGGGTGCGCTGGCCAAGAAGATCGTCGAGGCCGCCGCCGCCTTCGGGACGAACGAATCGCGCGCGCACGAGGTCATCAACCTGGAGTTCGTCTCGGCCAACCCGACCGGCCCCATTCACCTGGGTGGCACGCGGTGGGCAGCCGTGGGCGACTCTCTCGCACGGATCCTTCGCACACAGGGCGCATCGGTGACCCGTGAGTACTACTTCAATGACCACGGGGCGCAGATCGACCGGTTCGCCCGCAGCCTCGTGGCCGCATTCGAGGGCAGGCCCGCGCCGGAGGACGGCTACGGCGGTGGTTACATCGGCGACATCGCTCGGCGCGTCGAGCTCGGATACCCGGGTGACCTCGCGGCTTTGAACCCGACCGATCGCCAGGAGGCGTTCCGCGCGCTCGGCGTGCAGTTCATGTTCGACGAGATCAAGCAGAGCCTCCACGATTTCGGAGTCGACTTCGACGTCTACTTCCACGAGAACGAGCTGCACGAATCCGGCGCCGTGGACCGCGCGGTGGCGCGGCTGCGCGAACTCGGCCACATCTTCGAAGCCGATGGAGCGACGTGGCTGCGCACCACCGAGTTCGGAGATGACAAGGACCGCGTCGTCATCAAGTCGGACGGCGAGGCCGCCTACATCTCGGGCGATCTCGCGTACTACCTCAACAAACGCGAGCGCGGCTTCAACCGCTGCATCATCATGCTGGGGGCAGACCATCACGGCTACGTGCGCAGGCTCATGGCCATGTGCGCGGCCTTCGGTGACGAACCGAACGTGAACCTGCAGATCCTGATCGGGCAGCTGGTCAATCTCGTCCGGGACGGTCAACCCGTCCGGATGTCCAAGAGGGCCGGAACCGTGGTGACGATGGAGGATCTCGTCGAGATCGTCGGCGTGGATGCCGCCCGTTACGCGCTTGTGCGCAGTTCAGCCGATTCCAACCTGGACGTCGATCTCGACGTCCTGCAGAAGCGGACGAACGACAACCCGGTGTTCTACGTGCAGTATGCGCACGCACGGACGCACAACGTGGCTCGCAATGCCGCGGCATCCGGCGTCGACCGCAGCGAGTTCGCCCCCGAACTGCTGGGTCACGAGACCGAGTCCGCGCTGCTGGGCGCTCTGCAGGAGTTCCCGCGCATCGTCGCCTTCGCCGCGGAGGTGCGCGAGCCGCACCGGGTCGCGCGCTATCTCGAGGAGCTCGCGGGCCTGTACCACCGCTGGTACGACAACTGCCGCGTCATCCCGCTGGGCGACGAGCCGATCGAAGCCGTGCACCGCACGCGGCTGTGGCTCAACGACGCGACGGGCCAGGTGCTGCGCAACGGGCTCGACCTCCTCGGCGTCGACGCGCCCGAACGGATGTAGCACGCGATGGCATCCGGGGACACGCAGCCCACCCAGCCGCTCTCCGGGGCCTGGGCGTATTCCGATCCCGCTCCGAGGAAGCGCCGCCGCGCATGGCCGTGGATCCTCGCGATCGTGATCATCGGCGGGCTGGCCGTCGGAGCCTGGTTCGCGGGGGAGTGGATCGCGCGCGACATCGTCACCAGGACGATCCGCGACCAGGTCATCACCCAGCTGGCGCTGCCCGCCGACCAGGAAGTCGACGTCGTGGTGGAAGGCGCGGTGCTGCCTCAGCTCATCCGCGGCAGTCTCGATGACGTCACCGTCTCGTCGGAGGACGTGGCGCTGGATGCGTTCGTCGGCGACGTGAGGGTGCATGCGCAGGACATCGCGATACGCGGGGATGCCGCTGCCCGCGCCGCGTCGGCCACCGTGGTCCTGGACCTCGAGCAGCTGAGGACCCTGCTGTCGACGATCGAGCAGCTGCCTGTCGAGTCCGTGGGCCTCGCCGAGCCGGACGTGACGATGACGACGGAGCTGAGCCTGTTCGGCGCCACCCTGCCGATCGGAGTCGCCCTGACCCCGAGTGCGGTCGACGGCGACATCGTGCTCACTCCGGCCTCGCTGCAGCTCGCGGGCAATGAGATAACGGCCGACCAGCTGACCTCGCAGTTCGGCGGGATCGCCGACGCGGTGCTGCGCGACTACACGGTCTGCATCGCCCAGTACATCCCCGCCGGAGTGGAGCTGTCCAGCATCGCCGTGACCGGCGATCAGGTCGTCGCCCAACTCGACGTCGACGGCGCCATCGTCAGCGACACCGGACTTCAGGAGCTGGGCGTGTGCGCATAGGCGGCGCGCGCACGGTGCCGGGCGTCACAGAAGCCGGGTGCGGCATATGAGGTGCCCTAGACTTCTGGGAACCGCCCGGCGCGTGAGTCCACCGCTGCCGCGGCACCACCGCTGAGACCGGGCCTCGCCCGCTGCAGTCGCGCCGAAGCACCCTTTCCACGATTGGTCCGAGTTGTCCGCCTCCACTTCGCTCGCCCCGGACTGGCTCCTGCCGCCGGACGACGCGAACGCGCTCGCCGACGGGGTGTGGCCGGCATCCGCCCATCGCGACGACGACGGAGTGCTCCATATCGGCGGCGTCTCCACGTCGCAGCTCTCCCGTCGGTACGGGACGCCGCTGTACGTGGTCGACGAGGAAGAGCTGCGCGCCCGTGCGCGCCGCACGCTCGCCGCGTTCCGGTCGGCGGTCGAGCCGCACGGGGTGCAGGCTCGCGTGTACTACGCCGGGAAAGCGTTCCTGTGCGCGGAGGTGGTCCGCTGGGTCACCGCCGAGGGCCTCGCGGTGGACGTCTGCACGGGGGGCGAGCTCGCCGTCGCCCTCGCCGCCGGCGCCGATCCCGCGCGGCTGGGGTTCCACGGGAACAACAAGAGCGTCGCCGAACTCGAGAGCGCGGTCGGTGCCGGCATCGGCTCGATCGTGATCGACAGCTGGATCGAGCTGGAGCGGCTCATCGCGATCGTGGAGCGCGGGGGCGGGACGCAGACCGTGCTCGTGCGGGTCAACAGCGGGGTGCACGCCGAGACCCACGACTTCCTCGCGACGGCCCACGAAGACCAGAAGTTCGGTTTCACGCTCGAGGAGGCCCCGGCCGTCGTGGCGCGCATCCGCCAGCATGCGTCGCTCGTCTTCGCCGGGCTGCACTGCCACATCGGCTCGCAGATCTTCGGGACGGCCGGCTTCCAGGAGTCCGCCGCTCGCATCGTCGAGGTGCACGCCGCTCTGCTCGAGGGCGGTGAGATCCCCGTCCTGAACCTCGGCGGAGGGTTCGGCATCGCCTACACCTCGGTCGATGACCCCACGCCGATCGAGGCGCTCGCCTCGGGCATCGTCGAGGCCGTCGCCCGCGAGTGCGCGCGCCGCGGCATCCGGATGCCGAACCTCGCGTTCGAGCCGGGTCGTGCGATCGTCGGCCAGGCCGGCGTCACCCTGTACGACGTCGGCACGACCAAGCCGGTCGAGATCGGCGACGGTGCGCAGCGCTTGTACGTGAGCGTGGACGGCGGCATGAGCGACAACGCCCGGCCCGCGCTGTACGGTGCGGACTTCTCCGCGCGGATCGCCTCCCGCGTGAGCCACGCGGAGCCTGCGCTGGTGCGCGTGGTGGGCAAGCACTGCGAGTCGGGCGACATCGTGGTCGACGCCGACTACCTGCCCGCGGACGTCGCGCCGGGCGACCTTCTCGCCGTGCCCGCGACCGGTGCCTACTGCTTCTCGCTGGCCAACACCTACAACTACGTTCCGCGCCCGCCCGTCGTCGCGGTACGCGACGGCTCGGCCCGCGTGATCGTGCGCGGCGTGGGCATCGAAGATCTCCTGGCGCACGATGCCGGACTGGATGGGGGGGCAGACATGCCTGTACTGAGCGAGCGGAGCGAGTCGAAGTGATCGACTATCGCCGACTGAGAGTGGCGCTGCTGGGGGCCGGAGCCGTGGGCTCGCAGGTCGCCGCGCTGCTGCTCAAGCACGGAGACGAGCTGGCCGACCGAGCGGGTGCCGCTCTCGAGCTCGTCGGGATTGCTGTCCGCGACCTCGACGCGCCGCGCGAGACCGACCTGCCGCGCGAGCTGTTCACCACGGATGCCGGGTCCCTGATCGTCGGCGCCGACATCGTGATCGAGCTCATGGGCGGCATCGAACCGGCCAAGACGTACCTGCTGCAGGCGATCAACTCCGGAGCCGACGTCGTCACGGCCAACAAGGCGCTGCTCGCCACGCATGGTCCGGAGATCTTCGACGCGGCCGACCAGGTCGGCGCCCAGGTCTACTACGAAGCCGCCGCAGCGGGGGCGATCCCGATCATCCGCCCCCTGCGCGACTCGCTCGCGGGCGACCGCGTCAAGCGGATCATGGGCATCGTCAACGGCACCACGAACTACATCCTCGATCGCATGGACACCGAAAGCGCCGACTTCGCGGACGTGCTGGCCCAGGCCCAGGCCCTCGGCTACGCCGAGGCAGACCCCACCGCCGATGTCGAAGGCTTCGACGCCGCGCAGAAGGCCGCGATCCTGGCGAGCCTCGCGTTCCACACCACGGTGCCGCTCGAGGCCGTCCACCGCGAGGGCATCAGCGCGATCGACAAGGCGATGATCGACTCCGCTCGTCACTCGGGCTACGTCATCAAGCTCCTGGCGGTCTGCGAGCGCCTGACGGCGGACGCCGATACCCCTGCCGAGTCCATCTCCGTGCGCGTGTACCCGGCACTCATCCACCGCGACCACCCGCTCGCGAGCGTGCACGGCGCGAACAATGCCGTGTTCGTCGAGGCCGAAGCCGCCGGCAACCTCATGTTCTACGGTGCGGGCGCCGGAGGCGTGCAGACCGCGTCCGCCGTGCTGGGCGACGTCGTGTCGGCGGCGCGCCACCACATCGCCGGAGGGGTCGGCGTGGGCGAGTCCACGCGCGCGAACCTGCCGATCGTCCCGATCGGCCACGTCACCACGCGCTATCAGATCACCCTCGAAGTCGACGACGAGCCCGGGGTCCTCGCGACGGTCGCCGGCATCCTGAGCGACGGCCGCGTATCGATCGCGACGGTCGAGCAGTCGGTCATCGACGACCCCGCCCCTTCGACAGGCTCAGGGACCGAGTCGGCCGCTCCGGCCGACGCGATTGCGGTCGCACGACTGGAGATCGGAACCCACAAAGCCCGTGAGCAGGACCTCAGCGACACCGTCGACCGCCTCGCCGCCAGCGGCGTGGTCGAGCGGGTCGTGTCGGTGCTGCGCGTAGAAGGAGATTGACCATGGCACACGTCTGGCGCGGAGTCCTCCGCGAATACGCCGACCGTCTGGGCGTGACCGACGCCTCGACCGTCATCACCCTCGGCGAGGGCGGCACCCCGCTGCTTCCCGCGCCCGCACTGTCGCGCCGCACCGGCACGGACGTGTGGGTCAAGTTCGAGGGGATGAACCCCACCGGCTCGTTCAAGGACCGCGGCATGACCGTCGCGGTCTCGCGGGCGGTCGAGCACGGTGCGAAGGCGATCATCTGCGCCTCGACAGGCAACACCTCGGCCTCCGCTGCGGCCTATGCCGCGCATGCCGGCATCACCGCCGCCGTGCTGGTGCCCGAGGGCAAGATCGCGATGGGCAAGCTCAGCCAGGCCGTCGCCCACAACGGCCAGCTCATCCAGATCCGCGGAAACTTCGACGACTGCCTCGAGATCGCCCGCGAGCTTGCCGATCACTACCCGGTGCACCTCGTGAACTCGGTCAACCCCGACCGCATCGAGGGTCAGAAGACCGCCGCCTACGAAGTCGTCGAGACGCTCGGCGACGCGCCGGACTTCCACTTCATCCCGGTCGGCAACGCCGGCAACTACACCGCGTACTCCCGCGGCTACCGCGAAGAGGCCGACGCCGGTGTCTCGACCCGGGTGCCTCGCATGTTCGGCTTCCAAGCCGAGGGCAGCGCGCCGCTGGTGCGCGGTGAGATCGTGAAGCACCCCGAGACGGTCGCCAGCGCGATCCGCATCGGCAACCCGGCCTCGTGGGAGCTCGCCCTCGAGGCGCGCGACGCCACCGACGGATACTTCGGCGCGATCGATGACGACCGCATCCTCGCCGCGCAGAAGCTCCTCGCCGGCGAGGTGGGGATCTTCGTCGAGCCCGCCTCCGCGATCAGCGTCGCTGGTCTGCTGGATCGCGTGGAGGCCGGCGTGGTCCCGAAGGGCGCCCGCGTCGTGCTCACGGTCACAGGCCACGGCCTGAAGGACCCGCAGTGGGCCCTGCGCAACGCGGACGGCTCGCAGGTCGAGCCCACCGTGGTGGATGCGACCACCTCCGACGTGGCATCCGTCCTCGGCCTGGCATCCGAGGCCCACGCGTGAGCGGAACCGCGGCGCCTGCGCAGGGGCGCTCCGTCGCGGTGAGGGTTCCCGCGACCAGCGCGAACCTCGGTCCGGGCTTCGACACGCTGGGCCTCGCGTTGAGCGTGTACGACGAGCTCGTGGTCACGACGCTCGCCGATGACCGCATCGAGGTGGTCGTCAGCGGCGAGGGGGCGGATGCCGTTCCCCGCGACGCGTCGAACCTCGTGGTCCGGGCGATCGCCTACGCATATGACGCGGTCGGACGCCGGATGCCGGGGCTCCGCCTCGAGGCGCGCAATGTGATCCCGCACGGGAGGGGCCTCGGCTCATCGGGCGCCGCCGTCGTGTCCGGCCTGCTGGCGGCGAAGGGGCTGCTCGCCGGAGACGTCGAACTGGGCGCCGAGACACTGCTGCGGCTCGCGACCGAGCTCGAGGGCCACCCCGACAACGTCGCTCCGGCCCTGTTCGGCGGCCTCACGATCGCGTGGGTGGACGAGTCCGGGCCGCAGCACAAGAAGCTGCTCGTGCACCGGGGCGTCTCGCCGCTGGTCTTCGTGCCCGAGTCCACGATGTCCACAAGCGTGGCTCGCAGTCTGCAGCCCCTGCAGGTGCCGCGCGAGGACGCCGTCTTCAACGTGTCGCGGTCGGCCCTGCTCATCGCCGCGCTCATGCAGAGCCCCGAGCTCCTGCTGGCCGCGACCGAGGACAAGCTGCACCAGAGCTATCGCGCTCAGGCGATGCCCGAGACCGATCGCCTCGTGCAATCGCTGAGGGCCGAGGGGTTCGCGGCGGTTGTATCCGGCGCCGGTCCGAGCGTGCTGGTGCTGGCGGACGGACCCGGTCGGCGGGGGGAAGCGGCCGACCTCGCAGCCCGTTCCACGGACACCCCGTGGCAGGCGCTGATGCTGGCCGTCGACTTCAAGGGTGGTACAGTGAGAGACATAACGGAGGGTTCCACGTAGCTACGTGAATCTGGCCTCCTATCGCATTCTGCGAAACCCTGCACGACCCCCTGCCTTCGCAAATCATCACTGTTGCGCAAGCGCGGCGCGGGCTGACGTCCGTTGTGGCGGACGTCTCGTTCAGACCTGATCATCCACATTTTCACTAGGGAGAACTCGTGGAGTCCATCTCCGAGATCCAGTCCGTCGACGCCACCGAGGACGAGCGCACCGAAGCGCCCGAATCCATCGAGGACATCGACACCTCGGCCGAAACCGTCGCCGAGTCCACCGAGGAAGCCACCGCGGAGCGCGGGGCCGCCGCCCCCGCGGAGCCGGTCAGCGCTGCCGTCCCAGACACCGAGGCGGATGCCGCGGCGCAGGCTCCGGCCGACGCCCCGGTGGACGCCACCCCGGCAGCCGTCGAGGCGCCGGTCGAGCCCGCTCCCGCCACGGCGCCGCGCAAGCGCGCGCCGCGCCGTGCCAAGAGCACGGGCGCCGCTGCCGCACCGGCCGCCGAGGCACCGGCCGAGGCACCGGCCGAAGCCCCCGTCGAGGCACCCGCAGAGGCAGCCGCAGACGCCGAGGCAGACGCCGAGCCGCCGGCTGGGGCCGAGCCTGCGGCAGACGCCGCGGCGCCGGCTGAGGTCGAGCCCGCCGCCGAGTCCGTGCCCGAAGCGGCCGACCAGCCGCAGGCCGAGGCGGCGGAGGAGTCCGCGCCCGACGATGCGGGCGATGCCGCCTCCGAGCAGACGACCGAGGGCGAGGATGCCGACTCAGCCGAGGGCGGCGCCGACGGCGCCCCTTCGCGCAGCCGCAGCCGGAGCCGCAACCGCAACCGCAACCGCAATGCGCAGGGCGGTCAGAACGCCCAGGGCGGCCAGGCTGCTCAGGGCGGCCAGGCTGCTCAGGGTGGCCAGGCGCCGCAGGGTGGCCAGGCGCCGCAGGCAGCCGCCAAGGCCGAGCCCCAGGCCGCGGCATCCGACGCCGACGAGGACGGCTCGTCGGGCCGCAACCGTCAGCGCAACAAGCGCCGCCCTCAGGGCGGCGGCGACGAGTTCGACACCGAGATCGGCGAGGACGACGTCCTGATCCCGATCGCGGGCATCCTCGACGTGCTCGACAACTATGCGTTCGTGCGCACCACCGGCTACCTGCCTGGCACGAGCGACGTCTACGTCTCGCTCGGCCAGGTCAAGAAGTACAACCTCCGCAAGGGCGACGCCGTGGTCGGCGCCATCAAGCAGCCGCGCGAGGGCGAGCAGTCGAGCCGCCAGAAGTACAACGCGCTGGTCAAGGTCGATGCGGTCAACGGTCTGTCGGTCGAAGACGCCGCCGAGCGCGTGGAGTTCGGCAAGCTGACTCCGCTCTACCCGCAGGAGCGCCTGCGTCTGGAGACGGCACCCGAGAAGCTGACCCAGCGGATCATCGACCTGGTCGCCCCGATCGGCAAGGGCCAGCGCGGCCTGATCGTCGCGCCGCCCAAGGCCGGCAAGACCATCGTGCTGCAGCAGATCGCCAACGCCATCGCGACGAACAACCCCGAGGTCCACCTCATGGTCGTGCTCGTCGATGAGCGTCCCGAAGAGGTCACCGACATGCAGCGCACGGTCAAGGGCGAGGTCATCGCCTCGACCTTCGACCGCCCCGCCGAGGACCACACGACGGTCGCCGAGCTCGCCATCGAGCGCGCCAAGCGCCTCGTCGAGCTGGGCCGCGACGTCGTGGTCCTGCTCGACTCGATCACCCGCCTCGGCCGTGCGTACAACATCTCCGCCCCGACCTCCGGTCGCGTGCTCACGGGTGGTGTCGACGCGTCAGCCCTCTACCCGCCGAAGCGCTTCTTCGGCGCGGCGCGCAACATCGAGAACGGCGGATCGCTCACGATCCTTGCCACCGCGCTCGTGGAGACCGGCTCGAAGATGGACGAGGTCATCTTCGAGGAGTTCAAGGGCACCGGCAACAGCGAGCTGCGCCTCTCGCGTCAGCTCGCCGACAAGCGGATCTTCCCGGCCGTCGACGTCAACGCGTCGAGCACCCGCCGCGAAGAGATGCTGCTCTCGCCCGACGAGGTCAAGATCACCTGGAAGCTGCGTCGCGCCCTCGCGGGCCTGGACACCCAGCAGGCCCTCGAGGTCGTGCTCGGCAAGCTGAAGGAGACGCAGTCCAACGTCGAGTTCCTGGTGCAGATGCAGAAGTCCATCCCCACGCCGACCGGCGGCGGTCACAGCCACGGCCACGAGAACAGCATTCGCTGACCTGAGCCGTTCGGAGCATCATGTTCGAATCGGTGAAGACCCTCATCGAGGAGCACAAGGCCGTGCAGGAGGAACTCTCCGACCCGGCCGTGCACGCCGATGCGGCGCGTGCGAAGCGCGTCAACCGGCGGTACGCCGAGCTGTCGCGCATCGTCGCGGCGTACGAGGCGTGGGTGCTGGCGACGGGCGACCTCGAGGCTGCGCAGGAGTTCGCCAAGGAGGATGAAGCCTTCGCGGCCGAGGTGCCTGCCCTCGAAGAACGTGTCGAGGAGACGCAGGAGAAGCTTCGGCGCCTGCTCATCCCGCGCGACCCCGACGACGGCCGCGACGTGATCATGGAGATCAAGGGCGGCGAAGGCGGCGCGGAGAGCGCGCTGTTCGCGGCCGATCTGCTGCGCATGTACCTGCAGTACGCGGCATCCCGCGGATGGAAGACCGAACTGCTGGAACGCACCGAGTCCGATCTCGGCGGCTACAAGGACGTCCAGGTCGCGATCAAGGGCTCCTCGACCGACCCCGCCCAGGGCGTATGGGCCTCGCTCAAGTACGAGGGCGGCGTCCACCGCGTGCAGCGCGTGCCGGCCACCGAGTCGCAGGGCCGCATCCACACCTCGACGACCGGCGTCCTCGTCTTCCCCGAGGTCGATGAGCCCGACGAGGTCGAGATCAACCCGAACGATCTGAAGATCGACGTGTTCCGCTCCTCGGGCCCGGGCGGTCAGTCCGTGAACACCACGGACTCCGCGGTGCGCATCACCCACCTGCCGACCGGCATCGTCGTGTCGATGCAGAACGAGAAGTCGCAGCTGCAGAACCGCGAGGCAGGCATGCGCGTGCTCCGCGCGCGGATCCTCGCCAAGCAGCAGGAAGAGCTGGATGCCGCATCTTCGGCCGCCCGCAAGTCGCAGATCCGCGGCATGGACCGGTCCGAGCGCATCCGCACCTACAACTTTCCGGAGAACCGGATCGCCGATCACCGCACCGGCTACAAGGCCTACAACCTCGACCAGGTGATGGACGGCGCATTGGGCCCCATCGTCGAGTCGTGCATCGCCGCCGACGAGGAGGAGCGCCTGGCCGCCGTCGGCGCCTAACCCGCCTCCGCAGGGCCTTCGGGACTGCTCCGCCGTCGCCAACCGTCGCGCAGGGCGGGTGCGATGGACGGCTAGCGACAGGGGAGCGGCCCCCGTCGGTTCCTGCACAGGCGCGCAGTGACGGCGTGTGTGCACCGACATGGCACGCTGCAGCGAGCGAGGCGGGAGCAATGCCACCGTCGAGGGATGCCGCGTTATGACATCCCCGATGACCTGGGCACCGCGTTCAGTGTCGCCGCGGCGCTGGCCCGCGGAGTCGGAGAGAAGCGACTCCGCGGCGTCGACCTCGACCGGCCATTCCGTGGTATCCGCGCACTGAGGTCTGGTACCGACGCGAACGGTGCGGATTCGCTGACCCCATGGGAGCGACGGCTCGCGGCCATCGAGAAGAGCGTCCGCGAATACGCCCTGCGGATGCCGGAGCACGAGTTCTTCAGTCACCAGACCGCTGCGCTCCTGTGGCGTGCGCCGCTTCCACCGCGCCACGTCGACTCGTTGCGATCGGACGGCGGTGACCGAGAGCTCCTGCACGTGTCAGTCCTCGCACCTCATCGTCTGCCGCGCGGTGCTGGCGTTCGCGGTCACGAAGCGCGACCCCAGACCTCGAGGGTCGTCACCCATCCCGGAACGGGATTGCGGCTCGCCAGTCCTGCGACCACGTGGGCGATGCTGGGCGGCGTGCTTCGGCATCCGTACGACCTGATCGCGGTCGGCGATCACATGATCCGCGTCCCGCGCATGCCGGGTGCATTCGCCAGGGCGCTGCCGCCACCGCTGGCCGTGCCGGCACAACTTCAAGCGGCCCTCTTCTCCGGTCGCCGAGTCGGCAAGCCGGCGCTTCGCGACGCGCTGCCGCGGCTGCGCACCGGATCGTCGTCGCGCCCGGAATCCTGGATGCGCGTCACCGTGGTGGACGGGGGACTTCCGGAGCCCGAGATCGATGTGGACGTCTACGCCGCAGACGGGCGCTTCATCGGCTGCGTCGACGGCGCGTACGTCGCGCGGAAGATCGCGCTCGAGTACGAGGGCGACCATCATCGGACGGATCCCGCAACCTGGAACCGTGACATCCAGAAGCACGACGACCTTGTCGCGCACGGGTGGCGCGTCATCCGGGTCACCCGCGAAATGCTCTTCGTGCATCCCGAAGTGCTCCTGCGTCGTGTCGCCGACGCAATCCGCGATCGCTCGTGACTGCGCTGTCCCTTTCCGCCCGCGGAGAGCCCCATAAGGGACGGAAAGCGACAGGGGAGCAGTCCCGCCTGGCGCGGACGAGCGGATGCCGCGGCGCTAGGCTCTGGGCGTGATCACGTTCCTCATCCGCGCCATGATCTTCGTGGTCTCGGCGGCGCTGGGCCTCATCGTGGCCGACCTCATCCTGCCGGGCTTCCACATCGATTGGACCGACTGGTGGGGCTTCGTGCTCGCCGTGGTCATCTTCGCGGTCATCCAGAGCGTGCTGGCGCCGTGGGTCTTCCGGCTCACACGGCGCCATGCGGCGCCGCTCCTCGGTGGCATCGGCATCATCTCGACGTTCGTCGCGATCCTGATCGTCGTGCTCATTCCGAATGCCGGGGTCGGCATCTCCGAGCCGCTCGCCTGGATCCTCGCGCCGGTGATCGTGTGGATCATCACCGCGCTGGCCACGTGGCTCCTGCCGATGGTGTTCCTCAAGAGAGAGGTCGCGCAGCGCCGCGCCGACTGACCGATCCGGTCAGATGCTGTATTCGGGGACGGTCAGCAGGGCACGCGTGTCCAGACCCTCGCGCTTCACGCGCGGCTTCGCGGGAATTCCGACGAGGATGCTGTCGGCCGGGGCATCCCGGGTCACGACAGCGTTCGCGCCGATGACCGATCCCGCGCCGATCGTGATGGGCCCGAGGACCTTCGCGCCCGCGCCGACGGCGACGCCGTCCCCGATCGTGGGGTGCCGCTTGCCGCCTTCGCGCTGACGACCTCCGAGCGTGACGCCGTGGTACAGCATGACGTCATCGCCGATCTCGGCCGTCTCGCCGATCACGACGCCCATGCCGTGGTCGATGAAGAAGCGCCGCCCGATCGTGGCGCCGGGGTGGATCTCGATGCCCGTGAGCCAGCGCGTGAACTGCGACCCCAGCCGCGCGACGAAGCGCACCCGGCGCACCCACAGCGCGTGCCAGAGACGGTACGCCCACACGGCGTGCAGACCGGGGTACAGCAGGGCGATCTCCAGGCCGCTGCGCGCCGCGGGGTCGCGCAGCTTCGCCGCCACCAGGTCTTCGCGGACGCGGCGCAGGACGCCGATGCGTTCGGTCATGCCGGGGCCTCCTCGGGCTCGCGCAGGTGCTCGTACAGCGCCGTGGACAGATAGCGTTCCCCGGCATCCGGGATGATCACGACGATGCGCTTGCCGGCCGCCTCGGGACGCGCCGCGATCTGAAGCGCCGCCCACACCGCCGCTCCCGCCGACATGCCGGCCAGGATGCCCTCGCGCGTGGCCAGCTCGCGGGCGACGCGGATCGCGTCGTCGAACTCGACGTCGAAGATCTCATCGACGACCGAACGATCCAGCACCGAGGGAACGAAGTTCGGCCCGATCCCCTGGATGCGGTGTCCGCCCGCGCGGCCCTCGGTCAGCACGGGGGAGTCCTTCGGCTCGACGAGGGCGATCCGCACGTTCGGATTGCGCTCTTTGAGCACGGTCCCGACTCCCGTGATCGTCCCGCCCGTCCCCGAGCCGGCGACGAAGTAGTCGACGTGGCCGTCGGTGTCGCGCCAGATCTCCTCGGCCGTCGTGCGGCGGTGGATCTCCGCGTTGGCGGGGCTGTCGAACTGGTGCGCGAGCACGGCTCCGGGAGTCTCGGCCGCGATGCGCTCCGCGGTCTCGACGGCTTCGGTCATTCCCTTGTGGGGGTTGGTGAGCACGAGTTCGGCACCGTAGGCCTTGAGCAGCGTGCGACGCTCCTTCGACATCGACGCGGGCATCGTGAGGATGACCCGGTAGCCGCGAGCCGCACCGAACAGCGCCAGCGCGATGCCGGTGTTGCCGCTCGTGGACTCGACGATCGTGCCGCCCGGCGTGAGGTCGCCCGATGCCTCGGCGGCATCGATCAGCGCGATCCCGAGTCGGCACTTCACGCTCGCGCCCGGGTTGTAGAACTCGAGCTTGGCGAGCACCTCGGCGCCGAGACCGTCGGTGAGCGCGTGAAGCCGCACCAGGGGCGTGTTGCCGAAGGCGGACGTGATGTCGGAATGGATCCGGGCCACGGATCGCCTTTCTCGGACGGGCTGCTCAGTCCTCGCGCAGGTGATCGAACAGCGCGGTCGACAGGTAGCGCTCACCGAACGACGGGATGATCACCACGATGTTCTTGCCGGCGGCCTCCGGGCGCGCGGCGACCTGCAGGGCCGCCCACACCGCGGCGCCGGATGAGATGCCCACCAGGATGCCGTCCTTCGTGCCGACCGCGCGTGCGGTCTCGATCGCGTCGGGGAACTCGACGTCGATCACCTCGTCGATGACGCTCTGGTCGAGGATCGCGGGGACGAAGTTCGGCCCGATGCCCTGGATCTTGTGGGGACCGGGCGTGCCCTTGGTCAGCAGCGGGGAGTCGGCCGGCTCGACGGCGATGACCTTCGCGCCGGGGACGCGCTCCTTGAGCACCTGCCCGACGCCCGTGATCGTTCCGCCGGTGCCGATGCCGGCGACGAAGTAGTCGACCTTGCCGTCGGTGTCGCGGATGATCTCCTCGGCGGTGGTCTTCCGGTGGATCTCGACGTTCGCCTGGTTCTCGAACTGACGGGCGAGGATCGCTCCGGGCGTCTCGGCGAGGATCTCCTCCGCCTTGGCGATCGCGCCCTTCATCCCTCCGGCGGGATCGGTGAGGATCAGCTCGGCGCCATAGGCCTTCAGGAGCAGGCGACGCTCGATCGACATCGACGAGGGCATGGCCAGAATGACCTTGTAGCCTCGCGCCGCACCGACCATCGCGAGGGCGATTCCGGTGTTGCCGCTCGTCGCCTCGACGATCGTGCCGCCGGGCTTCAGTTCTCCCGACGCCTCGGCAGCATCGACGATGGCGATGCCGAGTCGATCCTTGACGCTGGATGCGGGGTTGTAGAACTCGAGCTTCGCGAGGATGTTCCCCTCGACGCCCTCCGCCACCCGATTGAGGCGGACGAGCGGCGTATCGCCGAAAGCAGAGGTGATGTCGGGGTGGATTCCGGGCATGTCGGGCCTTTCACGGGGTCGTCGTGTGCGGGACAAGCCTAAAGGGGGCGAGCGGGTGTGAGTCCTTCTGTGACGACGGCCGGTGGCCCGACGACGCTTATGCTGGGTGCCGCTCATGTCTGACGATCCTCACCGCGCCCTGCTGCTGGCCGATGCCCTCCGCGACGCCGTCGACCGCCTGGCACGAGCCGGGATCTCCGACGCCGTTGTGGATGCCGAACTCCTCGGCGCGCACGTCCTCGGCGTCGGAAGGGGAGCCGTCCAGGCTGCGGCGATCCGCGGCGACGTCCTCGGCGCCGCCGACGCGGAGCGCCTCGCGGCGCTCGTCGCGCGGCGCGTGACCCGTGAGCCTCTGCAGCACCTGACCGGCACGGCGCCGTTCCGCCACCTCGAGCTGCGGGTGGGCCCGGGTGTCTTCGTGCCGAGGCCGGAGACCGAGATGGTCGCGCAGCTTGCGATCGACGGGCTGTCGGCCGCGGCATCCCCGTCGCCCGTCGCGGTCGACCTCGGCACCGGCAGCGGCGCGATCGCCCTCGCCCTGGCCACCGAGGTGCCGCACTCGCGCGTGTTCGCCGCGGAGAACTCCGTCGAGGCGTTCGTGTGGACCCGCGAGAACTTCGACCTCGTCGGCGCCGACAACGCCGAGCTGGCCTTCATCGACCTCGAGCACGCCTTCCCGCAGCTGGACGGCACGGTCTCCGTCGTCGCCTCCAATCCTCCGTACGTGCCGGATGCCGCGATCCCGCGCGACCCCGAGGTCAGATTCTTCGATCCTCCCGCGGCGCTGTACGGCGGCGCGGACGGCCTGGACGTCGTTCGGATCGTCAGCCGGGTCGCGCTCCGTCTGGCGCATCCCGGGGGACTGCTGGTGATCGAGCACGGCGAGTGGCAGGGCGAGGCGATCCGCGAGCTGCTGACCGCCGACGGCTGGCGGGCCGCCGCGACGCACCCCGATCTGACGATGCGGGACCGCGCGACCACCGCGATCCGCCCCTGACCGCGTCCTGGTCGGGCGGAGCCCGCCGGATAGACTGACCAGGACATGTCCCCTGTATTCGACTGCCGTGACGAAGCGCAGCTGCTCGCCGGCATGCGCCAGGCGCGCCAGGCGATCGGCCGCGGCGAACTCGTGGTCTTCCCGACCGACACGGTGTACGGCATCGCCGCGGACGCGTTCAGCGCGCGCGCCGTCCAGGGGCTGCTCGAGGCGAAGGGCCGCGGGCGCCAGTCCCCTCCGCCCGTGCTCGTGGCGGGCGTGGCGACCCTGCGGGCGCTCGTCGCCGAGGTGCCCGAGGCCGTCGAGCAGCTCGTCGAGGCGTTCTGGCCGGGCGGGCTGACGATCGTCCTGCCGTCCCAGCCGTCGCTGTCGTGGGATCTCGGCGACACCCACGGGACCGTGGCCGTGCGGATGCCGGCCAACAACCTCGCTCTCGAGCTCCTCGAGGAGACCGGCCCCCTCGCCGTCTCCAGCGCCAACCTGACCGGCAAGGCCGCCGCGATCATGGCGTCCGACGCCCGGGACATGCTCGGCGACAGCGTCTCGGTGTATCTCGACGGCGGTCCGTCTGCGACGGGTGTGGCCTCGACCATCATCGACGCGACGAGCCTGGTCACCGGCGTCGACCCCCTCGTCCGCGTTCTGCGCGAAGGGGCGATCGATCGTGCCGCGCTGCGAGAGGTCATCGGCGACCTCCTCGAACCCGACCCGATCCTGGACGAGGCCGCCCCCGCGGGGTCCGTCACAGAGGACGGCGCGTGAAGCAGTACGTCTTCACGATCCTCTTCACGGCGGCCGTCACCCTGTCGCTGTCGTGGGCGGTCTGGCGACTGAGCCTGAAGTACAAGCTGTATCCCGGCATCCGTGAGCGAGACGTCCACAAGACGCCCACACCCCGCCTCGGTGGAGTGGCGATGTTCCTGGGCGTGGTGGCCGCGTTCGCGGTTTCGTCGCAGCATCCGTATTTCGCGATCTTCTGGACCGATCCCGCACCCGTGTACGCGATCCTCGCCGCGACGTTCCTGATCGTGCTGGTCGGCGTGGCCGATGACCTGTGGGATCTGGACTGGATGATCAAGCTCGGCGCGCAGTTCCTCGCCGCGGGCATCATCGCGTGGTTCGGCCAGCTCCAGATCTTCGCGCTCCCGATCGGCGGCATCTCGCTCTGGTCGAGCTGGGTCAGCTTCACGCTGACCGTCTTCTCGATCGTGGTCGTGATGAACGCCGTCAACTTCATCGACGGCCTGGACGGTCTGGTCGCCGGCGTGTGCCTGATCGCGAACGGCGTCTTCTTCGCGTACTCGTACATCCTGGTGCGCGACACGGGGGCGAGCACCTACTTCAACCTCGCCTCGTTCATCGCGGCCGTGCTGATCGGCGCGTGCATCGGCTTCCTGCCGCTGAACTGGAGCCCGGCGAAGCTTTTCATGGGCGATTCCGGCGCGCTCATGCTCGGCCTTCTCATGGCGTGCTCGGCGATCGCCATCACCGGCCAGCTCAACCCCGCGACGCTCGACCCCGAGGGCTTCGGCCGTTCCCAGCTGCTCGGTGCCTTCATCCCGATCCTCCTGCCGGTGGTGGTCGTGCTGCTGCCGCTCCTGGACTTCGGCCTTGCGGTGGTGCGGCGCATGAGCGCCGGGAAATCCCCGTTCGCGCCCGATCGCAAGCACCTCCATCACCGGATGCTGGACATGGGGCACACCGACCGCGACGCGGTCCTGATCTTCTACTCCTGGACCGCGGTGTTCAGCCTCGCGGTGCTCCTGATGTACATCGGCACCCGGGAGAACTGGCCCGGCCAGTACCTGGTCGGCGTCGTGTTCGGCGTCGTCGGAGCCGCGGCCTGTCTCATCGTCACCCTGCTGCCCTCCCGGCGGCGCACGTCCGCACCCGTCGCCGCACCGATCGTCGACCCCACACCGCTGGAGGCTGCTCGATGAGTGCCCCGTCCACCCCGCGCAGCTTCCACGTCCTGTCGAGCCTGAAGTGGCCTGCGATCGTCATCGCGATCCTCGCCGTCGCGGGAGCAGTGGTGGGCTACCTCGTCTCCGGCATCCCGGGCATGATCAGCGGACTGCTCGGCGCGGCGATGTGGCTCGTCTTCCTGGCGCTCACGGCGATCAGCATCCAGGTGGCGATCCGCGCCACGAAGGACGATCCGGGTTCCCCGGTGTTCTTCGCGATCGTGCTCGGCTCCTGGGTGCTCAAGCTCGTCCTGTTCGTCGTCCTGTCGATCTGGCTGCGCTCGCAGCCCTGGCTGGACCCGACGGTCTTCTTCGTCACGGTCATCATCGCCGTCGTCGGCTCGCTCGTGTTCGACGTGATCGCCTTCCAGCGTGCGCGAGTGCCGTATGTGGGCGACGTGGAACTGCCTCAGAGCGTCGACGACGATGCGCCCTGAGAGGCTCGCTGACCGCCCCCCGCAGCCGCCCCGCGGGCACTACGCTGGGGCCTGAGCGTGTCTTCGGAGCCTGGAGAGTTTTGCTAGGCTGAACGAATACGCTCCCCCTGATCGCCACGTCTCGGACGCCCGACGCCGGAGAATCTCCTGATTACCGCAATGCTCCTCCCCGCCCTGTCGCTCGTCACGGCCGACGAATCAGACGGTGGATTCGTAGGTCCGTCGATCGGCGAATTCGTCCCCGAAGGCCTCCTGTTCGTGGGGACGCCGTTCGAGCTCAACCGGGTCATGCTGATCCGACTCCTGGTCGTTGCCGCCCTGGTCATCTGGCTGTGGATCGGCACTCGGAACATGAAGCTCGTCCCCACTCGCGGACAGGCCGCTCTCGAGTACATGCTCGGCTTCGTCCGCAACACGATCGTGTTCGACACGCTCGGCGAGAAGGACGGCAAGCGGTTCCTGCCCGTCCTGATGACGTTCTTCTTCCTGATCATCGGCATGAACCTCACGGGCATCATCCCCGGTCTGCAGATCGCCAGCACCGCCGTCATCGGCCTGCCGCTCATCCTCGCGGTCGTGGCGTACGGGATGTTCGTGTACGCGGGCTTCCGGAAACACTCGCTGGGCTACCTGAAGAACGCCCTCGTCATCCCGGGCGTGCCGTGGCCGCTGCACATCCTGCTGATTCCGCTCGAGTTCCTCTCGACCTTCATCCTGCGCCCGATCACGCTGGCCCTCCGACTTCTGATGAACATGGTCGCCGGGCACATGCTGCTCGTCCTCTGCTTCACCGCGACGCACTTCTTCTTCTTCACCGTGCTCGCCAACGGCCAGCTCATCGGGCTGCTCGGCATCGGAACCTTCGCATTCGGCGTCGCCTTCACCGTTCTGGAGCTGTTCGTCGCCGTGCTCCAGGCATACGTCTTCACGATCCTCACCGCCATCTACATCCAGATGTCGCTCGCCGACGGACACTGACCCGTCCCCGGCTGCCAGACCATCAACCCCTTCGAAAGGAAATCCCTGTGAACGTCGTCGGACAGCTCGCACCCCTCGCCTTCGGTCTCGCCGCTATCGGCTCCGGTATCGGCGTCGGCATCATCGTCGGCAAGACCATCGAATCGGTCGCGCGCCAGCCCGAGCTGCAGGGTCGCCTCAGCGGCCTCATGTTCCTCGGTATCGCACTGACCGAGGCGCTCGCGTTCATCGCGATCGCGGTCGCCTTCATCCCGTTCCCCGCGCCGTAACCACCCGTTGCTGACCGAAGGAGTCCGAATGCTCAACGCATTCGCCGAAGGCCACGAGGGGGAGATCAACCCGCTGCTCCCCACTCTCCCGGACCTGGTCTGGGGCACGCTGGCGTTCCTCATCATCCTCGCGCTCTTCATCTGGAAGATCCTGCCGAATCTGAACAAGATGCTCGACGCCCGCAGTGAGGCGATCGAGGGCAGCATCAACTCCGCTGAGGCCGCTCAGGCCGAGGCGCAGGCCGCTCTCGAGAAGTACACCGCCCAGCTCGCCGACGCGCGGGCCGAAGCGGGACGCATTCGCGAGCAGGCACGCGCGGACGGCTCTGCGATCGTCGCCGAGATGCGCGAGCAGGCCTCCTCCGAGGCCGCACGCATCACCGCGAACGCGAAGGCGCAGATCGAGATGGAGCGCCTCTCAGCCCTGGCCTCCCTGAAGTCCGACGTGGGCACGCTCGCGCTCGACCTGGCCGGCGGTGTGATCGGCGAGACCCTCTCCGAAGACGCCAAGGCCCAGGCCGTGGTGGACCGCTTCCTCGCCGAGCTCGAGGCATCCGAGAAGGCGACGAGCTAGTGGGCAGCGCAACCACTCAGGCCCTCGCGGCGACGACGGCGGCCCTGAACGCCGCGTCGGGCGTCGACCTCGACACCGCCCGCGAGCTGTTCGCCGCGGCGCGGATCGTGGGCGACTCGCCGCAGCTGAGCGGTGCGCTCGCCGACCCCGCCGCGGCACCGGCCGCCCGGTCGCGCGTCGTTTCCGACGTGTTCGGCGCGGCGTTCGGCCCAACCGCGCTGTCGCTGCTGACCACCGCCGTCGAACAGCGCTGGTCGAGCGCGAGCCAGCTGCTCGACGGCATCGAGGAACTGGCGGTTCGCGCCGCCGCGATCTCGGCGCCCGGAGTGGACGTCGACGGCGAACTCTTCAGCGCCGCGCGCCTGGTCGCCGAAAACCCGGAGATCGAGCTCGCCCTCGGCAGCCGCCTGGGTGACGACACCGCCAAGGGCGCCCTCATCCGCACCCTGCTGCGGGGCCGCGCGAGTGAGGCGACGATCCTGATCGTCTCCTCGCTCGTGCAGCAGCCGCGCGAGCGGCGCGTGCGCCAGCTGCTGTCCCAGGCCATGGACCTCGTCGCCGACCAGCGCGGCAGCATCGTCGCGACGGTCGTCACGGCCGCGCCGCTCAACCAGACGCAGTCAGATCGCCTCAGCGCCGTCCTGACGCAGCGCTACGGCAAGAAGGTCGGGCTCAACGCGGTCATCGACCCCTCCGTCGTCGGGGGCCTGCGCGTGCAGATCGCCGACGATGTTATCGACGCGAGCGTCGCGGCACGGCTCAGCGACCTGCGCCAGCGGCTCGCGGGCTAGATACCAGATTTCCCGCGCGAGCGGAAGCTTCGGGGCCGAGGCCCCTCGAAACGAAGGAACACAATGGCAGAACTAACGATCAGCCCCGATGTCATCCGTGACGCGCTGAAGGACTTCGCCGCCGCCTACGAGCCCACCGGCGCCGCAGCGACCGAGGTCGGCACCGTTGTCGACGCCGCCGACGGCATCGCGCACCTCGAGGGCCTCCCCGGCGTCATGGCCAACGAGCTCGTGACGTTCGCCGACGGCACGTCGGGACTGGCGCTGAACCTCGACGAGCATGAGGTCGGCGTCGTCGTCCTCGGCGAGTTCTCGGGAATCGAGGCCGGCCAGGAAGTGACGCGCACCGGTGAAGTGCTCTCCGTCGCCGTCGGCGATGGATACCTGGGTCGCGTCGTCGACCCGCTCGGCAACCCGATCGACGGCCTCGGCCCGGTCGCGACCGACGGCCGCCGCGCTCTCGAGCTGCAGGCGCCCGGCGTGATGTCGCGCAAGAGCGTGCACGAGCCCATGCAGACGGGCATCAAGGCGATCGACGCCATGATCCCGGTCGGTCGCGGCCAGCGCCAGCTCATCATCGGCGATCGCCAGACCGGCAAGACCGCGATCGCGATCGACACGATCATCAACCAGAAGGCCAACTGGGAGTCGGGCGACGTCGAGAAGCAGGTTCGCTGCATCTATGTCGCGATCGGCCAGAAGGGCTCCACGATCGCGTCCGTCAAGGGTGCGCTCGAGGACGCCGGGGCGATGGAGTACACGACGATCGTCGCGGCTCCGGCATCCGACCCTGCCGGCTTCAAGTACCTCGCGCCCTACACCGGCTCGGCGATCGGCCAGCACTGGATGTACGACGGCAAGCACGTCCTGATCATCTTCGACGACCTGACCAAGCAGGCTGAGGCCTACCGCGCCGTGTCGCTGTTGCTGCGCCGGCCGCCGGGCCGCGAGGCGTACCCCGGTGACGTCTTCTACCTGCACTCCCGCCTGCTGGAGCGCTGCGCGAAGCTCTCGGACGAGCTCGGTGCGGGTTCGATGACCGGCCTGCCGATCATCGAGACGAAGGCCAACGATGTGTCGGCGTACATTCCGACCAACGTGATCTCGATCACCGACGGCCAGATCTTCCTGCAGTCCGACCTCTTCAACGCCAACCAGCGGCCCGCAGTCGACGTGGGCATCTCGGTGTCCCGCGTCGGCGGTGACGCCCAGGTCAAGTCGATCAAGAAGGTCTCCGGCACGCTCAAGCTCGAGCTGGCGCAGTACCGCTCGCTCGAGGCGTTCGCGATGTTCGCGAGCGACCTGGATGCCGCATCC
>DASQLG010000023.1:0-2624 GCA_035630115.1 Microbacterium sp. | reverse complement strand
CGCGAATACGGCCAGGAACCTGGCGCTGCAGGATGTGAACGGAGACTGGACGGCCGACACGAAGGCCGTCTTCTCGAGGCCGCTCGCGAACGACAACGAGCAGGGCGGCATCATCGCCCGCGCCGACGACGACAACTACGTCAAGCTGGCCTGGGAGATGGCCGACGCCGGCGCGGAGATCGACAAGCTCCGCGTGGTCGTCATCCGCGAGGAGAATGGCGTCCCCACGACCTTGCAGGTCACCGGATCCGACGCGCAGCGGATCGTCGGCGCGGACGGCGCAATCTGGTTCAGGCTCCGAAAGGCGGGAGACACCTACAAGGCGTACTACTCACGGGACGGGAGCGTCTACCGATTCATGGGTTCCACCACGCTGAGCGCCGAGCCGGCGCACGCGGGGCTCGTGGCGTTCAACCGGACCGGCACCTCCAGCGACCTCGACGTCGCCTTTGACTACTTCCACATCGAGAGCGAGGGAGATCCGGTCCCGGCTTCGTGATCGACTCGGTCAGGTACCCAGCACGTTCACGGCGCGGGCGACGACGAGGATCACGACCGTGTAGGAGATCAGCGACTCGGCGGCCATGAGGCCCTTCGCCCGCCGGGTCAGCGGCATCGTGTCCGTCGGGCTGACCGCGATCGCGTTGGTGAACGACACGTAGAGGTAGTCGCTCAGCCGTGCGTTCCAGCGGGCGTCCCCGCCGGCGTCCTGCGGGAACTGGAAGTCGGGTCGCGCCGCCCGCGCTCGGCGCGCAGGCGCGGGCCGCCCTCGTCGAGCTCCCAGAACAGCAGCCCGAAGGTGATGATGTTGCTCAGCCACACCACCATCCCGTGCGCGAGCAGGTCGCCGCCGCTGAGGCGCGAGGCGTCGCTGCTGGCGAGGGCCTCGAGCACCACGGCGACCGCGAAGACGTCGGCGACCACGAGGAGCCCGAGCAACGCGATGCTCCCGTTTCGCAGCCGGCCAGGGCTGATCTCCGCGATCGGCAGCACGAGCAGCAGGGCCATCAGGATCAGCGCCGGCGACGCGAGCACCAGCCACGCCCACCACGCCAGGTCGATGAGGCTCCAGTCGTAGGCCTTGTCGGCGACCGCGAGGGCGGCGAACAGCCCGACGTCGAGCAGCAGCACCGCGATCGCCTCGCGGCGTGCCTCGCGCAGGGCGCGGCGAGCGCTCGCATCCGGAGCCGCGTCGCGCGCAGCTTGATCGAACGATCCCGCGATGCCGAGGACTCTAGGTCACGCGCGGGCACCGAGTAGTGACTCTGAGTTCACCCGTATCAGACGATGTGGTTCCGTCAGGGCCGCTCGTAGAGTCGGCCAGCGACGTGGGCACATCGCGGAGCGACGGCGCGCAAACGCCAGACGGGTCGGAGGGGATCTGATGCTGCTCGACTTGCTTCCTTTGGCTGCTTCGAACCTGGACGCGGCGCGGAGTCAGATGGCGTTCACGCTGGGCTTCCACATCATCCTGGCGTGCTTCGGCGTGGCGTTGCCGGCGGTCATGCTGATCGCCAACTACCGGGGTCTGCGGCGCGACGACGCCGATGCGTTGCTGCTGGCCCGCCGCTGGTCGAAGGTGGTGGCGGTGACGTTCGCGGTCGGCGCAGTGACCGGCACGGTGTTGTCGTTCGAGTTCGGCCTGCTGTGGCCGGAGTTCACGGGGCGCTTCGGCGAGGTGTTCGGCGTGCTGTTCGCGATCGAGGGCATCTTCTTCTTCCTCGAGGCGATCTTCGTCGCGATCTACATCTTCGGGTGGGAGCGGCTGCGGCCGTGGACGCACTTCTGGGCCGGCGTCCCGATCCCGATCTGCGGGCTCGGCGGGGCGTTCTCGGTGGTGGCGGTGAACTCGTGGATGAACCAGCCGCAGGGGTTCTCGCCCACCACCGGGGACGTGACGAGCGTCGAGCCGCTGAAGGTGATCTTCAACCCGGCCGTGCCCTACGAGGTGCCGCACATGATCCTGGCCGCCTACCTCGTCACGGGCTTCGGGGTGGCGTCGGTCTACGCGGTCGGGATGTTGCGCGGGCGCCGGGACCGCTATCACCGGCTGGGCCTCTTGATCCCGCTCACGCTCGCCTGCATCCTCGCGCCGATCCAGTTCGCGGTCGGCGATACCGCGGCGCGGTCGATCGCGAAGGATCAGCCGATCAAGTTCGCGGCGATGGAGTGCGTGCAGGAGACCGCGACGCACGTGACCGAGTACATCTACGGCCGCTGCACCCCCGACGGCGTCAAGGGCGGGCTCGGGATCCCCGGCTTCGACTCGTTCCTGGTCGGGTGGAGCACCGACACGAAGGTGATCGGGCTCAACACCGTGCCGCCCGAGGACCGGCCGCCGGCCAACACGATGCTGCACTGGGCGTTCGACACGATGGTCGGGATCGGCACGATGCTGATCGCGCTCGGGGCGTGGCTCGGCTTCGCGTGGTGGCGCAGGCGCGACATCCCGCAGACGAACTGGTTCTTACGCGCGGTCGCGCTGTCGGGCGTCGCGACGGTGGTCGCGATGGAGTGCGGCTGGATCGTCACCGAGGTCGGCCGCCAGCCCTGGATCGTCTACGAGATCATGCGCACCGAGGACGCGGTCACCAAAGCCGACGGCATCTGGGTCACGTTCGGAC
>DASQLG010000022.1:0-24548 GCA_035630115.1 Microbacterium sp. | reverse complement strand
GGCCATGGCGATGATCGTGCGCGGCTTCATCGAGCCCATCGCCCGCGAGCTTCCCATGGAGTACGCCATGGAGCTGAACAAGCTCATCGAGATGGGCATGGAAGGATCGGTCGGCTAGATGACGGCCACGACGCAGGCACCCCCCACGGTGCCAGGCTCCACCGCGCACACCGACGGCGCCTGGGCGCCGATCCAGACCCGCTCCGAACGGCCGCGCTCCTACGATCCGACCGACTTCGAGCGGCCCACCGGCCGCGAGGTCAACTGGAAGCACACGCCGATGGATCGCATCGGCGAGGTGCTGATCGATGCGGCCGCAGACGACGGCGCGGTCACGGTCACGCTCAGTGGCGCCGCTCTCGAGAGCGGATCCCTCGCCGTCGGAGTCGCGCCGCGCGGCGAGGTCTTCACCCCGGAGGACCTGCCCGCTGCGATCGCGTGGAGCCGTGAGATCGAGGCGCATCTTCTGCGCATCCCCGCGAACGTCGAGCTCGACGAGCCCGCGGTCATCTCGATCCACGGCGACGGCGGCCGGGCACACGCGCATCTCGTCATCGAGGCGATGCCGAACTCGCACGCCACGATCGTGCTCCGCCACGAGGGCACCGTCCAGCTCGCGCAGAACGTCGAGATCATCGTCCGGGACGGCGCACACCTCACCGTGGTCTCCGTCCAGCAGTGGGCGGACGACGCCGTGCATGCGGCATCCCACCAGGCCCGCGTCGATCGTGACGCGACCCTCCGCCACTTCGTCATCAGCTTCGGCGGCGGCGTGGTGCGCATCAACCCGAGCGTCGAGCTCGCCGGCGCCGGTTCGCAGGGTCAGCTGTACGGACTGTCGTACTCCGACGCCGGCCAGCACCTGGAGAGCCAGGTCTACCTGTTCCACAAGGGGCGCGACACCCGGGGCGACGTGCTCTACAAAGGCGCGCTGCAAGGCGTCGGCGCCCGCAGCGTCTGGATCGGCGATGTGCTGATCGGGCCCGACGCAGTCGGCACCGACTCGTACGAGGCCAACCGCAACCTGGTCCTGACCGATGGCGCGCGTGCCGAGTCCATCCCGAACCTCGAGATCGAGACCGGCGACATCCGCGGCGCCGGCCACGCCAGCGCCACCGGACGCTTCGATGACGAGCAGCTCTTCTACCTCCAGTCGCGCGGCATCAGCGAAGACGAGGCGCGTCGACTCGTGGTCGTCGGCTTCCTGAGCGACATCGTGCAGCGCATCGGCATCCCCGCCCTGGAGTCGGAACTGCACGAAGCTATTCAGAACGAACTTCGAGAGATCGAAGGCGAACCTCAGGAAGGAGCGGCGCAGTGACCGCTACCCGTGTCTGCGCTCTGAGCGAGCTCGAGCAGGACTCCGCGATCCGCGTCGAGGTCGAGGGTGTCGCGATCTGCGTCGTGAAGGACGCGAACGACGACATCCACGCCATCGGCGATGTCTGCACGCACGGTGACATCTCACTGGCCGAGGGCTTCGTCGACGGCGACACGATCGAGTGCTGGGCCCACGGCTCCGCGTTCTCGCTGCTCTCCGGCAAGCCCCTCAATCTCCCCGCGTACGAGCCCGTCCCCGTGTTCGAGGTCGTGATCGACGGCGACGATGTGCTCATCGACCCAGCTGTGAAGAAGGAAGCCTGAAAATGACAGTCCTCGAAATCCGCGACCTGCACGTGACGGTCGAGACGGATGCCGGAACCACCCCCATCCTCAACGGTGTGACCCTCACGGTGCGCAAAGGCCAGACTCACGCGATCATGGGCCCGAACGGCTCGGGCAAGTCCACCCTCGCCTACACGATCGCCGGGCACCCCAAATACACCGTGACGAGCGGAACGATCACGCTCGACGGTGAAGACGTCCTCGCGATGACGGTGGACGAGCGCGCCCGCGCAGGTCTGTTCCTTGCGATGCAGTACCCGGTCGAGATCCCCGGCGTGACCGTCACGAACTTCCTCCGCACCGCCAAGACCGCGATCGACGGCGAGGCCCCGGCGATCCGCACGTGGACCAAAGACGTCAAGCAGTCCATGAAGAACCTGCGCATGGACCCGAAGTTCGCGCAGCGCAACGTCAATGAGGGGTTCTCGGGCGGCGAGAAGAAGCGCCATGAGATCCTGCAGCTCGAGCTTCTGCGCCCGCAGATCGCGGTGCTCGACGAGACGGACTCGGGTCTGGACGTCGACGCACTCAAGATCGTGTCCGAGGGCGTCAACCGTGCGAAGGAGCAGACCGACCTCGGTGTGCTGCTGATCACCCACTACACCCGCATCCTCCGCTACATCCACCCCGACTTCGTGCACGTCATGATCGCCGGGCGGATCGTCGAAGAAGGCGGACCCGAGCTCGCCGCGCGGCTCGAGGACGAGGGCTACGACCGGTTCATGGAACCGCTGCTCGAAGCCGCCGCCGAGGGCGAAGCGTAGAATCCTGATATGACCGCGACGCTCGCACCCGAGAAGTACGACGAGGTCCAAGAAGCCCTCAAGGACGTCATGGACCCCGAATTGGGGATCAACGTCGTCGACCTCGGCCTGATCTACGACCTCGGCTGGGACGACGAGAACGACGCCCTCGTCATCCACATGACGCTCACCAGCGCCGGGTGCCCACTGACCGATGTGCTCGAGGAGCAGACGGCGCAGGCCCTGGATGACGTGGTCGAGCGGTTCCGGATCAATTGGGTGTGGATGCCGCCGTGGGGCCCGGAGCGGATCACCGACGACGGCCGGGACATGATGCGGGCACTCGGCTTCGCGATTTGACGCGCAGCCTGCGTTTCCCTCTCTGACACGAGAAGTCGCGGCATCCGCCCTCGTCGGTAGGCTCGGAGGGTGAGCGTCACCCCCCTGCAGGCACTGCCCATCGAACAGCTGCGGCAGCGGTCCAGCACGAAGTGGCGCAAGTACCCGGCGGAGGTGCTGCCGCTCTTCGTGGCTGAGACCGACTACGCGCTCGCCCCCGCGATCACCGACGTGCTGGTCCGCGCCGTGCAGCTCGGTGACACCGGGTACACCCCACCCGAGCCCGGCGTGCGCGAAGCGTTCGTGGACTTCGCGCGGCGCCGTTTCGCGTGGGAGGTGGATCCCTCCACCGTGTTCTGGACCGGCGACGTGATGATGGGCGTCGTCGAGATCCTCCGCCGAGTGATCGAACCCGGCGACCGCGTCGTGGTCATGACGCCGGTCTACCCCCCGTTCTTCGACACGGTGGAGGAGGCCGGGGGCGTCGTCGAGCGCGTGCCGCTGGCGCGCACCGCCAGCGGCTGGGAGATCGACCTGCTCGGAGTGGAGGCGGCGCTCGCCGGTGGCGCGCGTGCCGTACTGCTGTGCAATCCGCACAATCCGACCGGCACCGTCCACACCCCCGAGATCCTCGCCGCGCTGGCCGACATCGCGGCGGGGTTCGGTGCGACGGTCGTCAGCGACGAGATCCACGGACCACTCGCCCACGCGGGGCATCCGTTCACCCCGTTCCTGCGCGCGTCGCCGGCCGCGACCGCTGTCGGGTACGCCGTCACCAGCGCGAGCAAGACCTACAACCTCGCCGGTCTCAAATGCGCGGTCATGATCGCCGGCGGCGCACCGCAGGCGAAGGTGCTGCGCTCGCTGCCCGCCGAAGTGGAATGGCGCACCGGGCTGTTCGGAGCGCTCGCGAACGTCGCGGCATACTCGGCGGAGAGCGACGCGTGGCTCGACGGCCTGCTGGCCGCTCTGGACCAGAACCGGCGTCTTCTGGTGGACCTGCTGGCCGAGTACCTGCCCGAGGCGCGATTCCTGCCCCCGGATGCCGGATTCCTGGCGTGGGTGGACGTCTCGGCGTACGGCTGGGGCGACAATCCCGCCACGAGGATCCGACGTGACGCGCGGGTCGCCCTGCACCACGGCCCGCTCTTCGGCCGCGAGGGCATCGGCCACGTGCGCATCAACTTCGGCTGCTCACCCGAGCTTCTGACCGAGGCGGTGCGCCGCGTAGGTTCGCTGGTCGGGTCGTGACGCACCTGGTCGGCGCGCCGGGGATCTGGAGCGCGAAGTACGTCTGGGTGACGGTCGGGGCTGTCGCGCTGATCTTCCTCGCCGCGATTCAGGCGCTCGCGGTGACGACGGTCATGCCGATCGTGAGCGCCGACCTCCAGGGCGAGGCGCTGTACGCGGTCGCATTCGCGGGCACGCTGGCCACGAGCGTCATCGGGATGGTCGCGGTCGGCGCGTGGAGCGACCGGTGGGGGCCGAAGGCCCCGCTGTACGTCGCCGTCGCCCTGTTCGTCGTCGGCCTCGTGATCGCGGGGCTCGCGCCGACGATGGAGGTGCTGGTGGCCGGTCGGCTGATCCAGGGGCTCGGCGCCGGCGGCCAGACCGTCGCGCTGTACGTCGTGGTCGCGCGCGTGTACCCCGCGAGCATCCACGGTCGGGTGTTCGCGGCGTTCTCGGCGGCGTGGGTGGTGCCGTCCCTCGTCGGCCCGTTCCTGGCCGGAGCCGTCACGGAGTACCTGCACTGGCGATGGGTCTTCCTCGGTGTCGCCGCCCTCACCGTGGTCGCCTTCGCGATGGTGGCGTTGCGACTGCACGGACTTCCGCTTCACACCGAGGAGCCGTCGGGCGGAAGGGTGGTCGCACGCCTCGCCTGCGCCGTCGCGGTGGCCGCCGGCGCCCTGGCCCTCAGTCTGGCCGGCGAACTCGGAGCGTGGTCGGCAGCCGCGGTCACGGCATCCGTCGTCGTCATTGCCCTCTCCGCCCGACCGCTCCTGCCACTGGGGACTCTGCGGTCGGCGCGCGGGCTGCCGAGCGTGATCCTCATGAGAGGACTCGTCGCGGGCGCACTCTTCGGCGCCGAGATCTACGTGCCGTACCTGCTGATCGCGGAGTACGACTTCTCACCGACGTGGGCGGGGCTGGGTCTGACGGCGGCGGCGCTCTTGTGGGCGGCCGCTGCCGACGTACAGGGGCGTTTCGGAGACCGGATCGGCAACGCGCGCATCACTCTGGTGGGCATCGCGCTGCTGTCCACCGCCGTCATCGTGGCTGCCGCCACGGCATGGGCGCACCTGCACCCGGCACTCCTGGTCGCAGGCTGGGCGCTGGCGGGGGCGGGCATGGGGCTGATGTACCCGAGACTGACCGTGCTGACGCTCGCCTACTCGACGCCGCAGAACCAGGGCTTCAACTCATCCGCGCTGTCGATCTCGGATTCGATCGGCGCGTCGATGGCGATCGCCGTGATGGGACTCGCCTTCACCGCGCTCGTGGCGACGGATGCCGGATTCACCGCCGTGTTCGCGATCGCCGCCGCGCTGGCACTGCTCGCGCTCGTGCCCGGGCTGCGTCTCGGTCACGCGCGCGAGGTGGTGCGGCGCTAGACCTCGGCCTTGCCGAGACGCCAGTACCCCATGAACGCGACTGCGCGGCGGTCGACACCGCGATCGGTCACGAGGTGACGTCGCAGAGCCTTGATCGCGCCGGCCTCGCCGGCAAGCCACGCGTACAGCGGCGCCTTCTTGAGCGCGGCACCGCCCTTCGCGGTGCGCGGCACCTCCCACAGGATGTCGGTGTCTATGTCGATCTCCTCGACTTCGTCTCCATGACCGGGCGGGGTGAGGCTCTCGGCGACCCGCTCGACAGCGGCCACGAGGTGCGCGTGGCGGTCCGCGTCGCCCGTGCGTGCGGCGATGTGGTACTCGAAGCCCGTGTGCTGAGGCAGGTAGTCCGCGTCCGCGGCGTCCGGCACCTCGAGGACGACGACGCCGCGCGCCTCGGCGGGAAGCTGCTCGAGGATCACCGCGATGGCTGGCGCTGCTGTCTCGTCGCCCGCGAGCAGGATCACGCCGGATTCCGCGGGCGGAACGAAGTCGATTCCGTAGCTGACGCCCCTGTGTGCCTTCGTGGGGGCGTAGATCAGCACCTCGTCCCCGACGGCAGCGCGATCGATCCAGCCCGAGGCGGGGCCGAGGACGTCGTGTGCGACCATGTCGATGTCCACTTCGCGGTCGTCGGTGCGGACTGCTCGCGTCGTGTAGGTGCGGAACGGAGGACGCTCGGCGTACGGCAGCTCGCGCCAGAGTGTGTACCACTCGCCGTCCTGGGGCATGGCATCGATGCCGACGTCGGGCGTGGGGAAGACGACCTTGATGCGCTGATCGAAGCCGGGATCGCCGTAATCGGCCAGGTCGTCCCCGCCGAACGTGAACCGCCGGAAGCTCGGAGTGAGATCGACGATGCGCTCGACGCGTGCGCGGAAGAATCGGGACGGGGCGGGGGTCACGGGAGCGCTCCTGGTTCGGGGGTGACGGCGCGACCGACGACGTGGTGCCGGCCGCGGGGGAGGACGATGGGGGTCGCCGAGACGGGATCTTGCACCACGAGACTGTCGAGGTCGAACACGTCGCGGATCAGGTCGCTCGTGATGACGTCGCCCGGTCGACCCTGCGCGACGATCCTGCCGAATCGGACCGCGATGATGTGGTCCGCGTACCGCGCTGCGAGATTGATGTCGTGCAGCACCATCGCGATCGTCGTGCCGCGATCCCGGTTGAGGTCGGTGAGCAGGTCGAGCACTTCGACCTGGTGCGCGACGTCGAGGAAGGTCGTCGGCTCGTCGAGAAGCAGGATGTCCGTCTCCTGAGCAAGCGCCATCGCGATCCAGGCGCGCTGGCGCTGACCGCCGGACAGCTCGTCGACCGAGCGGTCGGCGAGGTCGGAGATGCCGGTCGCGGCGAGTGACAGGGCCACGACCTCGTAATCGCGCGCGCTCCAGCGCGAGAGGAGCTTCTGATGCGGATGCCGTCCTCGGCCGACCAGGTCGGTGACGGCGATGCCCTCGGGGGCGATCGGACTCTGCGGCAGAAGTCCGAGCGTGCGGGCGATCTCCTTCGACGGGATCGAGGAGAGAGCTTTGCCGTCGAGGACGACCTGCCCCCGGCGGGGGGGAAGCAGGCGCGCGAGCGCGCGCAGGAGCGTGGACTTGCCGCATCCGTTCGCGCCGACGATCGCCGTGATGCGTCCCGGCGGCACCGTCAGATCGAGCGCATCGATGATCGTGCGATCCCCGTACGCGAGAGTCAGCGACTCCGCAGCGAGGACATGGGGTTCGGTCACAGCGAGCCTCCGGAGCGGTTCGTGCGGATGAGGAGGTAGATGAGATACGGCGCGCCGAGCACGCCCGTGATGACTCCGACGGGATAACGGGTGCCGAAGGCGAACTGGCCGATCAGGTCGGCGATCAGGACGAGCAGCGCGCCGACGAGCGCCGCGGGCAGCAGGAGGGAGGCTCCCGGGCCGACGAGGCGAGCGGCGATGGGTCCGGCCATGAACGCCACGAAGGCGATCGGACCGGTCGCCGCCGTCGCGAACGCGAGAAGGGCCACTGCCCCCAGGATCAGCAGCACCCGCGTGCGAATGACCCTGACGCCGAGGCTCGCCGCCGAGTCGTCGCCCAGTCGCAGCATGTCGAGTCCACGTGCCTGGGCGAGCATGAGCGGGATGAGGACGACCGAAGCGATCGCGAGGGGCACGACCGCCGCCCAGGTTGCCCCGTTGAGACTGCCGGTGAGCCACTGCATCGCGGTCTGCAGATCCCACGCGGCGGCGCGGGAGAGCACGTATGTGATGACGCTGTTGAGCATCGCCGCGACGCCGATGCCGATGAGGATGAGCCGGGCTCCCGCGAAGCCGCCCTTGTGCGCGAGCAGATAGATCGCGAACGCGGTGAACAGGGCGCCCACGAGTGCGAAGACAGAGACGATCGAGTCGGTGAGCGAGAGGAACACGATGCCGAACACCGCGGCGGCGCTCGCACCGGCGCTGATGCCGATGATGTCGGGGGAAGCCAGCGGATTGCGCAACATCGTCTGGAACGTGACGCCCGCGATGCCGAACGCGAAGCCGGACAGAACGCCGAGCACCGAACGAGGAAGACGCAGTTCTCCGACCGTGAAGGATGCCCCGGGCACGGTCTCGCCGAAGATCACCCGCAGCACGTCGCCGGGACCGTAGAAGGTGTTGCCGACCATGAGGCTGACCAGAAACGCCGCGACGAGGAGGAGGACCAGGATGCCGCCGGTCACGGCATGACGACGTATGCGGGCCTGGCGCCCGGCGACGACGGAGTCGAGGGTCACAGCTCGCGCACCTTCTGCCTGCGCACGATCCAGATGAAGAACGGGGCGCCGATGAGCGCCGTCACGATCCCCACCTGGACTTCGGTGGGGCGGGCGATGACGCGTCCCACGATGTCGGCGGCGATGAGCAGTCCCGCCCCGGTGATGGCCGAGAACGGCAGAAGCCAGCGATGGTCGGTGCCGACGAGAAGACGGCAGAAGTGCGGGATGACGAGACCTACGAAGGCGATCGGCCCGGCGACGGCCGTCGCGGCGCCGCAGAGGATGACCGCTCCGCCCGCCGCGATGAGGCGGGTGCGGGTGACGTTCTCGCCGAGCCCTGCCGCAAGCTCGTCACCGAGGGCGAGCGAGTTCATGCCGCGCGCGGTGAGGAGGCAGATTGCCAGCCCGGCGAGGACAGCCGGCACGAGCAGTGCGATCCGGTCCCATGTCGCGCCTCCGACTCCGCCGATCTGCCAGAACCGGAAGCTCTCGAGCACGTCCACGCGCGGAAGGAGCACCGCGCTGACGAGCGACATGAGCGCTGCCGAGGTCGCGGCGCCCGCGAGTGCGAGCTTGAGCGGTGTGGCCCCGCCCCGCCCGAGCGATCCGACGGCGTAGACGAATACCGCTGCGACCGCGGCGCCTGCCACCGCCAGCGCGAGGGTCGCGTAGGGGCTTGCGAGCCCGAAGAACGCGAGGCCGATCACGACGGCGAGCGATGCGCCTCCGGTGAGGCCGAAGATGCCGGGATCGGCGAGCGGATTGCGGGTCACCGCCTGCATCGCCGCTCCTGCCACGCCCAGGGCGGCGCCCACGAGGATCGCGAGCACTGTGCGCGGGATGCGGGCGATGACGGCCCCCTGGGAGACGCCGTTCGCGTCTCCGCCGAGTGCCGCGAAGATCTCGGCGAGCGAAACCTCGCGAACACCGAAGGCGACGGATGCGACGCACAGCCCCGCGAGGATCACGAGCGTCGCAAGCAGCCACGCCAGACGCACCGCTCCCGGTCGCCGCAGAGCGGTGTCCGGGAGCGGTGCGCGAGCCTCGATCGTGCTCAAGCTGTGTTACTCCAGGGCGCCGGCGAGAAGGGCGAAGTACTCGTCGATGCCCCAGCTGATCGACAGGGGCGATGGGTTGGCGGAGGCGGCGAGCGGTGTCGAGTTCTCGAGGATGGCGATGCGGCCTTCGGCGATCGCCGGGATCTGCGACAGCAGCGGGTCGGCCTGCAGCTGGCTGATGATCGCGCCGTCGGCTTCGCCGTACGTGACGAACACGTCGACGTCCGAGAACCGATCCGCCTGCTCGGAGCTCACCGTGACGTAGAACAGGTCGGTGCCCTCGGATTCCTCGACGACGACGGTCGGCTCGGGGAGTCCGAGCTCCGTCAGGAACCCGGGACGCGTGTCCAGGCTCGTGTAGAAGCCGACCTGACTGAAGTCGGCCGGATCGATGTAGGAGAAGAGGATCCGCGAGTCGGCGAGGTCGGGCTGAGCTGCGAGCGCTTCCTCTACCTCGGTCTGCAGGTCCTCGATCAGCTGGTCACCCTCGTCGGCCAGACCGATGGCCTCGGAGTTCAGGCGGATCATGTCCTGGTACGACGTTCCCCACGCGACTTCCGGGTAGGCGACGACCGGCGCGATCTTAGACAGAGTGTCGTAGTCCTCCTGCGTCAGCCCCGAATACGCCGCGAGGATGACGTCGGGCTCGGTGTCGGCGACCGCTTCGAAGTCGATGCCGTCGGTCTCATCGAAGAGGACGGGGGCCTCGGCGCCGAGCTCCTCGAGCTGGTCTTCGACCCAGGGGAGCACCCCGTCGCCGTCATCGTCGCCCCATGTGGCCTTGCTCATCCCGACCGGCACCACGCCGAGGGCGAGGGGCACCTCATGGTTGGCCCACGCGACCGTCGCGATGCGCTCGGGCTGCGCCTCGATCGTCGTCTCACCGTACGCGTGTGCGATCGTGACCGGGAAGCCGCCTTCGCCGGCGGATGCCGCATCCTCTGATCCGGCGTCCGGCGCACCCTGGCCGGCACAACCGGTGAGCAGGAGAGCGGCGGCCGTGGCGGTGGCGAACGCCACGGTGATGGCAGTGCGGGTTCGGTACACGAGGTTCCTCCGGGATCGGGTAAGTGTTAGGCAACCCTTACCTTACTTGTCGTTCCCGGTCGATGCGAATCTGTGTCGGAGCGGGGCGTCACATCACGACGCAGAAGGCCCCGACCGATCAACGGTCGGGGCCTCCGAGCCAGATGCGAGGTCAGCCGGCCTTGCGGGCATCAAGGGCGCGCACGCCGCGCCACGCCAGGGGAATCGCGATGGCGGCTACGGCCGCCTTGATCAGTCCACCGGCGATGAACGGCAGAACGCCTGCTTCCATGACCGAGACGAAGGTGATGTCCACGCCCATCACGGCGCTGAGGATGAAGGCCATGTATGGCACGCCCACGAGGAAGGGGATGATGCTCGCGACGACGAACCCGGAGAAGGCGAGAAGGGGCTTGCGATCCCACGCCCGCTGCGCGAACCAGCCGGCCACGAAGGCAGCCGGGATGAATCCGACGATGAAGCCGAACGACGGCGACAGCACGTACGCGGGCCCCGCGACCGGACCCGCGAAGACGGGCAGTCCGGCCAGGCCGACCAGCATGTACGTCGTCAGGCTCGCCGCACCTCTGACCGCGCCGAGCGACGCGCCCACGAGGATGACGCCGAGCGTCTGACCGGTGATCGGCACCGGCCCGATGAAGAAGGAGACCTTCGCGAGCAGCGCGACGAGTGCCACGCCGGCGAGCACGAGCGCGGCATCCACCGCGAACGCGCGCGCCCGCGACGAGGGGCGCGCGATGACGTCGGCGAGAACCCGACGCCGTGACGGTGCGAGCGGTACGGCGGCGATCGAGGACATGGTGTCTCCTTCGGCGGTGCGGCCCTGTGGGCCGGGAATGGATCCAGGGCGGTCGCGATTCATCCTAGGGGCGGCCGTCCGGCGCAGATGTGCGCCGGATGCCAACGAATGGCGCCCCGGCCTGTGCTCTTTCCCACGAATCCGCGGTCACCCCGGGCGCCGTATACTGGGAGGCTGGCCGTTCGGCCGACCCTCCTCCTCTACGAAACGGACCTTCGCTGTGCTCGCCGTGCACGACCTCGAGATCCGCGTGGGCGCCCGCGTGCTCATGGCGGACGTCTCGTTCCGCGTCAGCAATGGAGACAAGGTCGGCCTCGTGGGCCGCAACGGCGCCGGCAAGACGACGCTCACGAGGGTCCTGGCCGGAGATCTGCTCCCCGCCGATGGCCGGGTCGACCGATCCGGCGAACTCGGCTACCTGCCGCAGGACCCTCGGACGGGCGACCCTGAGATGCTCGCGCGCACGCGCATCCTGGACGCACGGGGCCTCGGCACCCTGGCCCTGGGAATGCACGAAGCATCGCTGCTGATGGGTGATGAGAACCCTGATGTCGCCGCGAGGGCGATGAAGCGCTACAGCAGCCTCACCGAGCGGTTCGAAGCCCTCGGCGGCTACACGGCCGAGGCCGAAGCGGCTTCGATCGCGCACAACCTGTCGCTGCCCGATCGGATCCTCGACCAGCCGCTGCGCACTCTGTCGGGTGGTCAGCGGCGTCGCATCGAACTCGCCCGGATCCTGTTCTCGGACGCCGAGTCGATGATCCTCGACGAGCCGACCAACCACCTCGATGCCGACAGCGTCGTCTGGCTGCGCGAATTCCTCAAGAACTACAAGGGCGGGCTCATCGTGATCAGTCACGATGTCGAGCTCGTCGGCGAGACGGTGAACCGCGTGTTCTACCTCGACGCGAACCGCCAGGTCATCGATGTCTACAACATGAACTGGAAGAACTACCTGCGCCAGCGCGTGGCCGACGAAGAGCGCCGCAAGAAGGAGCGCGTCAACGTGGAGAAGAAGGCCACGCAGCTGCAGATGCAGGCGGCGCGGTTCGGTGCGAAGGCCTCGAAGGCCGCCGCCGCTCACCAGATGGTCGCACGCGCCGAGAAGATGCTGTCGGGTCTGGACGACGTGCGCCAGGTCGAGCGGGTGGCCAAGCTCCGCTTCCCCAAGCCTGCCGCGTGCGGAAAGACCCCGCTGATGGCCTCCGGGCTGTCGAAGTCGTACGGCTCCCTGGAGATCTTCACCGATGTCGACCTCGCGATCGACCGCGGGTCGAAGGTCGTGGTGCTCGGTCTGAACGGCGCCGGAAAGACGACCCTCCTGCGCATCCTCGCCGGTGTCGACCAGCCCGACACCGGGCAGCTCGAGCCCGGGCACGGTCTGAAGGTCGGCTACTACGCCCAGGAGCATGAGAACCTCGACGTGTCGCGGTCGGTGCTCGAGAACATGATGTCGGCCGCACCCGACATCAGCGCCACCGAGGCGCGCAAGGTGCTGGGGTCGTTCCTCTTCACGGGCGACGACGTCCTCAAGCCCGCCGGTGTGCTCTCCGGAGGCGAGAAGACGCGGTTGTCGCTCGCGACACTCGTGGTCTCGTCCGCGAACATGCTCCTGTTGGACGAGCCGACCAACAATCTGGACCCGGCCTCGCGCGAGGAGATCCTCGGCGCGCTCGCACACTACGAGGGCGCCGTGGTGCTCGTCTCGCACGACGAGGGCGCGGTCGAAGCCCTGAATCCCGAGCGCGTGCTGATCCTGCCCGACGGCGTCGAGGACCTCTGGAACCGCGACTACCAGGAACTGGTCACGCTTGCGTGACCCGGTTGTCGTGTCTCGATACGCTCGCTGACGCTCGCTACTCGACAACCGGGTGCGCAGCGCCGTATCGAGACACGCTGGCCTGACGTCAGCGTCCGGCGGCGTCGAGGATGGAATCCTCGTCCTGCATGTCCCGGTCGCTCCGGGACGCCGGCATCCGCTGGCGGGGGGCCTCGATGCCTCGCGCCCGGTCGTCGGCATCTTCGCGCCGGTGACGCCGCTCGGTGCGGATGACGTACCCGATGAAGATGAAGCCCATGACGGCGAACAGGATCCACTGGATCGCATATGAAAGATGCGGCCCGGGATCCTCGGACGGCGGTGCGAGGGCGCTCGGCCGGGCGGAGGGTGCCGGGTCTTCCGTGACCATGACGCCGTAGGCGCTTCCCTCGAGGTCCGCCGCCGCTTCGGGAGAGATCAGGGTGGCCACCAGCTCGGGATTGATCGAGGGCACCTGACCTTGCGGGGCTGAACGACCCGAGACGGGCAGCTGCTCCGCGGGGCGCAGCCGCGCGATGACGGTCGACTCGCCCTCCGGGGGAGCCGGGATGGCGTCCGGCAGCGGCTGGTCCTCGCCCGGGGGAACCCATCCGCGGTCGATGAGCAGCACGCGCCCGTCGTCGAGTCGGAACGGCACCAGCACTTCGAAGGCTGCGGTTCCGCCGTGCGGGCGGTTGCGCACCAGGATCTGCTCCGCGGCGAGGTATTCGCCCTCGAGGGCCACGGGGAGCCATTCGTCGCCGGCGGCGAGCGAGCCTCCCGGGGCGATGACCTCGCGCAGCGGCACGGGATCGGCGTCGTGGTTCTGCGCGACGAGCATCAGCTGCTCGGCCCGCTCCGCGTTGCGCGTGAACTGCCAGTTGGACAAGAACCCGCACGCGACCGCGAACACGATGGCCACACCGACGTAGGCGGTCCAGCGCACCGCCGCGGGCGCCGTGGACCGACTCACGGTGCGTCCTCCGCCGAGGCCGCGGCGACGAGCGCCACCGTGACAGGAAAGTCGCGCGCGGCGAGGTAGTCGCGCAGGTACTGGCGATGCTCATCGCAGGCGACCCACACCTTGCGGCGGTCGGGGGAGTGGATCCGGGGGTTGCGCCACTCGATGCGCCAGAGAGCGGGGGCGCGGCAGCCCGCCCGCGAACAGAGGGTCGCCGGCACGTCCGAGCGCGCGCCGGAAGACGCCTCGAGCGGACTGCTCACGCGCTGCCGTTCGAATCGTCGCGGGGACGCTCGATCGAGGGAGTCTCCACGATCCGCAGAACGGGCGCGCCGGAGTCGGGGCTGGCCGGTCGCTCGGTGGGGGTGGCAGGGAGCGCGCGCTCGGGATTGACGGCATCCGTCCGCGATCCATCCGCGCCGACGTTCGCGAGCACGACCGCGATGTACGGCAGGACGATCGCCGCAGCGCCGAACACCCAGGTGTACCACCCGTACGGAGTGATCACGACCATGAGGATGAAGCACGCGATGCGGATGCCCATCATCACGAGATAGCGGCTCGAGCGCCGCGCCTCGTCGTCGCGCGGTGCACGCGGCAGCGACGTCGCAGATTGGGCCTTCGACGAACTCTTCACGGTCCTTCCAGACTACGCCTGGGAGGGCCGGGTCGGGCGGTCAGGAAGTGGTGCTGACGCCCGAGAGCAGGAGGGGAAGGAACGCGAAGAAGAGGAGCATTCCGAGCACTGCGAAGGCGAGCCCCACGTAGCCGATGATGGTGCCGGCGAGAGCCAGCCCGCGACCCTGCTCGCCGGTCCGCTTGATCTGGCCCAACGACATGTGCCCGGTGATGACGCCGGCAACCGATCCGATGAACGGGATGAGGAACAAGCCGACGAGCGACGAGATGAGCGAGACGATCGCGAGCGTGTTGGTCTTGCTCGGCGCGTAGCCGCCGTATGCCGCGCCGCCGTATGCGGGCGCTGAGCCGTATGCGGGCGCTGAGCCGTATGCAGGCGGGGCGGGATACGCGGGTGCCGACTCGGGCGACGTGCCGTACGGAGTGGATGCGGGCGGCGGGGGAGCGTCGGGCGCACCGTATGCCGGCGGGGCAGGCTGCGCCGGCGGTGTCGTGCCGTCGGGATTCGTGTCGCTCACGGGAGGCCTTTCGTCGATTGCGGTTACAGCGTCGCAGTGCGCGCCGGGAGTGTCAAACACCGCACCGCTAGGCTGGTCCGGTTCATCGTGTCCAGCACCGGGAGAGCCCCATGTCCACCGATCGCGTCGTCCTCGTCACGGGCGGCAACCGCGGCATCGGCCGCGCCATCGCCGAGCGCTTCGTCGCGGAAGGCTACAAGGTCGCCGTGACCGCGCGGTCCGGTGATGGCCCCTCCGGCACCCTCACCGTGCGGGCGGACGTGACGGATGCCGCAGCCGTCGATGCCGCCTTCGCCGAGGTCGAAGCCCAGCTGGGGCCGGTCGAGATCGTGGTCGCGAATGCGGGCATCACAAAGGACACCCTGCTGCTGCGGATGACCGAGGACGACTTCGACAGCGTCATCGCCACGAATCTGGGTGGAGCCTTCCGAGTGGTCAAGCGCGCTTCCAAGGGGATGCTGCGGGCGCGGTGGGGGCGCGTGATCCTGATCTCGAGCGTGGTGGGCCTCTACGGTTCGGCCGGGCAGATCAACTACGCGGCATCCAAGAGCGCCCTCGTCGGCTTCGCGCGCTCGCTCACCCGCGAACTCGGCAGCCGCGGCATCACCGCCAACGTCATCGCGCCCGGGTTCATCGAGACGGACATGACCTCGTCTCTGGCCGAGGACACGCAGGCCGAGTACAAGCGCAGCATCCCCGCCGGGCGCTTCGCGACCACCGACGAGGTCGCGGGCGTCGTCACCTGGATCGCCTCGGACGACGCCGCGTACATCTCGGGAGCCGTCATCCCCGTCGACGGCGGACTCGGGATGGGCCACTAGCAAAGCAGCGGCTGCGTCGCGGATCCGTCAGCGGTCCACCGCGGCGAGGATCGCCGACGCGAGCTCGCCGGGCTTCGAGAACTGCGGCCAGTGGCCCGAGTGCAGCTCGACGATCTCGAGGTCCTTCACCGCGGCGAGCTCCGCGACCCAGTCCGGAGCGGCCGAGATGTACTCGCGGATGTCGGCTTCGGGCACGGTGCCGGTGAGCATCGACATCGGAACGAGCCGGCGGCGCTCATCGCCGAGACGGAGCGGATCTGTCGGGACCCGGGCGGGAACCGAGCGGGTGCCTGCCGCAGCCCGTGCGCGGGTCTCCTCGTCGAGGTCGGCGATCTCCGGCTCTTCGAAGAAGTCCCAGCCGGGGAACGGGATCACCCCGTCGACGATGGGGAACTCCCAGATCGAGCCGCCGTCGCCGGGCGGGAACGTGTCGACGAAGACGATCCGCGCGATGCGCTCAGGGCGCGCGTCAGCGGCGCCGTAGACGACGTTGCCCCCTCCGCTGTGACCGACCAGGACGACCAGGCCGGCAGTCGCGTCGATCTCGTCGACGACCGCATCGACCCAGTCCGCGATCCCGATCTCGGATGACCCGCTCGCCGGCGCACCGACGCCCGGCATCGTGAGGGCGTGCACCGTGTGGCCGGCGCGTTCGAGGGCGGGGACGACGTCGTCCCACGACGACGCATCGAGCCAGAGTCCGGGAACGAGGATGATGTCCATACGGAGACGGTACCGAGTGCCGCGGACATCCGGGCAGGGCGGTGCGCTCACGGCAGGAGCGGGATCACCTCGCGCAGGTCCACCCGCTCGATGATGAGATCGGCGTGCGCGCGGACGGTCGGCTTGGCATTGAACGCGAGTCCGAGTCCGGCCGCCGCCATCATGCGCAGGTCGTTCGCTCCGTCACCGATCGCGATCGTTCGACTGAGCGGCAGCCCGGCATCAGCGGCCCACTCCCGCAGCGCCGAGGCCTTGCCCTCGGCATCCACGATCTCGCCGTCCACGGTTCCGTTCAGCCGGCCGTCGTGGGTCGTGAGGCGGTTGGCGCGCCACATGTCAACCCGGAGCTCGGGTGCGATCGTGTCGAGAATCTCGTGGAACCCGCCGGAGACGACGCCCACGCGACCGCCGCGTTCGTGCGCGGCGTCGATCAGCTCCCGCACACCCGGGGTGGGTTCGATGCGCGAGAGCACGTGGCCGAAAGCCGCGGTCGGCACTCCCGCGAGCGCCTTCACGCGCGAGCGCAGGCTGGTCGCGAAGTCCACATCGCCGCGCATCGCGGCCTCCGTCGCCGCGGTGACCTCGTCGCCGCGACCCGCCTCATCGGCGAGCAGCTCGATCACCTCATTGCGGATGAGCGTCGAATCAGCGTCGAGAACGACAAGGAAGCGGGTGGGATGCGCGGGCACCCCTCCACGCTAGCGCCGCGCCAACCCGAGCTCCGCGCTCGGCGTCACTCAGCGTCAGACGTCGACTCGGACGCCCTTGCCGACGACCGTGAGCCCGGTGTCGGTGACGGTGAAGCCGCGCTCGATGTCGCGCTCCCGATCCACCCCGACCGTGGCGCCGTCGGCCAGCACGACGTTCTTGTCGAGGATCGCACGGTGGATGCGTGCGCCCTGGCCCACCCGGACGTGGTCGAACAGCACCGAATCGGTGATCGTCGACCCGCCGCCGGCGAGGGTCCAGGGTCCCACGACGCTGCGCTCGAGGTGCGTGCCGGACAGCACGGAGCCGAGTGAGACGATCGAGTCGATCGCGTTCCCGATGCGCCCGACCGAGTCGCGCACGAACTTCGCCGGCGGAGAGTTCACGGTCTGCGAGTGGATCGGCCACTGCATGTTGTAGAGGTTGAAGATCGGCAGCGTCGAGATGAGATCCATGTGCGCGTCGAAGAACGAGTCGATCGTGCCCACGTCGCGCCAGTAATCGCGGTCGCGATCGGTCGAGCCCGGCACGTCGTTGCGCTTCATGTCGTACACGCCGGCCTCGCCGCGATTGACGAAGTAGGGGACGATGTCACCGCCCATGTCGTGGTTTGACGTCGGGAGCTCGCCGTCGGATTCCACCGCCTCGATCAGCGCGTCGGTGTCGAAGATGTAGTTGCCCATCGAGGCCAGCACCTCGTGCGGCGCGTCGCTGAGACCCTTCGCATCCTGCGGCTTCTCGAGGAACTCGCGGATCTTGGCCGCATCCTTCTCCTCGACGTCGATCACACCGAACTGGTTCGCCAGCGACAGCGGCTGGCGGATGCCGGCCACTGTGGCCCGTGCGCCGGATTCGATGTGGTGGTCCAGCATCTGCCGGAAGTCCATCCGGTACACGTGATCGGCGCCGATCACGACGACGATGTCCGGCTTCTCGTCGTTTATCAGGTTCAGGCTTTGCAGGATCGCGTCCGCGGACCCCGAGAACCAGCGCTTCCCGAGCCTCTGCTGAGCGGGCACGGACGCGACGTACGAGTCGAGCAGCGGCGACATGCGCCACGTCTGCGAGATGTGCCTGTCGAGGCTGTGCGATTTGTACTGGGTCAGCACGACGAGCTGTCCCAGCCCCGAATTGATCAGATTCGATATCGCGAAATCGATCAGGCGGTATTGGCCTCCGAACGGCACGGCGGGCTTGGCCCGGTCCGCCGTCAGGGGCATGAGACGCTTTCCCTCGCCGCCGGCGAGGATGATTCCGAAGACCTTCGGCGCTGCAGGCATGGCCCCACCCTATGCCGCACTTCGACCCGGGTACTAGCGTGAACACATGCGAGTCGACATCATCACCAAGGAGTATCCGCCGGAGATCTACGGCGGGGCCGGAGTACATGTCACCGAACTGGTCAAGGCCCTGCGGGAGCAGCTGGACGTGCGGGTGCGCGCCTTCGGCGCCGCCCGCGACGAAGAGGGCACGACCGCCTACGGGGTGCCATCCGAACTCGCGAGCGCGAACGGCGCGATCCAGACCCTGGGAACGGATCTGGAGATCGTGCCGGACATCGCCGGAGCCGAGGTCGTGCACAGCCACACCTGGTACGCGAACTTCGCCGGGCACCTCGCCTCGCTGCTGCACGGCGTCCCGCACATCGTGACGGCGCACAGCCTCGAGCCGCTGCGACCGTGGAAGGCCGAGCAGCTCGCAGGCGGGTACGCCGTGTCGAGCTTCATCGAGAAGACGGCGTACGAGGGCGCGGCGGCGATCGTGGCGGTCAGTGGCGGGATGCGGGCCGACATCCTGCGCAGCTACCCGTCGCTGGATCCCGAGAAGGTGCGGGTCATCTACAACGGCATCGACGTCGACGCGTGGCACCCGGTCGAAGATCCGGCGCTGCTCGCCGAGCTCGGTGTCGACGCGAGTCGGCCGTCGGTCGTCTTCGTCGGCAGGATCACCCGCCAGAAGGGTCTTCCGTACTTCCTGAGGGCGGCCGAGCTCCTCCCCGCGGACGTGCAGGTGATCCTCTGCGCCGGCGCGCCCGACACGCCGCAGATCATGGCCGAGGTCGAGGGTCTGGTACGGCGGCTGCAGGAGACGCGCGACGGCGTCGTCTGGATCGACCGGATGCTGTCGCGTCACGAACTCTGCACGATCCTCAGTGCCGCCACGACGTTCGTATGCCCGTCCATCTACGAACCTCTCGGGATCGTCAACCTGGAAGCGATGGCCTGCGGCGCCGCCGTCGTCGGGACCGCCACGGGCGGCATCCCCGAGGTGGTCGTCGACGGCGTCACGGGCCGGCTCGTGCCGATCGAGCAGGTGCAGGACGGCACGGGCACGCCCTTGGATCCGGACCGGTACGTCGCCGATCTCGCCCGCGTCCTGACGGAGGTCGTGAGCGATCCGCAGCGCGCTGCGGAGTACGGTGCGGCCGGTCGCGAGCGCGCGACGAAGGACTTCAGCTGGGGGTCGATCGCCGACGCGACGGCCGCGCTGTACGCGGAGGTCGCCGGCATCCGCCGATAGGCTTACGGCATGCCGCAGGTGCTCGAGTTCTCCGACGTCGTCGTCCGCAGGAACGCCCGGGACATCGTCGACCACCTCGACTGGTCGGTCGACGATGATCAGCGCTGGGTGGTCCTCGGGCCGAACGGCGCGGGCAAGACGACGCTGCTGCAGCTGGCCGACACGCTGGTCCATCCGACGTCGGGCACGGTGACGATCCTCGGCGAGCAGCTGGGTCGCACCGACGTCTTCGAGCTGCGCCCGCGCATCGGGTTCGCCTCCACGGCGATGGCGAAGCGACTGCCGCCCGAGGAGACAGTGCTCAACGTGGTGCTGACGGCGGCGTACTCCGTGATGGGCCGGTGGAACGAGGCGTACGAGGACATCGACGAGCGACGCGCGCTGCGGGTGCTGTCGGAATGGCGTCTCGATCACCTCGCCGACCGCACGTTCGGAACCCTCTCGGACGGCGAGCAGAAGCGGGTGCAGATCGCGCGGGCCATCATGACCGACCCCGAGATCCTGCTGCTGGACGAGCCTGCGGCGAGCCTCGATCTCGGCGCCCGCGAAGAGCTCCTGACGCTCCTGAGCGGCTACGCGCAGGCACCGACCACCCCCGCGATGGTCATGGTGACGCACCACGTCGAAGAGATCCCCATCGGGTTCACGCACGTTCTGCTCCTGCGCGAAGGCCGGGTTGTGGCCGCAGGTCCGCTGGAGGAGACCCTCACGGCGGACAACCTCACCGAGGCGTTCGGCGCGCCGATCACGCTGAGCTCGGACGGCGGACGCCACGCGGCTCGCGCCGCCTCCTAGACCGGATTCCGTGTCGGCGCTCCAGGCTGATAGAATCGACCCTTGGTGCACTCGCACCGCAGACTTTCACGCCCTGGCAAAATCCAGGGCACCATCCCCAGAGGACCACAATGAAGACTGACACCCACCCCGACTACCAGGTGGTCGTGTTCCGCGACCTCGGCTCGGGCGAGACTTTCCTGACCCGTTCGACGGTGACCTCCGACAAGCGGATCGAGCTGGACGGGGTCGAGTACCCGGTCATCGACGTCGAGATCTCCTCGGCCTCGCACCCGTTCTACACGGGCAAGCAGCGCATCATGGACTCGGCCGGTCGTGTCGAGAAGTTCAATCAGCGCTTCAAGAACTTCGGCGGCTCGAGCAGCTGACTCGCAGCCACCGCGAAAAGGCTCCGCTTCGGCGGGGCCTTTCCTCGTCGGGGGACCGCTATCGGATCGGCCAGCCGCCGTCCAGCCTCTCCTCGGGGTCGAGGCGGCCGATGCGGACGAAGTACTCGGTCAGGCTCGCGGCCTGCGCACGTGCCCAGGCGATCTGCCGGGTGTGCAGTTCCTCGACACGCGACGGCAGCAGGCCGGCGAACCGCTCGGCGAGCGCCTGAGCCACTCGTCCCGCCGCGACCGCATCGGCGGATGCCTGATGGGCGTCGTCCAGCCGCACGGCGTAGTGCTCCGCGACCGCCGCGAGCGTGCGCTTGCCTCGGCGGAAGCGGTCGTAGGTCTTGTCGATGATCAGCGGGTCGATGACCGGCGACGGATCCCGCAGCGGGGCGACGCCGTGGCGGACGGACTCGGCGGCCAGGAGCGAGAAGTCGTACGACGCGTTGTACGCCACGACCGGGATGCCGGCATCCAGCAGAGACCGCAGCACGTCGACGATCTGCTCGACGACGTCGCTCGGCGGCGAGCCGACCGCCCGCGCCTGCTCGGTCGTGACCCCATGGATGGCCGCGGCCGAGTCGGGGATCTCCACACCCGGATCGGCGATCCAGTCGCGCGCCAGGATCGGCGAGCCGTTCGCGTCGAGCAGGCCGACGTGCGCGGTGACGATCCGATCGGATGCCACGTCGACGCCTGTCGTCTCGAGGTCGAAGACGCCGATCACCCGCGTCCACGCGGGCGGATCGCCCTTCGACAGGCTCAGGGACCGAGTCTGATGGCGCTGCTCCATGCCGACAACGGTATGCACTGCTACCGACATCGCCTGCCGCGCGTCGCTCGTAGACTCGGGGGGGTGACCGCACCGAACCCGTACTCCGCGTTGCTGGACGCCATGCCGGTGGAGCGTCACGAGGTCGAGGTCCTCGGTGGAACGACCGCGTACTGGGAATACGGACCGGCGGATGCCGCAACGACCATCGTCGCGGTCCACGGCTTCCGCGGCGAGCACCATGGACTCGAGCCGGTCGTGGCGCACCTGGACGGCATCCGCATCATCTCGCCCGACCTCCCCGGCTTCGGCGAGACCCGTCCGCTACCCGGCCGTCGCCACGACCTGTCGCTGTACTCGGACTGGCTTGCTGCCTTCGTTCCGGCTGTTTCGCCGGGCGCCGTCATCCTCGGACACTCCTTCGGCTCGATCGTGGTGGCCGCGGCCGTGGCGGGCGGCCTGCAGGCGCCGCGCGTGATCCTGGTGAATCCGATCGGCGCGCCCGCGCTGGAAGGCCCGCGCGGCGTCCTGACCCGCCTCGCGGTGTTCTACTACTGGAGCGGTGCGCGTCTGCCCCGGCCGATCGGCGACGGCCTGCTGCGCAACGGAGCCATCGTGCGCGTCATGAGCGTCTCGATGGCCAAGACGCGCGATGCGCGGCTGCGCCGCTTCATCCACGACCAGCACGACACCTACTTCTCGCGCTTCGCCGACCGCGACGTGCTGCACGACGCGTTCCTGGCGTCGGTGTCGCACGACGTGCGCGAGTTCGCACCGCTCATCCCTCAGCCCACCCTGCTGATCGCGGCGCAGCGCGACGACATCACGCCGATCGAGGCGGAGCGTCACCTCGCGACGCTGTTCGCGGATGCCGAGCTCGTCGAGATCCCGGATGTGGGCCATCTCATCCACTACGAGACGCCTGCGCCCGCCGCCGAGGCGATCAGGCGCTTTCTTGCGCCTTTCGCTCGCGGTACGCGTTGACGTTCATCCGATTGCCGCAGTTGCCGGTGTCGCAGTATCTCTTCGAGCCGTTGCGCGAGTAGTCGATGTAGACCGAGTCGCAGTCATCGGCCGCGCACACCCGGACGCGGTCGTACTCGTCCGAGCGGATGACGTCCACGAACGCCATCGCGGCCTCGACCAGGATGCGCGTGGCCAGCGGAGCATCGTCGGACGTTGCGTGGATGTGCCAGTCGTACCCGTCGTGGATCACCAGGCGGGGCAGAGCGCGGCCGTCGCGCAGCATCTCGTTCACGAGGGGGACGGCACCCTGGCGATCGACGTCCCACAGGCGGCGCAGGCGCGGGCGGATGGCGCGCACCGCGGCCAGCTCACTCTCGTCGCGACGGATCGTGCCGGTGTAGGGGTTGACGGCCAGGTACGCGTCGAAGTCGGCGACCGTGCACAGCGTGTCCTCGCCGTCGTGGCCGGGCAGGGTGTTGACCAGATACACGGCGGCCTTCAAGGACTGCTCGGTGTCACGAATGAAGACCATGTTGACTCCTGACAGGATGGGCCGGTATCGTCACTAGTGTAACTGCGTTTCACTCCTGACAACCCTCGACAGTCGGATTCCGCCATGGCAGCTCCCACCGCGTCCCTCCCGGTGATCGGAGCGCAGCGCATTCACCGTGTCAGCACGTCCGGCCTGGCGCTGGCGGTGGCCTCGGCACTGGCGTTCTCATCGAGCGGACCGTTCATCAAGCCGCTGCTCGAGGCGGGATGGTCACTCGGTGCGGCACTCCTCGTGCGCATGGGCGTGGCGGGCATCATCCTCTCCCCAGCGCTGGTGATGGCGATCCGGCGTCAGCCGGGCTTCCTCCGCCGGCACTGGAGGCTGATCCTCGGCTTCGGCCTCATGCCCGTGCTCGGCTGCCAGCTCTTCTTCTTCTCCGCGATGCAGCGGATGCCGGTGGCGGTGGCGCTGCTGATCCAGTACCTGGCGCCGGTCATGCTCGTCGCCTTCGTCTGGCTGCGCACGCGCAGGGCGCCCTCCGCGCTCGTCCTGTGGGGGTCGGGAGTGGCGATCGTCGGTCTGGTGCTGGTCGTGGACATCTCGGGGGCCTCCTTCGACCTGCTCGGCACGCTGTTCGCGCTCGCGGCCGCCGTGTGCGTGTGCGCGTACTTCGTGATCTCCGAGCGGGCCGGCGACGACCTGCCGCCCCTCGCCCTCGCAGCGGGCGGACTCCTGACCGGCGGCTCGATCATGGCGATCCTGTGCCTGACCGGGATCATGCCGTTCACCGCGCCCGCCGTGTCGGTCGTGCTCGCCGGCGCGGAGGTGCCGTGGTTCGTGCCGCTCCTGTGGGTCTCGGCCGTCGCCACGACCGTGGGCTACGCGTTCGGTGTGATGGCCGTGCCGCGCATCGGCTCGCGGGTGGCGTCGTTCGTCGGGCTGTCGGAGGTGCTGTTCGCGCTCGGGTTCGCGTGGATCTTCCTCGCAGAGGTTCCCGCACCGATCCAGTTCGCCGGCGGCGCGCTGATCCTGGTGGGCGTGGTGCTGGTGCGGGCGGACGCCCAGTCGACCGGCAACCCGCGTGGCGTCGGTTACTGTTCCCGTCGTGCCAGGTTCATGAGGGGCGTCACCCGATAGCCGATGACCTCGCCCATCACCAGCGAGGTCTCGGTGCGCTCGACGCCCTCGATCGCGAGGATCCGGGCATCCGTATCGAACAGGTGCTGCGTGTCGCGGCACGCGACGCGCACGAGCAGATCGACCTGACCGCTGAGGCCGTGGGCCTGCACGATCTCGGGAACATGGGCGAGTTCTGCCGTGATGCGCGGGAGGTCGGCCTGGCGCACCATCACGCTGATGAACGCCTCGATCGGGAAGCCCAGAGCCGTGGAGGAGATCGCGCGCTCGTAGGAGAGGAACACGCCTGACCGCTCCAGGCGGGCCATCCGCGCCTGCACC
>DASQLG010000021.1:0-23179 GCA_035630115.1 Microbacterium sp. | reverse complement strand
GTCGAGTCGACCGGCGCGACGTTCGTGCCCTGGCGAGCTGCGCCGGACTTCGACGAGTACGATCCGGCTGCGACCTTTCCGCGTCTGCTCGGCAGGAAGGGCATGCGACAGCTGCTGATCAACGTCCAGGACGTGTTCATCAAGACGTCGCCGGCGCAGGTCGAGGACCTCACCGCGGAATGGTCACGGGAGCCATGGGACGCGATCGCGGGCGACGAGGTGTCGGTCGGCACGGCGCTCTTCGCCCAGCGCACCGAGTGCGCGTGGGCGACGGTCGCCCTGCTTCCGCTCAACCTCATCGGCACGCAGGGTCCGCCCAGCGGGATGGGTCTGGCGCCGGGTCGCAACCCACTCACGAAAGCGCGCGATGCCCTGCTCCGCGCGGCCGTACCCCTCTTCGGACGCTCGCTGGCGGGGCCCCTCGCGCAGGCGCGGGAGACGATCGGACTGCCGCCGTCGAAGCTGACGTTCGACAGGGTGGTCTTCTCGCCACGCCTCGTGGTCGCCAGCGGTTCGCCGCTGCTGGACTTCGAACGCACCGACCGCCCGCCGTCGGTGCATTTCGTCGGATTGCTCACGACGACGCCGCCCCCCACCCCGCTCCCGGACTGGTGGGCCGACCTGGACGGCCGCACCGTCGTGCACGTCACGCAGGGTACGCAGAACATCGACCCGTCCGATCTCATCCGGCCCACCCTCGAGGCGCTCGCCGACCGCGACGTGCTCGTGACCGTCGCCACCGGCGTCCCTGGGCGAGACACGCTTCCGTTCCCGGTTCCGTCGAACACGCGGGTCGCCGGGTTCCTCCCGTATGCCGAGCTGCTGCCGCGAGTCGATGTCGTGATCACCAACGGCGGCTGGGGTGGCACGCTCGCGGCACTGAGCCACGGCATCCCGCTCGTGATCGCCGGCGGCGACCTCGACAAGCCCGAGATCGCGGCCCGGGTCGCCTGGTCGGGGGCCGCAGTGAACCTGAAGACCGGCACGCCGAGCGCGGCTCAGGTGACGCGGGGATTCGACCGGGTCGCGCAGGACTCGTCGTACCGGGATGCCGCGGTCCGCGTCGGCGCGCAGCTGAACGCCCTGGGCGGGGCGACGCACGCGGCTGAGCTGCTCGAGGGGCTGCTGGCCTGAGCCGCGTTCTCGGGCGCGAAACAGCCCCGGTCATCGAGACCGGGGCTGTCCGTGAGAGTGCGCTAGGAGGTGAGCTCCGCGGTCGTCGGCACCCGGCCGGCGAGCTCCTCGATCGTGTCATCGCCGGGGCGGGCGTCCTCGAAGGGCGCGTCGATCTCGGCGCGCTCCAGCATCTCGGTCATCTTCCGACGACGCTGACGCGTGATGAGCGTGACCACGCGACCGGTCTTGCCGGCGCGACCGGTGCGGCCGGAGCGGTGCAGGTAGGTCTTGTACTCGTCGGGCGCGTCGGCCTGGATCACCAGATCGATGTCGTCGACGTGGATGCCGCGGGCTGCGACGTCCGTGGCGACGAGCACGTTCACGCGGCCCGAGGTGAGCCGCTCGAGGTTGCGGGTGCGGCGCTGCTGGTTGAGGTCACCGTGCAGCGAGACGGCCGGGATGCCGACATCGGCGAACTGCTCGGCGAGCATCTCCGCGTAGGCGCGGGTGCGGGCGAAGACCAGGGTCTTGCCCTCCCGGTCGACGAGCTGGTCGAGGATCTGCGCCTTGTCGCGGTGCTCGATCACCAGGATGCGGTGCTCGATCGTGCTCGAGGCCTGGTCTTCGCCGGCGACCTCGTGGACCGACGGGTTCACGAGGAACTCGTCCACGAGCGCCGAGACCTCGCGGTCGAGCGTGGCGGAGAACAGCAGCTTCTGCGAGTCGTCCGCCGTTTCGCGGAGGATGCGCTGCACGGGCTCGAGGAAGCCGAGCTCGCACATGTGATCGGCCTCGTCGATCACGGCGACCATGACCTCGCTCAGGTCGAGCTTGCGCTGCGTGATGAGGTCTTCGATGCGCCCGGGCGTGCCGATGATGATGTCGACGCCCTTCTTGAGCGCGCCGACCTGACGGGCCTGGGGCACGCCGCCGTAGATCTGCGTCGTGAACAGGCCCACGCTGCGGGCGATCGGCTGGATCGTCCGATCGATCTGCAGCGCGAGCTCGCGCGTCGGCGCGAGGATCAGCGCTTTCGGCTTGCGGCCGAACTCGCGCTTCTTGCCGGCGCCGGCTTTGAGCACGTTCTCGACGAGCGGCGCGCCGAAGGCGATCGTCTTGCCCGAGCCGGTGCGGCCGCGCGCGAGCACATCGCGGCCGGCGATGATCTCAGGGATCGTCGCCGCCTGGATCGCGAACGGAGCCGCGGCGCCGAGATCGGCGAGCGTGCGGACGATGTTGTCTCCCAGTCCGAGCGAACCGAAGCTCACGCCGTCGACATCCGTCGCCTGAATGGCCTCCGCCTGCAGACGCTCGTGCACGACGTCGACGTGTTGCTCATGTGCCTGGGTGCGGGGTGCGGTGGAGTTCCAGTCGGAGCGGCCGGCTGGGCGCGTGCCTCGCGGGCGCTCGCTGGTGAACTCGCGACGAGCCGGACGATCGTCGTTCGAGCGCTGCGGGCGGTCGTTGCCGTACGAACGGGCCGGACGGTCGCTGTACGGGCGAGCCGGCCGGTCGCTGCTGTACTCACGACGGGCGGGGCGCTCGTCGTTCGAGCGGGCCGGACGATCGTTGCTGTACGGCCGCGCCGGGCGACCGTCGTTCGAGCGCTGCGGGCGGTCATTGCTGTACGGGCGCGCCGGACGGTCATCGTGCGACCGGGCCGGACGATCGGTCGAGCGCGCGGGACGGTCGTCATACGAACGGACCGGACGATCGTCGCCGTACTCGCGACGGGCGGGACGCTCGCCGTTGGAGCGCTGCGGACGGTCGTTGCCGTACGAGCGTGACGGACGATCGGTCGAACGCGCGGGACGGTCGTCGTACGAACCCGCGGGGCGGTCACCCTGGGAGTGGGTTCGGATGCCGCGGGCTTCGTCGCGGCCCGCGCGCTGGGTGGCCGTCCAGCGCGTCTTGGGTGCGCCGGTCGCGGCAGACCCCTCTTCGGCGGGTCGGTAGCCGCGGTGACTGGGGCTCTTGCTGCCGGGCTTCTGGCCGGACCCCGTGCGGGTGCGGTCGTGGAACGGAGTCTTCTTCTCGCCGTAGCGCGGCTCGAAGTTCTTGGCCGGGCGTCCGCCGGCGGGCTTCTTGCTCTTGGGCATGGTGATGTCCTTCTGGGTTGTCTCAAGCTGAGAACAGCACTCCACGATTCGCGCACGTGTCATCGGCGCAGATCTCTGCGCTCGATTCACTGCCGCGAACGCCGCACATGCGGCACGGAGTTGCCCGGACTATCGTCGGCCGGGGGCCATTCAACGTGATGGTCGCCGGAGCGGATTCGCTCCCACCATCGGCCCCTTGGACTCACAAACCCATCCGCACAGCATGTGCGGTGTCCAGAGCCGACGCTCCACCCTATCGGAAGGCGCGAACACGAGCCTGAGAGGATGCCGGTGGCAGCCGCATCCCGGCCATACACTGGCGCCATGACCAGCACATCCCTCGCCACCCATGCGGAGGGCATCGCACCTGCCCCCACTCTTCGGGCTGAGTCCGAGGCGATCTACGCGGCAGGCGCCGCCGGAGCGGCCGGGGCGATCTTCGGTCTCATCGTCGCCCTCATCGCCCCTGATCTTCCCCTCGCCGACACCACGGGCGCGTTCGGGCTGTTCGCTGCAATCGGCGCCGCGATCGTCGCGGCGGCCGCGTCGGGCACCGGATACTGGCGCTCCAGAAACCACCCCGGGCAGGAGTGGCGCCGGTCGCTGCCCTCGTGGAAGTCCACCGTCAACACGATCTCGGTCGTCATCGTCCACGCAGCGCTCGCCTTCCTCGCCACCTACGCGGGCTTCCGCCTGCTGAGCATGGGATTCATCGGCCTGCCGGTCATCATGTTCTGGGCGATCGTCCTGATGACCGTGACGCTCGGCCTCTCCGCCTACATCGTGTACCTGTCCGTGTCGCGCATGACCACCCAGCGCATGTCGTCGCTGCTGATGGCGTTCATCGTCATCGGCACCCTCACCGCGATGATCACCTCGCCCGACCCCCAGTGGTGGATGGTGCACTTCAGCGAGCTCGGCACGTTCGACGACCTCTCGAGCTTCGTCTTCAACGGCACCCTGATCGCGGGTGGTCTGCTGGTGACGACGTTCGCGGTCTACATCGCCAACGACCTGCAGCAGCTCGCGGACGAGGGCGTCCTGGCGAATCCGCGGGCCCCGCGAATCGTCTCGACGCTGTTCGTGATCATGGGGATCATGCTCGCATTCGTCGGCATCGTGCCCGTCGACGTCAACCTGCTCATCCACAATCTCTCCGCGACGGGCATGGCGCTGATGTTCCTCGCCCTGCTGATCGCCGGCCCCGGACTGCTGCGCGGGATGCCACGTGCCTACTTCCTCTCCTCCTGGGCATTCCTCGCCGCCACAGTCGCCTCGGTCGTGCTCTTCGTGATCACGTACTTCTCACTGACCGCATTCGAGATCATCGTGTTCGCGCTCATCTTCGGCTGGATCGCGGTCTTCATCCGGTTCCTGGGGGTCACCGGGCAGCGCGAATAGCGGAATTGCGTCGATTCGATTCGGCGCAGAGCCCGGAGAGCGGATACCCTCGAGCCAAGAACGGTTGTTGCTTTGGGGTGCACAACGTCCTCAGCGGCGCCGAAGATCCGGGGGGTAGGCGGCTGCGGCCTGGAGTAACTGCAGGGCGGAAGCGCTGCCGCACTCCGCCTCATGAAAGGCCCGTCGTCCTCAGTGGCCCTCCTTGCCGACGCACTTGCGCTCCCCCCCGGAGCAGCTGCGCTCCCCCGACCCGACGTCCTCGCGCGCGCCCTCCTGCGTGACAGCACGGCCTCCCAGGTCGGATTCGCGACCGCCGCCCTCCTCGGGGTCGGACTGCTCATCTCGATCGTGACGACCCCCGATCCGTTCTGGTGGCAGCTGCATTTCAGCCGACTCGGAACATTCGCGACGTTCTCGGGCTATGCGTTCAACACGACGATCGTCCTGACCGGCGTGGGGGTCGTCGCGTTCGGGCTGCGACTGCGCCGGGAGATGGTGCGGCACGCGGGCACGGCCGTCCTGACCAATCGCCGCGCGGCGACGGTCGTGCCGGTCCTGGTGGCGCTGCTCGGCATCCATCTGTCGTTCGTCGGCTTCATCCCGGTCAACAGCAACGAGTTCCTCCACGACCGCAGCTCGACCGGCGCCGTGTTCTGCTTCGTCGTGATCCTGGTGTCGAGTCGATGGATGCTGCGCGGCATGCATCGGGCGATCTCCCGTGCGAGCCGGTTCGTCGGCGTCGGGCTCGTCGCGACGCTTGCGCCGTACATCGGCGGGTTCATCAACCTGGCGGCATTCGAGCTGATCGTCTTCGCTCAGGTCTTCTGGTGGCTGCTGCTCTTCGCGCGTACCATCGGGCGGCCGGCCGACGAGCCTGCCCGCCCCGACCCGACGCGCACCGGCAGCATGCACCGCACGGTCGTCGTGTCGCCGCCGCGAGTCTCGACGGATCATGTCGCGGTCGCGGGCCGGGAGAATCTGCCCGCCCACCCCGCATCCCGTGCGGCGACGCACCCGGCCGGATCCCCGCATCCTCGGCGGACCGCAGTTCACGCGGACACCTCGCACCGACCCGACCTCGCACACCACCGCGCGCGTGGCGGCCGCACCGAGGTCGACCGCACCTAGCGCCGACGCTCGACGGGGGCCGCGGGTCTACGCGCGGTGATCCGGGCTGTCGTCTCCCTCGGGCTCGGCATCGGCATCGGCATCGACATGGGGATCGGCATGGGCCTCTGCGGTGTCGGTCTCCGCTACGGCGATCGGCACCACGGCAGCGGCCTCACGCTCGCGCAGCTCGCGGCGCGTGAGCACCGGCTGTGCGGCGCCGACCGCACCCGCGCCGACGAGCGCCGGCTCGAGCGTGCCGGTCGCGTCATCCGATCCGTCCCCGCGCCGAGCGGTGCGACGCTCCTTCGCGCCCTCGACGAGGTTGTACAGCGTGGGCAGCACGAGCAGCGTGAGAACGGTCGACGACACGAGACCACCGATCACCACGATCGCAAGCGGCTGGGAGATGAATCCGCCCTGACCGGTGATTCCCAGGGCCATCGGAGTGAGCGCGAAGATCGTCGCGAGCGCGGTCATGAGGATCGGGCGCAGTCGCCGTGATCCTCCCGCGATCGTGGCCTCCTGGGCGGAGAGCCCCTTCGTGCGGTACTGGTTGACGAGGTCGACCAGCACGATCGCGTTCGTCACCACGATGCCGATCAGCATGAGCACGCCGATCAGCGAGGCGACTCCGAGCGGCACACCGGTGATGATCTGCAGCAGGATTGCACCGGTCGCTGCGAACGGCACCGAGATCAGCAGCAGGAGCGGCTGGCGCAGCGACTTGAAGGTCGCCACCATGACGATGTACACGATCAGGATCGCGGCGAGCAGAGCCAGGCCCAGCTGCGTGAAGGCATCTTGCTGCTGGGAGATCACTCCGCCGAGCGAGGCGTCCGCCGCATCGGGCAGCTCGACGTCGGCGAGCGCCGTGTTCACCGAGGCGGATGCCGCGGTGAGGTCGTCGGTGGACGGCGTCACCGTCACCGTCGCCGTGCGCTGACCGCCCTCGGTCGTGATGGATGTCGGGCCTTCGCTCTCCTCGACAGAGGCGACCTCTTCGAGCGGGATCGGACCGGTCGCGCTGGGAACGGTGAGGATCCGCAGCTCGTCGATCGTGGCGGGGGTCTGGGATGCGGCGAGGTAGACCGTGAGCGTCGTGTCGTCGATCTCGACCGCGCCGATGCTCTGCGGCTGCATCGCGCCGGACACGATCGCCCCGACCGCGACCTCGGACAGTCCCAGGGACGCGGCCTTGTCGCGGTCGACGACGACCGCGATGAAGGGCAGGGATGCCGAGAGGTTGCTCGAGACCTGACCGATGCCGTCGGCTCCGGTGACGGCCTCGACGACGGCATCCGTCGCCTCTTCCAGCGTCGCAGAGTCCGGTGCTGTGACGTCGATCTCGATGTCGCTCGAGCCGAATCCGCCCCCGCCGCCCGCCACGGTGATCGTGCCGGCGTCCTCGAGGTCGGCGACTGCGGTCTGGACCTCTTCGCGCAGCGCGACCTGATCCACCCCGGGGTCGGTGGTGATCGAGTAGGTGATGCCGCTGCCGCCACCGGTGAACGCGTCGCGCAGCGCCGAACCGCTCGAGCCGATCGAGACCTGCACGGTCTCGATGCCCTCGATGTCCAGCAGCACGGCCTCGACCTGTTCGGATGCCGCATCCTCGGCTTCCAGGCTCGGCGCCGCGCCGATCTCCTGCGTCATCGTGAAGGTGTTCTGGCCCGAGTCGCCGAGGAAGTTCGTCTTCATGAACGGAGCGGCAGCGGCCGTTCCGACCAGGACGAGCACCGCAAGCAGGAGCGTGACCCAGGAGTGCTGCAGCGTCCACCGCAGGATCGGCAGATAGGACTTCTGCAGGCGGCTGGGCGGAGCCGTGGGGTCCTCGGCGTCGACCTCTCGGCCCTGCGCATCGAGGATCGGCTTGCCCGGACGCAGGAACCAGTAGGCGAGCACCGGCACGATCGTGAGCGCCACGAAGAGGGATGCCGTCATCGCGATGGTGACGGTCAGCGCGAACGGACGGAACAGCTCGCCCGTGACGTCACCGACGAAGGCGATCGGGAGGAAGACCGCGACGGTCGTGATGGTGGAGGCGGTGATCGCCGAGGCCACTTCGCGCACCGCACGCAGGATCGAGGGCAGCTTCTGCGCGTCACCGACGTAGTGGCGCTTGATGTTCTCGATCACGACGATCGAGTCGTCGACCACGCGGCCGATCGAGATCGTGAGCGCACCGAGGGTGAGGATGTTGAGCGAATAGCCGAACGTCTGGATGCCGATGAAGGTGATCAGGACGCTCGTCGGAATCGAGATCGCCGTGACGAGCGTCGCCCGCACCGACATGAGGAACACCAGGATGACGAGCACGGCGAAGAACAGGCCGAGCAGCCCCTCCTTGGCCAGGGTGTCGATCGACTCCTGGATGTAGGGCGCCTGGTCGAAGACGACCGTGAAGGTGGCGCCGCCGAGGCTGTCCTCGAGATCCGGCAGCACGGCCAGAACACCGCGTGACACGTCGACCGTGTTGGCGGCCGGAAGCTTGGTGACCGCGATGGTGAGTGCGGGCTGCCCGTCCACGCGGGAGATCGTGGTGATCGGGTCCTGGTTCTGCTCGACGGTCGCGACGTCGGCGATCGTGACCGCGCCCGATGCGAACTGGGCCGCATCCGACGGCACGAGCGGCAGTGCCGCGATCTCATCGACCGAGGTGATCTTCGAGCCGGTCTGCACGGTGAGGGTCTCGTCGTTCTCGGTGATCTCACCGCCCGGGAACAGCACTCCGTTCTGGTCGAGCGCGTCGCGGATGTCCTGCTGCGAATAGCCCGCCTCGGCCAGGGCCTCCTGGTCGGGTGTGATCGTGACGCGCTGGCCCACCCCACCGACGATCGAGGCGGCGTTGACACCGGCGACGTCCTCGATCTCGGGAACGACCGTCGACTCGAGCTGCGCCTGGATCGACTCCTCATCGTCGTAGCCCGTCACCGCGAGCTGGATCACGGGAAAGTCGTCGATGCTGGCCGAGATCACGTTCGGCTCGACGCCCTCCGGCAGCTGGCTCTCGATCCGGTTGATCGCCTGCGTGATCTTCTGCTCGGCCGTGGCGAGGTTGGTGCCGTACGTGAACGACGCCTGGATGATCGACGCGTTCGTGGTGCTCGTCGCCGACGTCGATTCCAGACCGGAAACGCCCTGGATCGCCGTCTCGATGGGCACCGATACGTCGTTGCTGACCACCTCCGGTGACGCACCCGGGTAGCTGGAGACGACGACGAGCTGCGGGAACTCGATCGACGGGATCAGCTCCTGCTTGAGGCTCGTGAGCGCGAGCCCTCCGAACACGGCCGCGACGATCGTGATGAGGGCGATGAGCGCGCGGTTCTTGAGGCTCAGGACGGCGAGATTCGACACGGTGGCCTTAGCTGTGGTGCGGTGGGATGCCCGGGCGAAGCGCCGGGTCGGATGCCGCGCGGGTGCCCCGCGGCGGATACGCGAATGTATCGGGGTCTCAGTATCCCATGCGGAAAACCTCGCGTTCGCCGTGAATCCGCGGCGGAATCAGTCCCGCGGATGTGTCAGAACAGGCGCCCGACCGCGAGTCCGGCCGCGGCAGCGGCGACGCCGAGGACGAGCGTGCCGGCGACGTTGAGCCACCCGCGCCGCGCCTCGCCGTTCTGCTGGAGCAGCACCGACTCCGCCGAGACGGTGCTGAAGGTCGTGTACCCGCCGAGAAGACCGACGCCGACGATCCAGGCGGCATCGGTGTCGACCACGCCCGCGCCCAGCCCCGCGAGCACCCCCAGCGCGAAGGAGCCGGTGACATTCACGATCAGGATTCCGAAGGGAAGGCGGCTGGTCCGGGATCCGATCACGAGCACGTCGACGAGGTAGCGCAGACCCGCGCCGATGCCCCCCGCGAGTGCCGTCGCGAGGAAGACCCAGAGGTTCATCCGGTCACCTTCGGCCGGTGGGTCGCCAGCCGCAGTCCGATCGCCGCCGCCGCGAGGCCCAGCAGCACCGAGACCACAGCGAGTGCGGCGCCCGCGATGGGGAACGACCCGAGCAGAGTCGCGGTCTGCAGGGCGAACGCGCTGTACGTGGTGAAGCCGCCGAGGAGGCCGGTGCCGAGGAACGCCCGGACCAGCGGATGCCGGTCCTCGAGCGATCCGATGACGATACCGAGGAGGAGCGAGCCGACGACGTTGACGCCCATCGTCACGGCGGGCACGACGAGCGCGGTCTCGGAGGTAGCGGCATCCGTCCCGAAAGGCAGGAGAAGCAGCTCACGGAGTGCGACGCCGATGACTCCTCCGGCCACGACGACCCCCAGCATGCGCGCACGGAAGACGGGGGGTCGGAGCACGCCCCTCACCCTATTCCCTGGCCATTCAGGCCAAGTGGAGAGGCGGGGGTGGGCGCGAGAGCGGTCAGCCGACGAGCAGGCGCTGGATGGCGGACTCGGGTGAGACGCCAAGTTCGAGCAGCCGTCCGCGGTCGTACGCCTTGAAGACGGCAGGGTCGATGTAGCTGCTCCGGGCGACCGCGGGAGTGTTGCCGAGCGCTTCGGCGGTGGCCCGCACGGCGAGCGTCTCCGCGCGCTTGCGGTCACGGGCAGTGTCGACCGTGCCGATGCGCGCGAGCGCCTCCGCGGCCATGATCGTGCCGCGCAGCGTGCGGAAGTCCTTCGCCGTGAAGGCGCCTCCGGTCAGCGAACGGACGTGGGAGTTCACGTCGGCCGGCGTGAGAGGCACACGCCGGCCGCCGCGGCGATACGACAGAAGCGGCGAGCGCGGCCTGCCCGCGCTCAGCTCGCCCATGACCACCGCGAGATCCTCGTCGTCGATCTCGATGAGTGCGCGCTTGCCGCTCTTGCCGGGGAAGGAGAGCGTGATGACGGATGCCGCGACGGTGGCGTCGCGTCGCTGCAGCGTCGTCAGCCCGCGGCTGCCGTGCTGCTCGAGGTAGCGCGCCGACCCGATGCGCGGCGCACCTTCGTCTAGGAGGCGGAAGGATGCGGCGAGAACCCGCTCGCGGTCGAGCTCGTCGCGCCGGAGGGCCGTCGTCACCCGACCGCGGGCGCGGGGAAGCGCGGCGGCGAGCTCGAGCGCGCGCGAGAACTTGCGGCGGTCACGGCGCTCGCGCCAGCGCGGGTGATAGAGATACTGGCGCCTCCCGGCATCGTCGACGCCGACCGCCTGAATGTGCGCCAAGGGCTCGACGGCGATCCACACGTCCTCCCACGCGGGCGGGATCACCAGATCGTGGATGCGCTGCCGATCGGCCGGCGGTGCCGCCGCCCCCTGGGCGTCCACGTAGCGGAATCCGCTGCCCGACCGCACGCGGCGAAACCCCGGGTCTTCTCCCGGGCGCACCCGGACCAGTCTTGCCACGTCGTCTTTCTTGGTGCGTTCGAGGCGGGTGCGTTCAGGGCTGGTGCGTTCGAGACCGGTGGGTCAGTGGTTGCGCAGCATCCTGATCAGCTCTGCCTTGCGTTTGCCGGAGTATCCGGTCAGTCCCAGTTCTTTTGCGCGCTCGCGCAGTTTCGGGACGGTCCAGTCGTCGTAGTCGCCGGCTTTTCCGCCGCGACGCCCGACGGCCTTGCTGCCGTCGCGCGCGGCGGCGTTGGAGATGCGCGCAGCCTTCTCTTTGGAAGCCCCTTCGTCGCGCAGGTCTTCGTACAGCTTGGGATTCTTCAGGGTGCTCGACCCGCGTCCACCCGGCATGGTCTCCTCCTCGGTCCGGTCCGGCCCTGGTGTGCCTTGACGGTACGGCGACCGCCCGTTGCGACCGAGGGGGTTGACAGGTCCCGACGGCGCCGATAGCACCGAATGTCCGCCGAAACCCGCGTATCACCGCCGACGATCGCGCGTCAACCCCCTCCCCGGAGACTGCCAGGCAGTGCCATTCTCGTATCCGTGCCCCCCGAGGCATCCGGGTCGCGCTACAACTCGCAATCCGGCGACAGAAGGAGAATGCTCCCATGAACCTCGCCCTCATCATCATCATCGTCATCGCGGTCATCCTCGCGATCGTCGGTGGGCTGAACAGCGCCCTGCAGTGGCTCCTGTGGGTCGCGCTCATCGTCGGCGTCATCGCCCTGATCGTGTTCTTGTTCCGAGTCATCAGCGGCAACCGCCGCGCCTGATAGACGTGTCAGCCACGTGCTGACCCGCTCCCCCCGGAGCTTGGATGCCGCGCCCCGACTCTCGTCGGGGTGCGGCATCCTTCATTTCCCGCCCGCCGGCGCGCAGACCTGCCTCAGCGTGCGCCGAGCCAGATAGTCGACTCGCCCGGCAGGACTCTCCCCGGAGCATTCGTGCTGGCGAGCACCGCGTCCGCGCTGCTGTCGAGCTCGAACGGGTCCGTGCCGAAGTTGGTCACGACCGACCACCCGTTCGGCCGTGTGAACCACAGGACATCTTCTCTGCCGGTTTCGACCCACGTGAGCTCCTCCCCCGACTGCAGTTCGTGGCGCAGCGCGAGGGCCCGGCGGTAGAGCGTGAGCGTCGAGTCGTCGTCGCCTTCTTGCGCCTCCACCGAGGCGGCTCCGAACCAGGCCGGCTGGGGCAGGTGGGCTCCATCGCTGCCGAAGCCGAAGGAGCTGCCCTCGCGCGCCCACGGCAGCGGGACGCGGCATCCGTCCCGCCCGATGTCCAGGCCGGGACTGCGGAAGAAGGTGGGATCCTGTCGATCCTCATCGGCGAGCTCGACCACCTCGTGCAGCCCCAGCTCCTCGCCCTGGTAGAGGTACGCGGAGCCCGGCAGGCCCAGCACCAGGAGTGCGGCCGCCCGCGCGCGCCGCAGTCCCCGAACACGGTCGAGTGCCGGCTGCGCGCCCCCCGACAGCAGCCACTCGGCACCGTGCTTGCGCGCGGGCCGTCCGTCGGCGTCGCGATCCGGATGCGGCAGGCCGTAGCGCGTCGCGTGCCGGACGACGTCGTGGTTGGAGAGGACCCAGGTGGTCGACGACCCCGACTGTGCGGCCAGCGCGAGATTGTCGGCCACGATGCGACGGAACTGGGCCGCGTCGAAGTCGGCTTGGAGGAGTTCGAAGTTGAACGCCTGACCGAGACTCTCGGCGCTGGCGTACAGCGGAACGCGAGACGGGTCGACCCATGCCTCCGCCACGGCGGTGCGCGGCGGGTCGTAGGAGTCGAACACCGCCCGCCACTCCGCATACACCTCGTGCACGTCGTCACGATCAACCGTGGGGTGAAGCCCATCACGGGGCCAGGCATCGAGCTCCGCCTGCGATGGCAGGGGCTCGGTGAGGTCCTTCGTGAGCATGTGCGCGACGTCGATCCGGAAGCCGTCGACCCCGCGATCCGACCAGAACCGCAGGGTCTGAACGAAGTCGTCGCGCACCGCGCGATTCGACCAGTTCAGATCGGGCTGCTCGACGGCGAAGTGGTGGAGATACCACTGCCCATCGGCCACCCGCTCCCATGCCGATCCGCCGAACAGCGAGTCCCAGTCGGTGGGAGGCTCCACGCCGTCGGGCCCGGTGCCTTCCCGGAAGATGTAGCGGTCCCGGGCCGCGGACCCGCGGCCCGCCACGAGTGCCTCCTGGAACCACTCGTGCTGATCCGAGGTGTGGTTCGGCACGATGTCCACGATGACGCGGATGCCTTCCGCGTGAAGCGCCGCCACAAGCTCGTCGAAGTCCTCCAGCGTCCCGAGGCGCGGGTCGACGTTGCGGTAGTCCGCGACGTCGTAGCCTCCATCGGCGAGTTCGGACGGGTAGAACGGGCTCAGCCACACCGCGTCGATGCCGAGTTCGGCCAGATACGGCACGCGCGAGGTGATCCCGGGGATGTCTCCCAGACCGTCGCCATTGCGATCCGCGAAGCTCCGCGGATAGATCTGGTAGACGGCCGCTTGGCGCCACCACTCGGGGACCTCGAGGTCGTGCTCGGGTGAAGCGGCGACGGCGGAGCGCATTGAGGTGGTCACGACAGACCGGTTTCCTTTCGTTCGGTGTGGAGGGTGCCGCAGGCGTCAGCCCTTGACCGCACCCTGGGTCACGCCTTCCATCACCCAGCGCTGGGTGAACAGGTAGACGATGATCGCGGGAGCCATCGCCATGAGGTAGGACGCGAAGGAGACGTTGTAGTTGTTGCTGAATTGCGTCTGGAACAGGTTCTGCCGCACCGGCAGGGTCTGCATCGCGGGGTCGGAGATGATCAGCGAAGGCATCATGAAGTCGTTCCACGCGTACAGGAACGCGAAGATGCCGACCGTCGCGCTCATCGGAGCCAGCAGCGGAAAGATCATGTGCCAGAACGTCTGCCACGTCGACGCTCCGTCGATGCGGGCGCTTTCCTCCAATTCGAGCGGGATCGACCGCAGGAAGGCGGTGAACAGCAGCACGCTGAAGCTCAGCTGGAACATGGTCGCGAGGATGATGACGCCGAACGGGTTGTCCAGTCCGACGCGTCCCGTCAACTGGATCTGCGGGAGCGCGACGACGGGGAAGGGGATGAACATCGCCGCGAGCAGGTAGAAGAACGAGTAGCGGAACAGCCGCCTGTCCCAGTTGCGCACGATCGCGTACGACGCGAACGCAGCCAGGATGATCGTCGCGATGACGGTGCCCGCCGTCACGAACAGGGAGATGGCCGCGCCGACCGGGAACTTCGTCAGATTCCACGCCTGGACGAACCCATCGATGCTGAACGGCGCCGGCAGCGAGAAGGCGTTGCCGTCGACCGCCTGACCCGTCGTCTTGAACGCCATCGAGATCGTGACGTAGAGCGGGAGCAGAACGGTCACGCAGCACAGGATGAGGATGATCGTCGCTGACCAGTTCACCCGCTCGCTGAGCGTGCGGCGGTTGGTCGAACGTGTCTTCTGCAGACCGACGGAGACGTCTGCCTGCTCGAACGCGAGCGCCGGCTGGCTGGTGCTGGTCATGATGAGAACTGATTCCTTCCGCGCGTGAGCGAGAGCTGCAGGATCGAGATGAGCACAGCCACGATGAAGAAGATGGTCGCATTGGCCATCTGGTAGGCGTAGTCGCCGCCGTTGAAGCCGGCGATGATCGTCATGGCGATACTGCGCGTGGCGGTCCCCGGCCCGCCGTTAGTGAGGCCGACGATGATGTCGTAGGCGTTCAGGAAGCCTTTGAAGCCGAGGATCACATTGATCACCACGTACCCCGAGACCAGGGGGAGCGTGATCCGCAACAGCTGCTGAAGCTTCGACGCGCCGTCGATATCAGCCGCTTCGTATACCTCCCCCGGAATCGAAAGCAAACCCGCGATGTAGATCAGCAGCGTGCCGGGGATCGCCTGCCAGGCCGTCACGATCACGATCGCAACCCACGCAAGGTCGGGATTGGCGAGCAGGCTCGTCTGCAGGAACGGGATCCCGAGGGCGCCGGCAGCCGCCGGCACCGAGTTGGAGAAGAGGAAATTGAAGACGTAGGCGATGATGATGCCCGAGATCACCATGGGGATCACGAAGATCGTTCGCAAGCCGGTCTTGATCCGGATGCGGGCGGTCAGCCCGACCGCGAGCAGGAACGCCACGATGTTGACGACGATGACGGTGGCGATCGCGAACCCGAAGGTGAACAAGTAGCTCTGCAGGATCGCGGGGTCGCTGAACAGGGCGATGTAGTTGGTGAGACCGTTGAAGCTCCACTCGCCGATGCCGATGGAATCGGTGAAGCTGAAGAAGATGCCGATGATTCCCGGGACCGTGATAGCCAGGGTGAACAGCACCAGACTGGGCAAAAGGAACAGATAGTAGATCGGCTCCACGCGACGGGCGCTCCGCCGCGTCGCCGGGTCACCTTGGGTGACGATGGTGGTGGTCGTGCTCATCCTGCGGACTCCTTCGTCTCACTCGTCACAATCGGTGCGCGGAAGGCGATCCGCGCCCAATCCGCATCCATCGTGCGCAGCACCCGTGACGTATCCGCACCGAGTACCATCGCCTGCGCGTAGTTGAAGATCGGCATGGTCCGGGGGACCAGCACGGACGGGCCCTGATAGACGCGACCGTCCTCGTAGTACTCGGTCATTCCCTCGATGCGCGGGTCGTCGGGGGCCGGTGCATCGTCCGTCGGGGTGAAACCCAGCTGGGACTCGTTGTACGCCTCGATGTTCTCGGGCAGGTAGAGGTACTCCAGGAAATCGCGAGCCGCGTCCTGGTGGGCGGATTCCTCCGGGATCATCGCCGCAAGATCCATGTTGACCCGGATCGCGAGATCGGAAGCGTCCTCAGTCACGGGCAGCGGAAAGGTGCCGAGCTCGAGGTCGGGCGCGGTCTTGGCGATCTCGCCGAACGCCCACGGCCCTTGCAGGTACATCGCCGCCGCACCCTCGCCGAACGCGAGGTTGCCGTCGCCGTAGCCGCGGCTGGGCGCGTCCTCATTGACGTAGTTCTCGGTCAGCTCTGTCATCTTGTCCATGGGCTCGGCGAAGTCCTTCTGGAACGACACGGCCGAGTCGGAACCGACCGCGGTGCCTTCCGCATACATGCCTTCGAAGAACTCCAGGACATCGAGCGAACCCCCGACCGAGTAGTCGTACCAGCCCTGGCCGACCGTCCAGTCATCTTTGAACGTCGCATAGAACGGGGTGACTCCGGCGGCTTGGAGCGTGTCGCACACCTCAAGCAGCTCGCTCCACGTCTCGGGCACTTCGAGGTCGTTCTCGGCGAAGGTCTCTTTGTTGTAGATCACCGAGGCGGCCATCACCGAGTACGGCAGGGCGCTGATGCGGCCCTCGCAGCTGCCGTACTGATCCAGCAGCGGCTGCAGGTCATCGCGCACCGTGGCAGCGGCATCCGTGCCCGACAAGTCGCTGAGTGCGCACCGCTGCACGAAACGCGCGACTTCGAAGTTGTAGTTGGCGAGCATGATGTCGGGAGGGTTTCCCCGCACGAAGCTCGCAGACACGACGTCCACTCCCGAGGTGTCCATCTCGACGCGAACGGCGTTCTGAGAGGCGTTGTAGTCGGCGACCAGCTGGTTCATGAACTCGAGCGCCTCTCGCTTGCTGAACGTGAAGCGGATGGTCTCGCGCCCGTCCGCCGAGCAGCCGACCAGAAGGGTGCCCAGTAACGAGCCGAGGAGTCCGAGTGCGAGGGCGGACGAGACCGGCCTCCGCATTCGTCGGGATGTACCAGCCACGTCGCTGTCCTCTCGATCATCATCATCGATGCGCGGCTTGCTTCGAATATTAGATTTAGACTTCGAATCAAGTGCGTTTGCACCATAATGCATGGAACGAGCTGAAAGGTCAATACCGTTGACTCCACCGACTCCAGCTCCCGGATCTGCGCGCCGGGCGAGCCTGGACGCCGTTCTGGGTTACGCGTGGGAGACCGGCGCCTTCACCGCGACCGACGCTATGGCGGTCGTCGGGCTCACGAGGTCGACGACGATCGACGTGATCGACGAGCTGGTCGCGCGCGGGCTCGTTCACGAGCTTCCGAATGCACGCGCGGGGGGCGATTACCAGAAGGGCCGCCCCGCCCGGCGGTTCGAACTCCGCGCCGACGCGGCGGTCGTCGTGGGCACCGATGTCGGACCGGCCCACATCCTGACGGCGGTCGCCGACCTGCGCGGCGAGATCCTCGCCCTCGAGCGCACCGCCACAGACCTCGACCACGACTCCCCCGACGAGCGGCGTGCGGCGGCCACCTCGGCCGTCGATGACGCCCTGCGCGCGGCGGGCCGTACGCGTGACGACGTCCTCGCCCTCTGCGCCGGCGTCCCGGCGCCGGTCGACTCCGCCGGCGCCTCCCCGCCGCACCGCAACGGGTTCTGGCGTCGCATGAATCCGAATCTCACCGAGTTGTTCGGCACGTGGGCGCCCTTGGTCCGGGTGGAGAACGATGCCTCGCTCGCGGCGGTCGCCGAGGGCTCGGTCGGCGCCGCGGTCGGCGTACGCGACTTCGTCACGCTCCTCAGTGGCGAGTTCCTCGGGGCCGGAGCGGTCGTGGACGGCAGCCTGCTGCGTGGGGCGCACGGCGGAGTCGCCGAGATGGTGGCCTTCGATCATGTCGTCGGTGTCGAGGATGCCGGCGGCCTCACTGTCCGGATCAGCCGGTGGGCGCAGGAGGCGATCCTCTCCGGCGAGTTCTCGCGCGATGGTGCGCTGGAGGAGTCCTGGCCTGCGGCGAGCGACGGCAGAGAAGTGCTCGCCCTCGCCCGGGCGGGCGACCCGGACGCTGAGCATCTCGTCGCGCGGGCGGGCAGGGTGCTCAGCATCGTCGCCGGCGTCTTCGGCAGCCTGTTCGACCCGCGCCGCGTGGTCCTGTCGGGCATGGCACCAGAGGATGCCGCCGATCTGGTCGAGGCGGCGCGCGCATCGCTGCCGCTCGAGCTCGACCTGCCCGCTCCCGAGCTCGTCGCATCGGAACTCGGCGGCGACGTGGTCTGCGTCGGTGCGGTCTCGGCGGCGCTGGATGCCGCCCGCGCCGGCGTGCTCGACCTCGAACCCGGGTGGCGCGACCGTCCGCCGATCGAGACCGGGACCGCCGCTGCACACAGTTGACGGATGCCGCGCCCCTGACTCTCGTCGGGACGCGGCATCCGTCAACGCGCACTCGCGCTACAGGTTCGCCTCCGCGTAGACGCGGAGCGCGTCGCGGACGAACTCCGCGCCGGCCGTGCCGCCGTAGTTGACGCCGAAGCGCTCGTCGGCGACGTACATCTCGCCGAGACCGATGACGTACGCCTTCGCTTCGCCGCCGGGAACCGCCGTGGGCGTTCCCGGGATGCCGGTCAGCCACTCCACGTGGCGGCGGGCAAGAGCCGTCGCCTCGGGGCTGTCGGGTGCGACGCCCGCTCCGGCCGCCGTGACCCAGTCGAGCGTCAGGTCGGAAGCGCGCTTTCGCCACGCTGCCTTCTCGTCGGCACTCATCCCGCGCCACCAGCGGTCGCTGTCGGCGTAGGCCTTCTTGCCCCAGCGCTGCTCGACCTCGTCTTTGTACTGCGTGTGGTCGAAGCCGTCGAACATGTCTTCAGCCATGAGTCGTTCACCTCCTCTCAATGCCTCGATGGTGAGCTGGACCGACACGATCTGCCGTTCCAGCCGGTCCTGCTCCTGCCGGAGCCACGCGAGGTGGCCCGTCAGCGCCTCCTCCTGCGAGGACTCGCGGTCGAGCACTTCGCCGATCTGCGGCAGTCCGAGCCCGAGGTCGCGCAGGAGCAGGATCCGCTGCAGGCGCACAAGGGCGTCGCCGTCATAGTGGCGGTAGCCGTTGTGCCCGATGCTCGACGGTGGCAGCAGCCCGAGGTCGCCGTAATGGCGCAGCGTACGGCTGGTCGTGCCGGCGATCTTCGCGATCTGCTGGATCGACCATTCCTCGGTGCCCATGTCTGCCTCCTTCCGTGCGGCGATGTCTTCGACGATAGAGGTTGACGCAGCGTCAATGTCAAGCTGGGTATGATCCATTCGCGATATATCGTGTTATCCTGTTCATCACGATATATCGCGATCGAGAACCAAGAAGTCTGGAGCACCCAATGACCCTCGAGAAGTGGATCATCCACCCCGGCGAAACGCGCGTCATCGACATCGAGACCGTGCGCAAGCTCAAGATCGGCCTCGTCGGAGGTCAGATCGACGTCATCGGGCACGACGAGCCCGGCGCTCGCATCGAGGTGCACGGCGTCACCATCAAGGACCTCCGCATCGAGGTGACCGGCGATGTCGTCGAGATCGATCACCCGCAGCTGCGATGGGACAACTTCCTCGAAGTGTTCCGCAACTTCGGCGCGGGGGGCCCCAAGGCCGAGATCAGCGTCGCCGTCCCCCGCGAGGTGGCGCTCAACCTCGGCGTGGTCAGCGCGAGCGCGCTGGTCTCCGGCATCCGTCACGACACCCGCCTCAACACCGTCTCCGGCGACATCATCGTCGACGGGCTCACCGGCGACCTCACGGTCAACGCGGTCTCGGGTGACGTCCAGATCCGGGGGCTCGTCGGCGCGCTCAGCGCCAACAGCGTCTCAGGCGACGTCGCGGCCACCGGTACCCTCCGCAAGGCGGCCATCGACACGGTTTCGGGCGCCATGCTCGTCGATTCGACCGGCGAAGCACACCAGGTCGGTCTCAACACGGTCAGCGGCAACGCCACCGTGCGGCTGGACGACGGCCTGCCCGCCAACTACGTCGTGCGCAGCGTCAGCGGCCGCGTTCAGGTCGACGGAGTCGTGCGCTCGGGTCAGGGCACCGGTCCGACCACGAACTTCAGCGGATCCGTGGGCGAGCTCAGCGGCTCCTTCGTCGACGTGCGCGCCAACTCCGTCTCGGGCGATGTCACCGTGCTGCGCCGGACCGGGGCACCCACCGACGCTCCGATCACGCCGGCACCGCCGAGTGCGGCGGCCGGAACCGATGCGGAGGCGGAGTGGTGATGGCTCCCGTCTTCTCGCACGGCGACCTGCGCCTGTACCTGCTGAGCCTGCTCGATGAGGGGCCGCGCCACGGCTACGACATCATGCAGGCGCTCTCGGACCGCACGGGCGGCACATACACGCCCAGTGCCGGCACGATCTACCCCCGCCTCGCGAAGCTCGAGGAGGAGGGCCTCGTCACGAAGTCCGTCGACGGCCGCAAGACCGTCTACGAGATCACGGATGCCGGACGCGCCGAAGTGGCCGCACGCGCGGGCGATCTCGAGGGCATCGAGGCGGGTCTCACCGACTCGGTGCGCCTGATCGCCGACGAGGTGCGCGGCAGCGTGCGCGAGGCGATGAAGAGCCTGCGCGCCGACCTGGCCGCGGCGACCCGCGACGAGCGGGCCACCGCGAACCAGACTCCTCCGGGCGATGACCCGCGCACGGCCAGCCGTGAGCAGGTGCATCGTGCGGATGCCGCGATGAACGAGTTCCGCGCGCAGGTGCGCACCGACCTGCGCTCGCACGTGGCGCGGGGCGGCGAGCTGGCGGCATCCGTCGTCGACGACCTCGCGACCGCGCTCGACGGCATCGCGCGCGACATCACCCGAGCACTGCGGGGTTGACCCCGTCCTCCGGTCCGTCGCCGTCTTTGCTCGCCGAGACTGCATGGGGCAGACCAGACAGCAGGTAAACCCTGCAGTCTCGACCACCCTATGCAGTCTCGGCGTGTCGTGTGGCGCCTGGCGTCAAGCCGGCCAGATCTCCTCGTCGTCCGGCACGGGCTCGCCCAGCGGCACGACGAGGATCGGCCGCTGCTGCCGGTGAGCGAGGCGCGCGGCGACCGAGCCCGTGAAGAACTCGCGGATCGATTCGCCCAGGCCGCGCTTGCGCGTGCCGACGACGAGCAGCTTCGCGTCGACCTGATCGGCGAGGTGCTTCATCGCCATGGCCGGGTCGCCGACCAGCTGGCGCACGCTCCAGTCCAGCTCGTGCCCGTCGAGGATCCTCCCCGCTTCGGCCTCGACGATCGCCAGGTCGCTCTCCCCCGCGGCGACGTTGATGTCGATCGGCGCGGAGTGCACGTAGCCGTCCGGATCCTCGTACGTGACGAACCGCGTGACGTCGACGTGCACGACCACGAGAGGCGCCTGCAGGAGCTTGGCGTAGCGCCCGGCCTCCTTGACCACTCGGGTGGGCAGCCCGGGCACCACCCCGACGAGCACGGCACCGTGCAGCGCCTTGGCCTCAGCCGGGTCGACGGGCGCCGGAGCGTCCGCGGCATCCACTCCGGGAGTGCTCTCGGGTGCGTCATTCGACATGCGTTATCGCCCTTTCGGTGCCGGGTCGGAGCGGTCAGCGACCAGGGGCTCCGTGTTATCCTGAATGCTACTCTTACCGGCCTCGAGCCGGTTTCGTGAATGCCCGGGTTGACGCGGCGGACTGCCCCCGCACCGCCCGCGACTCAGAAATGAGGGGGTCTCGCATGGGGCGTGGCCGTCAGAAGGCGAAGCACACCAAGATCGCGCGCGAACTCAAGTCCTACAGCCCGACAGTCAACTACTCCGCACTGGAGAAGGAACTCGGTCACCCGGACGATGAGCAGTACGTCGACAAGTGGGCGGACCAGTACGCAGACGAGTACGAGGAAGAGAAGGCATAGTCCTTTGCTTCGTCGCGCCCGGAACGGGCGTGCTCGCTATGTCGTGGTGCCCTGCGCGTCGCGCTGCGCGCGCCGAGCCTTCCACCACGCCCAGAAGCGGCGCAGCTGGCGCTTGAGCCACACCGCGATGCGCTGGGCCCAGCGGAACTCGGTGCCGAGCACCGCGAGCCCGAGGAAGACGACGAGCCACCCGGGTCCGGGCAGCGGCACGAGCAGAAGACCGATCACGCTCAGCGTGCCGCCCAGGATGCCCACGACCACGCGGTAGGCGTGCTCAAGCCCCGGGTACCGCGACACCCACGCACGCGCGCGGCGCAGCATCCGCCGCACCGCGTGATCGGGGCGCTCACCCTCGGCGATCTCGGCACGGACCGTGCGCTCGAGGTCATTCGAGAGGTGCTGCCCGCCCCATGCGGCGGCCTGATCTGCATGGCGGGGCAGGGAGTCAGGGTGCATGCCGCGACGCTAACACGATATATCGCGAAGTTCCTGGGAGTCCCCGCGTTCACCACGCCCCGTACCGGCGCTCCCATTCGTCCTCGATCGTGACGCGACGGGCGACGACCACTCCCGCGGGCATCGCCGCCGCGACCACTCCCGCGAGCACGATGATCGGCCAGGTCCATGATCCGGTCGCACCGTGCAGCAGGCCGATGCCGACCGGAAAGAGCGCGACGATCCCGTAGCCGATGCTCTGCACGAAGCCACTCAGGGCGACCGATCCCTCGTGCGTCCGCGTGCGCAGTCCGAGCAGCACGAGGGTCAGCGGGAACAGCAGCGGCTCGAGCCCGATCAGGGCGACCCACAGCCACGGCGCGGCCTCCGGAGCGAACAGCAGCCCCGCGAGACCCGTCAGACCGCACGTCACCGCGACTGCGAACAGCACCCGGGTCGCGTGATACCGCGTCACCAGGAGGGGCACGACCAGAGAAGCGGGCAGGCCCATGGCGGCGAAAAGCGAGAGCAGCGCACCCGCGGCGGCGGGCGTGACGCCGGCGGTGTCGACCAGCAGCTGCGGCAGCCAGGCGAACGACGTGTACGCGATCGTGCCGGCGGCGAGGAAGCCGACCGCCAGGGCCCACGCGAGCGGGATCCGCCACATGCGCCCGAAGACCCGCGGGTTGGGCGGCTCGATATCCTCGTCAGCGGTTCTCGCCCTCTCCCGCACGAGCATCGCGATCCAGGGGATGAGCGCGATCGCGGCGAACATGGCCCACAGACCGAGCGAGAACCGCCAGCTGGACGCATCGGCGACCGGAACGGCGACCAGCGGAGGAAGGAAGGAGGCGACGGCCATGGTCGTCGTGTAGATGGTGGTCATGAGCCCGATGCGATCGGGGAAGTACGTCCGCACGAGCGGCGGGAGAAGGATGTTGCCCACTCCGACGGCCGCGAAGATCAGCGACGTGCCGAGAAGCAGGGTTACGGAATCGCTCGCGAAGCCGCGCAGCACCGTGCCCGCGGTCACCACCGCGATCGCGATGACCG
>DASQLG010000020.1:0-3684 GCA_035630115.1 Microbacterium sp. | reverse complement strand
CGCGCCGCCGTGCAGGCGTTCTACGACGCCGGATGCCGGTACCTCCAGTTCGACGACACCGCCTGGGCGTACCTCTGCTCGGACGTGGAGCTCGCGAAGGCGGCCGAGCGCGGCATCCGCACCGATCATCTCGCCGAGCGGTACGCGTCGCTGATCAACGCGTCACTGCGAGACAAGCCGGCCGACATGGTGATCACGACGCATGTGTGCCGCGGCAACTTCCGCTCGACGTGGATTTCGTCGGGCGGCTATGAGCCGGTTGCCGAGCAGCTGCTGGGCGAGACCGCGTTCGACGGATACTTCCTCGAGTACGACAGCGAGCGGGCCGGCGGCTTCGAGCCCCTGCGGTTCCTGCCGAAGGGTGACAAGGTGGTCGAGCTGGGCCTGGTCACCACGAAGTCCGGCACCCTCGAAGACATCGACGGACTCAAGCGCCGCATCGACGAAGCATCGGCGATCGCGCCGCTCGACCAGCTGGCGCTGAGCCCGCAGTGCGGCTTCGCCTCTACCGAGGAGGGCAACATCCTCACCGAGGCCGAGCAGTGGGCCAAGATCGAGGAGACGGTCGCCGTCGCCGCCGACGTCTGGGCCGACGCGTAAGCCGGCTCGACGCAAGAGTCGCCCCTGAGCTCCCGGTCGCTCCCTGAGCTTGTCGAAGGGTCGACGCTTCGACAGGCTCAGCGAGCAGGCGTCTGACCACCCCGCCTGCCCGCGATCGCGCGCAGCCACTCGATGGTCGCGTCGGTCACCGGATGCGGGGCATCGAGCGAGGCGAGGAACTCGCGCGCCTCGAGCATCTCGGCCTCCCGCCGGACGGCGTGCTTGGTGGTGCCGTCGATGAGGTGGTCGACGACGCTGCGACCCGAACCACCCAGCTCGGCGGCGATCTGATTGATGAGCCAGTCCTCCGCGCCGAAGATCTCCGCGGCTGTGACGCTCTCCACGACTACTGCCGCGAGCCCCTTCATGAACACGCTCCGCAGCAGCTTCAGGCGCGCGGCGGCTCCCGGCTCTGCTCCGACGTCCGTCGCCGGAATGCGAAGCTGCTCGAGGTGGGCACGCAGCCGGGGAACGCCCGTGCCGCTGAGCAGCAGCGGGGTGTCGATGCGCGCGCGCGGCACCGGTGCCATGATCGCGACATCGACGAACGGGATGCCGCGCCCGGCCGCCGCGGCCGCCAAGCGCCGCTTGTCTTCGGGTCCGCTCGTGTTCATGTCGGCATACACGCTTGCGGCATGCATCGCCGGCAGGGCCTCGTCGAGGACGGATGCAGCGGAGCTCGCGCCGACCAGACTCAGGACGACATCTGCTCCGCGGACGGCTTCGGGGATGCCCGCCGCGAGTGCGACGCTCGCCGGAGCGAGCGCGACGTGCAGGTCTGTGCCGACGACGGATGCCCCGCGCGCGGGGAGGTCGGCGGCGTAGATGCTTCCCGCCTCGCCCAGTCCCACGACCGCCACGCGCATGCCGACCTCACGTTTCCGAGGCATTCGCCTCTATATTGTTGACAATAGTGGTTGAAAGCTTGTGCCGGGCAAACCGAAGGAGACTCGATGTCGACGATCGTCGAAGGCGCCGGCGCGGGCGCCGATGCATCCGAGGAGCGGGTGACCGACGTCATCCGCGGCGCCATCGTGCGCGGTGAGTACGCCCCGAACCAGCGCCTGATCGAGGCCGACCTCAGCGACACGTTCGCCGCGAGCCGCGCGACCGTCCGGACGGCCCTCCTCGAGCTCGCCAACGAGGGACTCGTCGAGCGCCTCCCCAACAAGGGCTCCCGTGTGCGGGCGATCTCGCTGGACGAGGCGATCGAGATCCTCGAGGTGCGGATCGGTGTCGAGGGTCTGTGCGCGGCGAAGACCGCGGCATCCGTCACCGACGACCAGATCGCCGAGTTCCGCCGTCTGCGTCAGGACATGATCGACGCCGTCGCGGAGGGCGACCTGGTGGAGTACTCCCGCCTGAACCAGCTGCTGGACCAGCGGGTTCGGGTGCTGAGCCGTCACACCACCGCGTCCGAGGTGCTGGGCCGGCTGCACGCGCAGAGCGTGCGCCATCAGTTCAAGCTCTCGTCGCGTCCGCAGCGCGCGAAGGTGTCGGTTCTCGAGCATGCCGCGATCATCGACGCCGTCGTCGCCCGCGACCCCGACGCGGCCGAGCGCGCCGTGCGCGATCACCTGCTCAGCGTGATCGGCGCACTGCGCGAGCTGGCCTGACACCCCTCGCTGCGCCATCCGTCGCAGCAAGGCGGTGAGAACCGCCGAGCGTCAGCTCTTGCGGTAGTCCTCCCGCGCGAATGCCGAGTACGGCGCGGGCTGCACCGTGACGCGGATCGAGGCCTGACGGTGCTTCTCGACCGCGGGCTTGTGCGAGTTGGGCTCCTCGCCCCAGACGACCTCGACCTCGGTTCCGGGCTCCGCGTACGCGTTCTCGACGCTCGCGAGCGAGACGAACGCGTGCTCGTTCGTGATGTAGCCGGCGTCGTGCGAGATGCCGACGTCCCGGCCGTCGCTGATCACGCGGTCGACCTGGTGCTGGCCGTAGCGGGCTTTGGGCAGGTCGATGTACTTCGCCGGGATGCCGGGCTCGAACAGCGACCGCATCGCCGCAGCCACGTCCTCAGGGTTCCAGACCAGCGTGACCTTCACCCGCTTCTGCGCGGCGGCGTGGCGCTCGAGCGCGGCGCGGCCGATGAAGTCGTGATCGAAGGCGACGCTGCGCCCGTAGCCGAGGTCGTACGGGGTGACGTAGAAGTCCTCGATGTTCTCGGAGGTCACGCTGCCGGCGAGTGAACCGGCCCGCGCGGCCGGAAGCCACTCGCGGTAGGCGTCGGTGCCTTCGCCGCTGTAGATGGCCGGGAGCGGGGAGGGAACCCACGCCGATTCGAGATTCGCCGACGAATAGGCCTTCGATCCGACCAGCACCAGGTCGAGTCCCTCGCCGGCGGCGAGCAGCGCCGAGCGCACGCGCTCCCCCTCGGCCCACGGTCCGAACAGCTCGAAGCCGGGCTGACCGGCCATGCCGTGACGCAGCGACCGCACCTGCAGGCCGTCGATCGTGAACGTGGTCATGCCGAAGAACTTCGTGGGGGGCACTTCGGCGCCGGTTGCCTTCTCCATGAGTGCGAGCGCGTTGGGGCCCTGGATCTCGTAGCGGTACAGCTTCGGGTCGCCCTCCCTCACCGCGGACGAAGCGTCGCGCTCGAACGACACGTCGTAGTCGCCGGTCTCGCCGTGGTACTGCACCCAGTCCAGCACCATGTGCCACCCCACGAGGTCGAACGACTGCTCGGCGAGGTGGAACAGGATCGCATCGCCGATCAGGTAACCCTCGTGATTGACCGCGATGAACTGCTTCGCCTGGTCGACGCGGAAGCTCGCGAAGCTGTTGACCCCCACGTCGGTCAGCAGCCGGAGCGCATCGGGTCCGGTGATGAACAGGTCGGTCATGTGGTGGGACTGATCCAGCAGCGCGACCGACGTGCGCCACGCCTGCTGCTCCGAGCGCCAGTTGCTGAACTCGGGCGTCACGGGGAAGACGGTCGGCCGCGCCTGCGCGTCGCGCAGGAGACGGACGGGGCTTCCGGCGCGGGCGATGGCCTGCGCGAGCGACTCGGGCATGAGAACTCCTTCGTTCCTGATGCCTCCATGCTAGGCACGCGAGATTATCGGTCCTACGATTCTC